>JASGEU010000206.1:0-69294 GCA_047606065.1 Mobilitalea sp.
AACCTTCCTCCGTACCAAGATGACGGATTGGGCATTCAATCAATTTTAAATTTGCATTGATAGCACGTCTTCTAATTTCACGGATTTCTGACTCTTTATCAACACCGTATACATTAGTATCAGCACCAAATTTTAGATAGATATCGTCTGATTCCTTAATCAGTTCCATCGCCTTGTCATAGCCTAAGATATCAGGAAGAGTTCCGCCGACATCGGGTGATAAGGATAACTTACCGTCGGAAAATGCTCCTGCACCTGCAAATCCTGTGGTAATTGAGCAGGGTTTACAGCCGATACATTGCTTAGTTGTTCTTTTGGGGCATAGTCTCTTTTCGATTGGTCTGCCTTTTTCAACCATAAGTATCTTTAAATCTTTGTTTTCCTTAATCAATTCATAGGCACAAAAGATTCCGGACGGACCAGCACCTATAATGATTACATCATAATTTTGCATGAACAACACTCCTTTTGTATGTTAGGCGGTCTGAAATGACCTCGATAATTCTATCATAAACATTGGGCGAATGCAAGAAATTAACGGCTTTCCAGTGATTAGACATACTTATAAAACAACGATGGATTAATAATAAATACAAGAGGACTGCTATATTATTTCGAAATGTTTTAACGCAAATTCAATTCCATTATCTTCCACGTTCCTGGTGTGGAAGGTTACAATGTCAAGAACCTGCTGATCTGACACACCCATTCCAACACTATGTTTTACAAAGTTCAGCATGGAGAGATCATTGGTGCTGTCACCAAAGGCATAAGTATTTTCATGAGGGATATCTAAATGCTTTATTAAGTATTCAATACCGGTAGCCTTCGAAAAATTAGCAGGAATAAGTTCATAAAAAACAGCATCGCGCTTTATAAATTCGAAGGTGTCTTTGTATTTATTATAGAACAACTGGTAAAGCTCTGGGTCTTCACACCTGATACACATTTTATCGAAGTCAGTTTCCGCGTCATGCCAGCTTTGCAGAGTGAATTCAAAAAGATTTTGGAAGATGTCCTTCGGTGGGAGTAAATGCTGTTCAGCTAATCTGTCATTATAGTATATATGGGTGGAACCTTCTAATAAGGCTTCAATTTGATGTTCGTTAAGATCATTAATAAGGTGTTTATGAAGTTCACTTGGTACTCTCTCATGTAATAATTTTGAACCATTGTAATCAATGTAAGTACCACAGCCGCAGACATAGCCATCAAAACCGATTTCTTTAATTTCTGGGGTGATACCTGCCAGGGTCCTGCCCGTATTAATAAATACGAGGTGTCCATTTGCCTTTGCCTTTCGAATTGCGTTTTTGGTGTTTTCAGAAATCTGATGTGTTACATTGCTGATTATTGTTCCGTCAATGTCAAAGAATAATATTTTAGTGTCCATGTATGTTCTCCTAACCTTAAGCTAATCTGAGAGATAATTACTCAGAAGTGGTAAGTATCGTAGTTCCAATCACATTCAAGTATTTTAACACAAAAGTACCAGAAGGAAAAGAGCAGAACGGAAAGGGGTATTCTGTAAATAATGTAAAAATTTTATAAAATACATAAAGATTAATTAATTTAAACCGATATAAATAAAGAGGGACTGCATGTGACTCGACTTTTAACAGAGTAAAAGGGCCTTCCTATCAATGGAGTTAAAGAAAATACGGGAGGTGAGATTGGATTTCATATTCATTATCAATGAAAAAAATAAGTTGAAGATATGAGCTTGATACATGGACGTGCTTTTTCATATCCGAAAGGAAAGAGGCATAATATGAACAAAGAAAAGAATAAGGGAATAATTACAAGGAACCGAGTGGTAAGAAATTTATTTGGCTTTTTATCATTAGTTTTTATTGTTACAGTAATTATAGTGTCACAGAATAAAGCTAGTGCAGCCGAAGCAAGTATTTCAGTAAAAGAAATTAACTATGACAACAGTACCATAACCTTGCAAGTCAATTCAGGCGATACAAAGGTATATGTATCAGATGCAAATAAAAAGAAGTGGGAGATAATTCCTGGTAAAATTGTCAATGGTACAATTACTATGGATATTTCCTGGGTATCAACTACAAAGAACTATACCATGACTTTTAAAGGGGATTATTCTACTGGTATACTCTCTGTTACCTTACCCAAACAGGTTACAACCTTTAAAGCCACCTTTAACAAACAAAAGGGTACAGTTACCTTTTATAACACAAGTAATCGTACAATTGAATGGAGAAAGAAAAATAGTACCATGTGGAGTACGGTGAATGAAAGTACCTTGGCAGATGAGTTAAGCAATTATTTTACAAAAGGAATTCAATTATATTTCCGGTTAGCTCCAGTTAATGGTTCAAGTACCAGTGCGGGTGTTAGAGCTAGTAAAGAAGTAACAGTTACGATACCCAAGAAAATTACTGCTCCGACAATAAAGGTGAATGGTTCAAAATTCAGCCTGGCAGTGAAAAAGGGTATGGCTTATCGTAAAGTGAATTCTGACGGAACAATGTCGGATTGGACTAATATTAGTAGTACGACTGACCTTTTGATTAGTAATATCGCACCAGAGGTACTATACACAGGTAATTCATCCACTCAGAAGGCAGCTACACTTCAATTCAGAACAAATGCCAGCAGTACCTCCCAGGTATCAAATATCACTACCGTAAAGATTCCAATTCAAAAAGGAGCGCCGGATATTGATACCAGCGGTATCGTATTAAACTATACAAGTTCTACAACCTTATCGTTAACTGTAAAGGCAGCTAGTGCAACGGTACCCTATGAATACACGGTTATTCCAAAGGAGAAGGAGTTAAGCTATCAAACAGCAGTATGGAAGTCAATAACCTCCTCTGCAGCTACAACAATTAATAGTACGACTGCTCCAAATGGAAGTAAAATATATGTAAGATTGAAGACGATAGAAGAGTCAGAAACTATAAGTTTCGCTTTAGCTTCTCTTGAAGTGAATGTTACCGGATTAAGCGGCGTTAGCTATCCATCAGCTCCTGAGGCCACACAGCTAACCACTCTAGTAACCACAGCTGGAGTTTGTCAAAGCGCTAAAACCTCAAGTTATCTAACCTTCTATTTATATACAGCAACATCAACAACAGTATCCGCCATAGACTTCTATGATAGTTATGGTACGAAGAAAGGATCTGTTACCAGTAAGAGCACCGTAGCACTGAATACCAAAAGCACTGGTGCAAGTGATAAGTACATAGTGACAACGAATATTACCTCTACTGATGAAATCAATAGTTTTACAGAAGAGATATTGTATGCGAATATCACCTTTGCAAATCAAGAGATAATTAAGAGTAATTCCACTTCTGGAATACAGCTATACCTTTATCCAAAAACAATAGTTAAAAATCCTAGTGACTCCGAATATAGTACCGCATTTAATCGTATTTACATGTCAACAGATACCACGGATACAACTAAATTTAAGTTTAAATTGGATTTTGGCAATGAAAAAGTGATTGATCCTACTGGTATTAATAAATTTACCAGTGAATCCACCGAGATAAGTTCCATAAAGTACAGTGGTTATACGTTGAATAAAGGGACAGATTATACCGTGGTCTATGATTCCTATAAGGATGAAGATAATGCAACAATTAGAACTGCAACAGTTACAGTGAATGTATCTAATTTTGAAAAGTCAGCTGAAATTACAGCATTTGATCAGGCTACTTCGTTGACTATTAATCTAAATAATAATGAGGTTGTGGATAAAGCTGTTACAATTAAATTAATTCGTACAGCTGCCATTGACAATACGCCAATTGCATGGTCTTTATCAGAAGGTGGTCTTACAGAGAAAACTACCTCAACAATAACAAATGAAGACGGCAGTACCACAACAGTTACACAGGATGTAGTTACCTTTTCACTAACGTTAACGATGTTCAGTCAGACCTATAGTGTCAGTGTAGCCAATGTAACCTGGGGGAATGTCTCAATCTTTGGATCAGCATCCATATCCAATGGAAAGGCAACCATCTATCTATCCAATGCTAAAATTAATAAGCTCACTACAAATTCATCGGATACGAAGAATGTGGTTATAACCTTAAGTAATGGGTATGTTATTGACACTGGTTGTAAGCTTACCATTTTGAACGCTAACTAGGTAAGGTGGATTGATTAAGGAGATTGCGATGAAAAAATATAGATTAAAAGGATATCTTAGATTATTGTTGTGGCTGCTCCCCGTGTTTATGATTGGACTGCAACCATCCAGCAAGGTAAGTGCTGAGACAGCTGCCGCTGTTACAATCGGTGCAATTGATTATGAGGAACTAACTTTACAAGTATTTAATAACAACAATACCATTATATATTATTCCACTGACGAAAACACCTGGACCGAAGTGGAGGGAAGTTATAGTACTTCTACCAAATCTTATGAAATGGACATATCCTGGGTTAGTATAACCAGTGATGTAACTCTTTATTTTAAAGGAGATGTAAATACAACAATTAAATCCACAACCTTACCCATGCAGGACAAGTCCTTCAAGGTAACCTATAGCAAGGCGGATGAGGAGTTTACTTTTGTAGAAGCAGACGACTACGATTATTTTGAGTGGAGAAAAACTTCGGATTATAGTTGGAATACCGTGAGTTTAAATGATGCTTCAAGCTCCTATAAGCAATTCATAAGTTCTTTGGAAACCTTCAGACTGAAAGGAGCGAAAATAATAATTCGACTTCCACAGGTAAAGGGTGCTGGTTCTAATGCTGGCAGCAGACCAAGCAAAGAAATAACCATATCAATTACTGCCAGAGCAGAAGCACCAAAGGTAACGGTAAATTCTTCTAAATTGACCTTAAATACTACAGAGGCAATGGAATACTATGATTCAAGTACGGGCACCTGGAATGAGTGCTCAAAGACCATGACTATTGAGGAGATTGCTCCTTCTGTGTTATATAAGAATGGGGCTCATTCTGTAACATTACTGATTCGAACAGCTGCTACAGCAAGTTCCTCCTATTCTAAAACTGCTTATGTAACCATTAATGGTCAGACAAAAGCACCTGCGATTGGTGGAAATGTTGATGACGTTAGTTATTATTTTTACAATTCAAAATTAGTTATGACGTTTAACAATGCAACGAAGACTAATCTTTTTGAATATACTATTGTTAAGGCAGGTACAGATTATAATCCTGCAAGTGCAAAATGGACCTCTGTCAGCTCTGCAAAACTTATTACACTTTCCAGCACGGCTGCACCTAAAGGTAGTAAGGTTTATATTAGGAGAAAAGGGGTGGACGCAAGTTCAAGTAAAGGGACGGAACTTATCCTGTCCTCTGCTGTTAGTAATTTCTCCGTCAGCTATTAATTACAAGAAATGTTGATACTTTACTTTACATGGGCGTAAAGTAACGGAAGCCTTGGGTTGGTAAGATCAAAGTATATGGTCTTAGTACCTAAGGCTTCCTTAGTTTACGACAAGTGAAATAACTTGCCATGAACTTGTTGAAGGAGTAACTTTATTTAAAGGAAATCTGTCCTTGACAATTATGAAATTGTCGATTAAGATATGAGCAAAAGATAAAAACATTGAAGGTGAATGTAGTAGCGTATATTTTCCCGCCAGAGAGAACGTGCCACCGGCTGAGAGCAGGTTCAGGGTCCAGATATATTGTGAAGTTCGGCACCGGAGTTGCCTTTAAGATATTCAGGTTGTGTACTTGTAATAAAAGAGAGGTCGGTTCAGTCCCGTTATGACTGCTAAAGGAGTCTGTTTTATAGACTTGAATTTGGGTGGTACCACGATGCTTTCGTCCCTTTTGGGAGGAAGCTTTTTTGTTGCAAAATTTTATCAAAGATATAGGAGGAATGAAAATGTTAGAAAATTTAGAGCGCATTAAAGCGCAGTTTACTGCGGAGCTTCATGCAGCAAACTCAAAAGAGGAATTAGAGCGTATTCGAGTATCCTTTCTAGGTAAAAAGGGTCTTGTTACAGAGGAGTTAAAAAACCTCCGTAATCTGGATGCCGAAGCGAAGAAAGTAGCTGGTATGCAGGTAAACATTTTAAAGGATGAATGTGAGCAGGCAATTGTAGAGTATCAGAAAACCATTGAGGAGAGGGAATACTTAAAGGAAATTGAGAACACAGAGCGTTTCGACTACTCCATTCCTTCTGATAAGGCAGTTGGTACCTTACATCCTATTACCATCGTTCAAAAACAGATTGAAGACATCTTTAAGACCATGGGTTTTATCATAGAAGATGGGTTGGAGATTCAGACAGAGTTCAATAACTTTGAAGGTGTTAATATTCCTAAGAACCATCCGGCAAGAGATATGACAGACACCTATTATTTAGAGAATGGTCAGTTACTTAAGACTCATACCTCTGCTGCACAGAATACCATTATGCGTAAATATGGAGCACCAAAGTCAGGCGAGCCTTTAAAGGTATTATTCCCTGGCAGATGTTTCCGTAATGAGAATATCGACGCCAGTCATGAGAATACCTTCTTCCAGTTGGAGGGTATGATGATCGGAGATGATATCTCTATTTCAAACTTAATTTATTTTATGAAGGTATTACTTTCAGAAGTATTTCAAAGAGATGTTAAAGTTCGTCTTAGACCTGGTTTCTTCCCCTTTGTGGAGCCTGGCTTTGAATTAGATATAAACTGTGCAATTTGTGGCGGTTCCGGCTGTCCTACCTGTAAGCATTCCGGTTGGTTGGAATTACTTCCTTGCGGCATGATTCATCCAAATGTACTTTCACTTGGTGGTATTGATCCTGAAAAATATACAGGTTTTGCTTTCGGTCTTGGTCTTACCAGACTGGCAATGATGAAATATAACATCAAGGATATCCGTATGTTCAATAGCGGTAACATTAAACAATTAAAGCAGTTTACGAAATAAGAAGGCAGTGATATTACACATATAATTCACTTGTAAAGGATATGTGATATTTAATAGAGACTGCCACTTTGGCAGATTGGAGGAAGAACGAATGTATATATCAATGAATTGGATTTCTGAATTCACAGATCTCTCTGGAATTAACTTAAAGGAGTTGATCGGCAGATTTACTTTATCTACGGCAGAGGTAGAAGAAATTCATGAATATGGTAAGAATATAAAGGATGTTGTAGTTGGCAAAATTATTGAGATAAATGATCATCCAAACTCAAAGAAGTTACACTTATTAAAGGTAGATATCGGCACAGAGATAGTGGGCTGTGTATGCGGTGCTCCAAATGTATTTGTTGGAGCAATTGTTCCCTTTGCTAAATTAGGCGGACAGGTTGGAGATCTTGAAATCCAGGAAGCAACTATCGCTGGTGAAATCAGCCATGGTATGTGCTGTTCTGAAAAGGAACTTGGCTTGAGTGATGACCATTCAGGACTTATGATGCTTGACGACACCTATCCATTAGGAACCGATATTAAGTCCTTTATGCAATTAGAGGATACAGTATTCGAGGTGGATAATAAATCCTTAACTAATCGCCCCGACCTATGGGGGCATTATGGGATTGCAAGAGAAATCGCAGTATTAACGAAACGTCCGCTAAAGCCGCTGGAGGTTGTAAATACAAGTGTTTATAAGGATTTAGCTAAGATTGATGTCAAAGTAGAAGATACCGAAAAATGCTTCCGTTATAGCTGCATCACCATCTCGAATATTAGAGAGAAAAAAGCTCCGATCAATATGAGAATTCGTTTAAAATACTGTGGTATGAGACCAATTAATTTATTGGCGGATTTAACTAATTATCTTATGATGGAATTAGGTCAGCCGATGCATGCCTTTGATAATGGAAAGGTATCACAGATACGTGTAAAGACCTATCCGGAGACAGTTAATTTCCTGACACTGGATGGAGTAGAGAGAAAGGTGGATACAGAGACCTTATTAATCTGTGATGAGAAGGAACCAGTTGCGATCGCCGGTATCATGGGTGGTGAATTATCAGAAATAACGGATGATACCAGCAGTGTACTTTTAGAATCTGCGAACTTTGATGCGGTATCCGTTCGTAAATCTGCTACACGTCTTGGACTCCGTACAGATGCAAGCTCAAGATATGAAAAAACCATTGACCCGGAACTTACAATCCCTGCAATCGAACGTTTTATTAAGCTGTTGAAAGATATTGACCCGGGTGTAGAGGTAACCTCCTCTCTTACTGATTGCTATGTAAAGCATTACAAAACCATCAACATTGATTTTGATAAGGCTTACGTTGATAAATATACAGGAATCGACATTTCTTCTGACCAGATTGAAGAAACCCTTACTGCGCTTGGCTTTGGTGTAACCCGTAAAGAAGATAATTTCTCTCTTGTGGTTCCAACCTGGAGAGCAACAAAGGATGTTACAATTAAGGCTGATATTATTGAAGAGATTACCCGTATCTACGGATATGATAACTTTGAAATTCAGTCCACCAAGAGCTTTTTAACACCGGTTCGTCATACTGTGGAACGAAGCAATGAATATCGCATGAAAGAGCTGTTGGCAGAGCGTTATGCTATGAATGAGGTACACAGTTACCTTTGGTATGAGAGTAAGTTAAATAAGGAGTTAGGTATTGTAACAGAACCTAATATTCGTATAATTAATTCCATTACAGCAGAAAATGATACTATCCGTTCAACCATTATCCCAAGTCTTTTAGGTTTTGTATTAAAGAATGCGGATACAACTCCAGAAATGGGAATGTTTGAAATTGGCCGTGTGGCAGACGGACTGAAAGAAGATGGCTTATGTGATGAACGTAAGAGGCTTGGTATCGTGATAGCCAGCAAAAAGCTTAGTGAAAAAGAATTGTATTTCAAATGTAAGGAGATTGTTGACCAGCTGCTTCTTGCTGTGAAAAACATTGCGCCAAACTATAAGCTGAAAGAAGAATTAGCTAAAAATAATTACGTTCATCCGGTAAACAGTGCTTCCATTTTCCTTAAGGACGAAGAGATTGGTTACTTTTCCGTGATTAATCCCAGGGTAAAGAATAAAATTGATAAGAAGTTAAATGTAGCCTTTGCTGAGATTGATATTGAAACTATGGAAAAGGTGGCAGCAGAAAGCCTGCGTTATTCTGAGGTTTCTAAGTATCCAGGTGTAACAATTGACTTAAGTCTATTGATGGATAAGGCAGTTCGCTTTGAAAGAATTGCAGCAGCTGTTAAAGCTTATGACTGCGAGTTTTTAAAGAGCTTCCACTTGGTAGATATCTTTGAAGATGAAAAACTATTGCCAGGCAAGAAGAGTGTTACGGTTCGTTTTGAGTTCATCTCCAAGGAAAGAACTCTTGAGGGTCAGGAAATTCAGAAAATGGTCGATGGATTACTGGAAATCTTAGCTGCAGAGGGTATGGAGCTAAGAAAATAATATGACATAACAAAACCTGTCCCTGTATAAATCTTATAGACGAGATGATTTATACAGGGAGGTTACTGTGAGTTTACAGCATAAGGGGACTATGACGATCGAGACCCTCCGTCTCATGCTTCGAAAATTCAGAGCAGAGGATGCCAATGATATGTTTCATAACTGGGCTGGAGATCCGGAGGTATGTAAATACTTGTCCTGGGGACCTCATAAGGATGTGGAGACTTCATTAAGAAGGATAAATAACTGGGAGAATAATTATCAGTTTAATCATTATTATAATTGGGCAATTGTGTTGAAAGGGAAACATATGGCGATTGGTTCCATCAGTGTGGAAATCGCCAGCGACAACACAAAGTCCTGTGAAATTGGTTATTGTTTGAGTGTGCCTTTTTGGAATAGGGGTATTATGACCGAAGCATTGCGGGCGGTAATGCACTATTTGTTCTATGAGGTTGGATATGAGATAATTCGGGCAAAATATGATACAATGAATGTGGGTTCCGGTAAAGTGATGGAAAAGGCCGGAATGCAGTTTGTAAAAATGGAATATCGCGTTGGAATTCGAAGGGATGGCAGCAGTTATGACTGTGCTGTATATTCGAAGCAACGGGAGGATGAGTAAAGTAAGCATTTTAATTTAGTATCACAGAAAAGTTAAATTCACAGATGATATTTCTTTTCATTAGTAGGTATGAAATTTAATGCTTGCAAAACTTAATGAGGAGGAATGTGCATGTTAAAGGAATTTAAAAAGTTTGCCCTACGTGGCAATATGATTGATCTTGCAGTTGGTATCATTATTGGTGGTGCTTTTACCGGAATCGTAAATTCTTTGGTAAACGACCTCATAATGCCAATCCTTAGCTTATTTACTAAGAATATAGATTTTACAAATCTCTTTATATCCTTAGATGGAAAACATTACGAAACTTTGGCAGCTGCCAAAGCAGCAGAAGCAGCAACTTTAAATTATGGGTCATTTTTATCCGGTGTCTTAAACTTTTTGATTATGGCATTTGTTGTGTTCTTATTGGTACGATGGTTAAATAAATTAAAAAAACCGGAACCAGTTGCAGCACCAACCACAAAACCCTGTCCTTATTGTTATTCAGACATCAATTTGAATGCAACGAAGTGTCCGCATTGTACTTCAGAGGTTGGGGATAAATTAGATTAATTAAGTATAAGGTGTGGATATTTCTATTCATTTGTTACCCAACCGTGGATTGTTTTTATTAAAACAAGCAAACAATGGTTGTCGGTATATATCTTTGAATAGATATACTCACACCTTTCTTTATAGTTTGTAACAGATTGTAAAGGATACAATAAACTATTTTATATACCTTTTATT
This sequence comes from Mobilitalea sp., assembly GCA_047606065.1. Classification (GTDB taxonomy): domain Bacteria; phylum Bacillota; class Clostridia; order Lachnospirales; family Lachnospiraceae; genus Mobilitalea. The sequence goes on from JASGEU010000206.1 coordinate 10,732, forward strand.
TGTATAAATTTGGAAGTTGATAAAAAGAAATATGCATATATGAATATTTCTATCCACCCATGGATAAATATAGATTTTTACTTGTACTATAAACCTTAGCTTGCTATAATTGGTAATAATAATTAGATTAAGTTTGGGAAATGAGCACAGAATAATCAAGATAGAAAATGGATGAAAATGCATCCGATTGATCTAAAATAAATATAAGAGGAGACGTCCTATGTTTCGCAGATTTTATCCAAAACGGATAGCTGATTCTTCTTACGATATTGATTATGAGACACTATATAAAGAAGGCTACAGAGGAATTTTATTTGATATCGACAATACATTGGTGGCACACGGTGCAGATGCGACCCCAAGAGCCATAGAGTTATTTGAGAGATTAAAAAAGATTGGATTTCAAACTTGCCTGATATCCAACAACAGTGACGAAAGAGTTCGTCGTTTTAATAAAGATATAAAGACGAATTATATTCATAAGGCAAATAAACCTTTTGTGAAAAACTATATCAGAGCAACTAAAATAATGGGCACTAGAATTGATCAGACTATTTTTGTGGGAGATCAGTTGTTTACAGATGTTTATGGGGCAAATCGAATTGGTATGATGACCTATCTTGTGAAGCCAATTCATCCCAAGGAAGAGATACAGATTGTTTTTAAACGTAAATTGGAACGAATTGTCTTATACTTCTATCGAAAGGATCTTGCGACGGGAAAGATAAAGCAGGACTGATAACTTATGGTATCTAAAAAGCACAATATCATATTAATTGGATTTATGGGCTCAGGTAAGACAAGCGTTGGCAGATGTCTGGCGGATTTGCTTACCTACCAGTTCAGAGATACGGATCAATTAATTGAACGTAGGTTGTCTGACACGATTTCTCATATCTTTGCAGTACACGGTGAAGAATTCTTCCGTACAAAGGAAACAGAGCTGCTGAAGGAACTGATAACAGAGCTTGACAATACCGTTTTATCAACAGGCGGAGGTTTACCGATGAGAGAGCAAAACTCCAAGTTGTTAAAGGAGCTTGGATATGTAGTTTTTTTGAAGGCTTCCAAGGAGACAACCCTGGCACGAATAAAAGGAGATACGTCCAGACCATTATTACAGGGTGAAGATGTTGAAAAAAAGGTGGAGCGTATGTTAGAACTTCGCACGCCAATTTATGAGAAGGCTGCGCATAAAATAATTATGACGGATGGGAGATCCATACAGGAAGTAGCTCACCTGATTATGGAGAATTATTTAAGGCAGATTTAAATATAACGATAATTTTGCTAACAATAATCTAGATTAATTATGAAACTATCCATTTTAATCGAGTAAGGTTGATGGAATACTCTTTCAACCTTGTGCGAAAAACATGTAGAGAAGGAGGAGTAAGTATGAAGATTTTAGTGTTGAATGGTCCAAATCTTAATTTTCTTGGAATTCGTGAAAAGGGAATCTACGGTACACAGGATTACAACTATTTACTTGAATTATTGGAAAAGAAAGCAGTGCAGAGTGAGATAATAATTGAAACTTTTCAAAGCAATAGTGAAGGGGAAATAATAGATCGGATTCAAAAGGCATATTATGACGAGGTTGACGGCATTGTAATTAATCCAGGTGCTTACACTCATTACAGCTATGCTATAAGAGATGCATTAGCCTCAATCACTGTACCTAAAATTGAAGTACATATATCTAACATCCATCAAAGAGAAGAATTTCGCCATACCTCAGTGACTGCGGCAGTATGCACAGGACAGATTGCTGGACTTGGCTTAAAAGGTTATTTGCTGGCAGTGGATGCAATTATAGATATGCAATCCTTGAAAAGTGAATAAGCAGAGTAATATTAAAAGAGATGTATTATTTAGGTAATAAGTAAAGGTGATAATTAGGAAACATAATAATAAATAATAGGCGAGTTAATAATGGTAAGTTAATAAAAGAAACAATAAAACATTAAAACAGAAGGACAGGTAGAACATGAATAACTATTTACGAGTACAGGAATTACTAAAGAAGCTTGAGTTAGGAGCACTTTTAATATCCAATGAGAATAATATTCGTTATATCAGTGGATATGCAGGAGAAGGTTATGTTTATATTTCTGAAAAGAGACATACTATCATTACAGATTTTCGTTATACAATACAAGCAGAAAATGAGTCACCAGATTACGAGGTAATTACAATTGGTAATGGTGGTTATGAAGAAGCATTAAATGATATTCTGGTATCCGATACTGTTGATAAGCTTGGCTTTGAATCTAACGATATGCTTTTTGCTAAATATACAAAGTTTAAAGAAAACTTAAAAATAAAAGAGTTAGTTCCTGTTGGTAATGACCTTACTGATATGAGAAGAATAAAAACAGCAAAGGAATTAGAATATCTTAAAAAAGCAGAGTCCATTGGTGATGAGGTATTTACCGAAATCCTAACTTTTATAAAGCCTGGTATGACAGAGCTTGAGATTGCAGCAAGAATTGAATACCTGTTAAAGGTAAAGGGCGGACAGGGCTTAAGCTTTAAGGCAATTGTAGCCTCCGGTATTAACTCTTCCATGCCACATGCGATTCCTTCCCAGAAAAAAATAGAAACTGGTGATTTCTTAACCATGGATTTCGGCTGTATCTATGAAGGTTATTGTTCTGATATGACAAGAACCATAGTTATTGGTAAAGCAAGCGAAAAGCAAAAGGAAGTATATAATACGGTTTTAAAGGCACAGTTGGCTGCACTTGACTTTATTAAAGCTGGTTATAAAGGTAAGGAAATTGATAAAGTAGCAAGAGATATTATTTATGGTGCGGGCTATGAAGGCTGCTTTGGTCATGGACTTGGTCACAGTGTCGGCCTTCACATTCATGAGAATCCAAGATTATCAATGTTAGAGGAAGATATCATTCTTGCTGGCATGATAGAGACGGTAGAACCTGGTATCTATATTAAGGGCTTTGGTGGTGTAAGAATTGAGGATATGGTAGTAGTTACAGAGAACGGACATGAGAATTTTACCTTCTCTGATAAGAGCTTAATTGAGCTGTAATTTAAGCTATGAGGTACAATTAGCCTAGGCTGAACTTCACGTTGCTGCATCTCGCATTGTTACAAATTTAGGCTTGGTTAAAAAAAACTGTTGCAAAAAATTATAGGTTATTATAGACTAAAGAGTAGTCAATTTTAAGGAGGATTTTCAGTATGGTTTCAGCAGGCGATTTCAGAAACGGCCTAACAATTGAAATGGACAATAATATATATCAGATTATTGAATTTCAACATGTAAAACCGGGTAAAGGCGCAGCATTTGTAAGAACTAAATTAAAGAATATTAAAAATGGTGGTGTGGTTGAAAGAACCTTCCGTCCAACAGAAAAATATCCACCTGCACATATCGAGAGAAGCGATATGCAGTATCTATATTCCGATGGTGATCTTTTCCATTTTATGAATGTAGAGACCTATGACCAGATTGGTATGAACGAGGATTCCATCGGTGATTCTCTTAAATTTGTTAAAGAAAACGAGATGGTTAAGATGCTTTCCCATAATGGACAAGTATTTGCAATCGAGCCTCCGTTATTCGTTGATCTTGTAATCACAGATACAGAGCCAGGCTTTAAAGGTGATACTGCACAGGGAGCTACCAAGCCTGCAGTTGTTGAAACAGGAGCTACTGTATATGTACCATTATTCGTTGAGCAGGGTGATAAGATTCAGATCGATACCAGATCCGGCGAATATATGAAGAGAGTATAGTTGAATATTAAAGATTAATATGAGCGCAATCCAAGGAAAAGTTAAGTTTTTCTGGGTTGCGCTATTTTTGTGTTTTGAAATGGGTAATGAGAGATTGTGTAAGAACACGTGAAACAATGTGGAAGCGTACAAATAGCTGACAATATTAATAATAGGCATTAAGGAGATATGAAAAATATCGATAGCGATCAGTAATAATATATTGTATAATATCACCAACTGAAATGATTAATTCGAAGGAGTTTAAATGGAAAAAAATATATTACTACAACAGTTTGAAAATAAAATTTTATTATATGATGGTATGCTTATAGAGACAGGTGGACTTTTTGGAAAAGGAAAACTAGGCGGAGATAAATATGTTGATCTTTGCTTTGATATAGCAAAAGAGTTCTTAAATGAAAGTAATCAACTAGAAGAATTGTTAAACATAATGACTAGATTTATTAATGAATATAAGGAACAGAATGATTGGAAATATTATAATTTGGAAATGGCTTTTTTAAATGAGTTGAATGACAGAATAAGCACTTTGCGTTCGTACTGAAATGATCGTATTTCCTATTTTTGTTAAAGAACATAATTGGAGGCGAAACTTGCTCTATGCTTTTGTTACAATGCAGTAAGCTTTGTAGGGTAATGAACGTAGCAGAAACGTAGCTAACAAAAGTGTCTGAAACCCTAGTAAAATAAAAGTTCCAATATGAAGGGAGTATAGTTGAATATTTAAGATAATATGAACGCAATTCAAGTGAAACTAAGATTTTCTGGGGGTTGCGCTTTTTATGACTTGTTGAAAATAATGCAGGTGATAAATTTGATTTAGAAAAGAAGCGATAGATTATAATTATATATTGTATGATATCTATAAATATAATTTCGGAATAAAATGAATACAACATTAAATGACTGCCTGACGAATTTCCGTCAGGCTTTGTTACTAAATATACATATTATATTTGTAGTTACAATTTTTGTAACTTATATAACTCTACGGCATCTAATTGTTATATATTCTTGGGGAGGAGGTGAGGCAAATGGCTAATTTTTCAGAGGCTTATGAAGAATATGTACGAAAAGTATATCGTTTTTTGCTAACACTTTCTGGCAGTGAGAGCTTAGCAGAAGAACTTACACAACAAACTTTTTATAAAGCTTTTTTACATATTGAGCACTTTGAAGGGCGTAGCAGTTTATATACTTGGCTATGCCAAATAGGCAAAAATGAATGGCTAATGGAATGCAGGAAAAAAAAGACTGTTTCTTATAATGAACTTGTTGTAATTTCAGATGATAAAAATCCAGAGACAGAAGCAGTCCGTCATGCTGAACAGAGATTGGTTCAAGAAGCTATACTAAGAATGCCATCCTTATATAGAGATGTAATGATTTTTCGAACCTATGGAGAATTGCCATTTGCAGAAATCGCAAAAATCTTTGGGAAAACGGAGAGTTGGGCGAAGGTAACCTACTTTAGAGGAAAAGAAAAACTAAAAATGGAGTTGGAGGGATGTATATGATACCATGCAAAGTATATAATGACTTAATTTTGTTATATGTATCAGAGGAATGCACAGATTACACAAGACAATTAGTTGAGGAACATTTAAAAATCTGTCCAGAATGTCAAAAACATTATCAGGATTTATTACAACCGATAACTCAAGTAGAGTCAGAGCCAGACCTATTAGAAGAAAAAGTAAAAGGATTTGAAGTCAAGAATAGCTTCTTAAAAATTCGAAACCGTTGGATCATCTCAGTAGTCAGTGCAGTTTTAATTTTGGGATTGACAATATGCATTGGTTATTTGACTTATAACCAAGCAAGAGGAGAAGGAGCTTGCTTTACCAATCAAGATGAGCTTATGATGGCGAAATCATTTTTTAAAGCCATAGAAAATGGTAAGTATGAAGAGGCATTTTCTATGCTCGATATGGAAGAGATATATAAATACATAACATTTGACCAAGTTGAGAATTTGGTCAACTTGCAAGGGAAATTATATTCAGTTGATCCTATTTACGAACGAAGTATGGTTGAAAAAGAAATATTAATTAATAAGATTACTAAGTGCTCTGAATATTACAAAGAAATGGGCTTTAAAAGTTATAATGAAAAGCAGCAGAAGGAATTCTTAAGAAGGATAGAGGATATGAAATCTCAAGGAGTCACAATTAAGGATTATACGGTAGCTGCAATCTATTATACGAAAAATATTAATAAGGATAAAGGATATTGGGACATAGATTTTAAGATTATGTACAGTAACCAGGATATTGGGTGGATTACATTAAGAATTTCTAATGGTTCTCTTCTAATAATTAATGATAAATGGGATAAAAATATCTTGCAAAGCAGTCTTTATTTATCAGAGGATGTTGATAATTTTTACACATATACCTATACAGGGGAAAAAGAACGGTGGAATGCTGAACTTAAGGTAATTGAAACTCCTAAATTTACTAAAACCAAAAGTGGAATGGATGTAGAAATTGAAGCTACAAAGGTATTAGTTATAACTTATAAAGGAGAATTAACCGATTTATCTTCTTTAAATCATATAGAAATAACATATAAGTGTAATAATGAAAATTATAATAGTGTTTCATATATTGGGGGAAATATTTCTTCTAAGACATTTACTTTAAATTCAGTTGTTACAAATGGTACACTTTATGATGAAGATGATATAATTACAGTTATAATAGAGGAGAAAGGTGAAGTCAAAGAAAGTAATCTTACGATATCGACGGATGAGGCAATGTCAATTCTTAAATTAAGGAGTAATTGATAAAGATTAGGGCTCAATCGTGAACCTGCCAAACTCAAGTATTGTACCTCATATGGCGTCTTTTTGTGGAGTCAGGGTTTTACATTTGACGAAGCAGGATATGAAAAATTCAGAAGCCGAGAAGCACGAAAAATTCTCGCTGGTGCAGGGCGTGAAGCTATGCACAGGCACATTAAAGCGGTTGAACAGTTTGAAAAAATATTACATAGGGAAAGTCTAAATAGCTAATATAGAGGAAGTATTAGTCTAAAATTAGGTGAATCTGAATACTTACACAACTGGGGTGCAATTCATGGAATATCAAGGTTTTCTATCGATTGCACTTTTTATTGGATTGACTTACCTAGAATATCGATGTATAATACACCTAGAATATCGAGGTAAGGATAAGGAGGTAAGTCAATGGAAATAGATAAAGGATTAATTGGAGGCAGTACAATTTTACTATTGTTATCATTACTTGAAGAAACGGATATGTATGGGTATGAGATAATAAAGAAACTGGAAGTGAAGTCTGATAATACATTTCAATTTAAAGAGGGTACTTTGTATCCCGTATTGCATAAGCTTGAAAATAAAGGGTATGTAAAATCATACAAATCCAAAAGCAGCGCAGGGAAAGAGCGTAAATATTATCAAATAACCAACAATGGCAGGAAGCAGCTTGCGGAAGAAAAGCAAAATTGGGAGAGATTTTCTTTGTCCGTGAATAAAGTGATTGGTGGTGGCATTCATGCTTTCGCCTAAAAGCGATATTTTTTTAAAGGAAATACTGTCCTATGTTAAATTTACTTCTGATAGAGACAATATTCGAACAGAGCTGGAGAATCACATATCAGATAAAATAGAAGATTATTTAGAACAGGGCTATGACACCGAAGAGGCAGAACGGCTTTCCATAAGCGATATGGGCAATGCAAAAGAAATTGGTGAGGAGCTTAACAAACAGCACAATCCAATTTTTGGATGGTTATGGCAAATAACAAATGTAATACTTATTCCAACTATAGTTGTATTTGGATTCTTTTTTTGTTTATTTATCAGCTCATTCTTTCGAAGCAATTTAATTAATGAAATTCCTAAATCGGATATAGTTTATAGTATTAATTTAAAAGAACGAGTTCAAATAGATGATACTGTGATACGGTTTACTAATGTTATCTATGATATAAATGGCAATATGAATATCTTCTATCAGACTTATAGTAAAGCCATATGGGGACCAGTGTGGTCATTTGGGTATATTGGAGAAATAACCGATGATTTAGGCAAGGAATATGTGACCAGATCAGGACAGCAAAATAGTGGAGGAATTATATCCAAAGGTGTTTTGAGGATTCACCATTTTTCGGAAGATGCAGAAATGTTAATTATAACCTATGATTTATATAACAGGAAATATAGGGTAGAGATACCTTTAAAAGAAGGTGAAAATTATGAGTAGAATAAAAAAAACAGTTCGTAATATGTTTATCATTATTATTTTATCCTTATTTATAATGAGCTGGTTAGGTCTCTATTTTACTCCTTTATCTGCACATGAGAATTCGGAGCGTGGCATACATTATGGACCCTCAAAGATAATACATATTGAGGATTTTAAGAACGGTAAATATATTCTTGGAAAGTATGATAAATGGGTTTCCTGTAATACTGTTAATAAAACGTTACTCTTCTTTTGGCATGCGGGCGGTCAACCCGTTGGCTTTGAAAATGATAAATCAAAAAAGGTTGGCTATACTTGGTCATCCTCGTATTATGATTTTAAAGCATATGGAATTGTAAATGATGAAGCGGTGAAGAAGATAGAAGTTCTGCTTAGCAATGGTGAGGTTCTTGCACAGACAGACTTTTATGAGGATTTATTTCTACTTACATGGAACTCAGACGAAAAAGAAAATATATATTTTAAAGGTATCAGAGGATATGACTCTAACGATAATATAGTTTTTGAGGCGAAATATTAAGTGTAAATCTTATATAGCGCGATCCATGGAAAATCAAGGTTTCCGAGGATTGCGCTATTTTTATTAATGACAAGTGAAACGACTTGTCGTTCACCTTGTTTTTGGGAAAAACCTGGTTATATTAATGTTATTAGTTGGCTGTATTATTTGTAAACCAGTAGTAAATATTGGTAATTTATTATATAATACGATTATTGTTATACTTGAGAAAATCAGTTGATTGACTTCATTTTGCCGATTAGTGAATGAGCTAAATGAATTAAATCTATCTGCATATAATTTGTTAGTCGTAACACATAATATCGGGAAAAATTAATAAATCTACTAGACTTTTAACTTTCATAGCATTAATTCTAATTATTGATTAAATTTTAAATTCTAAGGAGTAAACAGGTATGGACAAACAATATTATATTCAAGTTATTGCTGAGAACTATTTGAAAAATGTGGTAGATGACCCTGTGTCAATGAAGGTTCATGACAAATTTCTTTACAGCCTTGATCTGGAACAGTTTAAAGAAGGCTTTATTGATTTGCTTTCTTTCATGCGCCAGCTTTATAGTGATATTGCAAGTGATCCTGGAAGTTTTAATATGCTTCTAAAAGATAATGTTGTCTTTGATGCAAAAAACACAGATTATACAAACAGCAATGCAAGCTTGCTTCGAATACCTCATTTACTTTTTATATTAAGTGCAAAAGCAGAGCTTCAGTCTGATATGACATTACAGATTGATGGTGGTGTTCTTTCATCATCAGCCAAAGAATTAAAAATAACTGGAATGCCATTTTTGCTTAATAAACTTAGGGAATATGGCTTTGAATTTATCGGTTTAGAGAAAACGATTAAATCTGGTGAAATTATCTCTATTTCATATCCGGATAATCGTGCGATGCTGGTAGCGTTAAAGGCAATGGCTGACGCAGTCCTCGAAATGAACAAAGGGGACATAAGAAAGCAAAAGAATCATTTCTATATGATGCATTATGGGATTTTGGAAAGTGAGAAGGTTAAAGAACCAAAACTTACAGTGGAATCAATTTATCATGCTCTTGACACTGCAAGGCGTGAGAGTGCTTCCATACTGCATGAAAGTGTATCTAATGTAACGAAGCAAGCGGTGCGCATGGGTGGTTTTATGCGTAACGACTGGTCCTGTGTGTATACAAGTAATAAGAATAAAAAGGTTTTAATGAGTCTTCAGGTTAATCATGATGTACTATCAGCAAAACTAAACCTGCAACATATTGGTCAGTATATGCCGTTAGTGGAAGAACAACCAGAAAAAATACGAAAATCAATCCGTTCAAATGGGTGGGATTGTGGACATTGTAACCCCGGCTGCTCTGGCGGATTTCCTTTTGAGATGGACGGAAAATCATACAATAAGTGTCGTTGCGGAGCATTTTTATTTTCAGATATAACGAAGGAAGATGTAATAAGCTTTGAAAAATTATTAGACCAGGAGCTTTTGTATTAGATAAGAAACTAATATAACACCTGATAAGTAATTAAACTTCAGAAATAACACTTTAAATCAATTAATATGGGACAACTTCCTTTCTTAAAAATGTTTAAGGTACTTGGCTATATCAATACATGTTATTATATAAATAGCTTTGTGTAGAGGGTTGTTCTTTTGGGAGAAGAACAATATGATTTATAAGATAGCTAATAAAAAGTTAGTGATAAAAGATATTGAACGGGATAAAGAGTATACCCTTGACATAACAAGATTTAGAAAAATTACCTCTATTGTAGCTGATAGTTCAAGTGAGTATTTAGCAATTATAGCATCAGAAGAAGCCGAAAATGATGATTCAATATTTATTCATAAACTAGAGAGTATAGAGTTTAACAAAATATATACGGGTAAAGTTAATGATTTAATATGGTTCAAGGATAAATCAAAAATACTCTTTCATACTGGAACAACGATTTGTATGATTCAAAGAGACGGTTCAGATTTTCAAAAATTAATTAAGATTAGCAGAATTAATTACGCTCCAATTATGTTATCCCTTAGTCCTGACGAAACAAAAGTTGCTTATATCAAGTTGAAAAGCGATAATAAAAAACTATTTCTCTACGATTTATTGAAAAAGGAAGAACGTGGGTTGTCAATCTCATGTTTTGATTATGACTGGGCAGACGATCAGACGATTATCTATGATATTAACAATAGAATTAAGTTATTTGATCTTAACTTAAATAAATCAAGTACCTTATTTAAAGATGTTAGCTCACTAAGAAAAATTAAAGACTATAGTAAAGTGTGTAGTGGAGTAGAAAAAGTTTTACTATCAGGAGAACCCCAAGATTTAATAGTTAATAATGTGGGGAGACCACGATATAGGAACAGTAAGATTTACTTTGAAATCTTTGCAGCTACAGACCACAATAAAGTTATTGCTGTTATATCAGTTAACAGAGACCTGACGAATTTACACTTGCATTTTATATCAGAGCAAGGGTTAATATTCGATTATGATATTATTACCGAGGATGTTATAGCTGTTGATATTTCAAGAAATGATTTGATAAAGGAAACAATTCAAAGTGGTTTAAGATTTTATCATAACAATATTGAAATTAACTATAATGGGTTTTATCCATTACAGTGTTCAAAGATGCCAACGAAAGTGGATCATATTATAAATAATTAGAGTGCATAGTTGCTTTTTAGGCATTTGCACATTACAAATGAAATGGAGAATGGGGTTATGATTACAATCAGAGAATTATGGGATAAAGATATGCTGGAAGCAATGCAGCTCAAAGCTCTTTGCTGGCCGGAAGAAGTGGCAGGGCTGACGGATGAGATGTTGAATACTGAGAAGGAGTATTCTTTTTGGACTAATTGGATGCATCAAGGAGTTGAGAATAATGATGTGAGAGCTTTAATTGGTGCCTTCGAAAATGACAAAATGCTGGGAGTAGCTTTTGCAAGTTATGCGGAAACAGAAGATGCAGACTCTGGAATTGAATTAAATGGATTATGGGTTTATCCCGAAATGCGAGGGAGAGGAATTTCCTTAATGCTAATATTGAACCTCCTGAATTATTATGAAAACTTCGATAGAAAAGAGCTGGTTATTTATAACTATCATAATTCGTCTTCTAATTCCTTCTATAAAAAATTAGGGGCAGAAGTATTTAGAATAGAGCTTCAGATGAAGGAAAAAATTCCGACTGATGTTTTTAAATGTGATATTACTAAAATGAAAGAGCACATTAGTAAGAGTATTGCTAAGTATGAGACAATAGTTAATTAGTAGCTGGTAAACTTATTAGCTTATGTGACGTAGTAGATAAAAATTAAATAGTAGAAAAAGAATTGAATAATATTAAAAAGGTTAAAGGGGGGGGTTAAAATGTTAGAAAAAATATCTAATAGGGTTTATTACATGATGAACCAGGATGAAACGGATCGGCCAGTTTTGGGAGTAGTTATTGGTAATAATAGCTGTCTTGTTATTGATGCCGGAAATTCACCAAGGCATGCAAGGGAATTTCAAGCAGAGTTAGAGGCTATGGGATTACCACCTATAAAGTACATAGCGCTAACGCATTATCATTGGGATCACAGTTTGGGCCTTAGTGAGTGGGATGCGGTTTCTATTGCTAATCATACAACTGTTAAAAGCATGGACCAATACCGCCAAATAAATTATGATGATGATTCCTTAGTGCTGGCTTTAGAAAAAGGAATACTTAATGAATACGCAGTTAAGTGCATCAAATCAGAAATTGAAGATAGGGATAAGTTAAAAATCAGAAATATTGATGTTAGTTATACAGATGGTTTGAAGATTGATTTAGGTGAAGTTACTTGCGAAATACGTCATATTATTAGTCCGCATACAGAAGATTCAACAATCATTTATATTCCGGAAGAAAAAACGCTCTTTTTAGGGGATTGCATCTACGGGTGTACGAAAAATGGGAAAAACTATTTTGATAAAGATAAACTATTTCCTATGATTGATATGATTGAACAATACCAGGCTGATTACTATTTATGTGCGCATGAATCCATGTGTACGAAAGAAGAAATGGTTTCGTATTTTCAACAATTGCGTACAGCTTATGATATTGCAAGTAAGTGTAAGGATTTGAATGAGGCAGCGATAGAATATAAAAATTGTTACAATCAGGAACTTACCGGAGATATGCTTTTTTATATGAAAAGTTTTGGATTAGATTAAGATATTGTAAAATGATAAAAGTATAAAGTGGGAGGAAAGCGGTTTTAACACTAAGTTGGAATACTTTTTATATAGTAAAAGTATTTCTGGATGTGCTAAAACCGCTTTTTTAATGGTTTTCAAATTATTTAATAAAGCTCTTCTCAACAATAGATAATTCTAAATTTCTATAGATGGGTCATTAGGTAATATTTTATTACAGTAGGCATATCGCCAATTAAAAAACGATATTCCTATAGAAATTAAAAAAATTGCTAGCCCAAGAACCAAAAAAATAAATGTCATAGTACCAAAACAATTAATCGCTACTATTAAACATAAGATTGATAAAATTTGTGTAATAATACCTGCAACTTGCGCTTGAGTGGCCCTCATAGCTTCCCCTCCTGATAAATGAGTCAGACTTAATTCCTGGATTATTTAAGCCTGTCTATTTTATTTCTAATTAATCCTTTTCTGTATACTTAATAATCGTTTGAAATAATATTTTACCTACAACTTTTTTGGGTTAATTTGCTAAAATCCTAATAATGGTAGTTATTAATTTCCATATGATGTATAAGGCAGCAGGCTTATGTATACCTTAAATCCCACTTTACTAATCTTATTATTTACAATATATTATTTTTTCTACTCGGATTAAGCTTTGGTTTGATTTTAGGTTTTGATCATTTGATAAAAGAATTTAAACAGTTGGGTAAATGGAAAATAAATCTTCCAAAACTTCTTTTAATTGGATTACCGTCCATATTTTTTGCTGTTAATTATGAAATGCTTAATGCGGGTATACATTCTGTATATAAGTTATTTGCTTCACAAATTTTATTTAGTTCAGCAGGAAGTCCAATATTTAGCACTGTATTTCAAATAATATTTGGTTATGTGATTGCTACGAGTTTTTATAAAGATAAGGATAGTGTGTTTAAACAACAACATACATGGGAGGATTGAAATGAGACCATTTATTAAGTTTCAGAGTGTAGTTTTAGACTGTAAGCAACCGGCAGAGCTTGCTAATTTCTATATGAATTTGGTGGGCGGAGAGATTACATATGATATTGGAGTGTATGTAGCAGGTACTATTCCAGGTGAGAGTGTTTGCATTTCTTGTCAACTTGAAGAAGGTTATATACCACCCATATGGCCTGACACACCTGGTGAGCAGATGAAAATGGAGCACCTTGATTTTGATGTAACAAATATGGAGGAGGCTGTTCAATTTGCGTTATCTTTAGGAGCTACGAAACCTGAGAAACAATATTGGCAACCGGAATATGGTGCACAATGGGTTACACTTTTAGATCCTGCTGGACATCCTTTTTGTTTTTGTCTCCACGAGTGACTTCTTATAATAAATTCAAAAAGGAAATTGCTGAGATGTAATAGAGATACTGTTAATGAAGTTGTTAATTATATATGATGAAATGAATTGTGATAAAATAGAAATATTTATTGAACCTGTTGTATAAAACAATTATACTTTATTCATAATTTATAATAGTTCAGAACCAAGCAGAATATATAAAAATTAGCTGTGAAAGCTTGCTTTCTAAAGATATTTTTTATATAGTTCAGTTTGGCGAGAGCCAAACAGCGAGAAAACCGCAAGTTTTCGAGCTTGGTTTTGAATGGTTACCATAACATTAACCAAGACATAGAGGATTTATAAGTATGAATAATGTATATAAAGTAATGTGCATTGCACTTGGATTGATATTTCTGTCACTGGGAGTTATTGGGGTTGTACTTCCAATCTTACCAACGACACCTTTTTTACTCCTTGCCTCCTTCTTTTTTGCCAGAGGTTCTGAGAAGTTTCATAAATGGTTCATGGGGACAAGTCTTTATAAACGATATATCAAAGATTTTATTGAAACCAGAAGTATGACCAGAAAAAACAAGATTAAGATATTAACGATGTCTACTTCCTTGCTTATTCTGGCAATCTTTCTAGTTCCTAATATCTACGCTAGAATATTCATCGGCATAGTTATGGTCATTAAGTACTGGTATTTCTTTTTTAGAATTAAGGAGCGATCTGTTGAAGCAGCTCCTGATATGTCTGATCTATAAGATGGTCTTCAATTGTAGTATCAAGGAAATATTCGATTGCTTGTTTTGCCTGTGCAACCAGCATCTCAAGACCAGTAACTGCTTGGATACCTAATGATTCTGCCTGCAGGGTCAGCTTTGTTCTTCTTGGATTAAAGATGGCATCTACTACAGCTTCGCATTTCTTAAAGGTACTTAAGTCCAAAGGAGAGGCATCAATATTGGGATACATCCCAAGAGGAGTTGTATTGATTATGATTTCTGCATCCGTATGTTCTTCATAACAGGTCTCATAATTAATTGTCTCATTGTGATTTGTGCTGCTATCCTCCGAGGGTCTTAATAATTGACCAGGAGCTAAATCAGTCGAAGAGCCATTACGGCTGACTACATATATTTTCCTTGCACCCATATGTTTTAAAACTGCCTGTACCGTTTGCGAGGTTCCACCTCCGCCCAGTACCAGGCATTTTTTATTTTGCAGCTCTATTTGATTATGTCTTAACATATACTCAAAACCATAGAAATCGGTATTGTATCCAATGTAATGCCCCTGTTTATTTACTATGGTATTTACTGCTCCAATTTCCTTTGCAAGTGGATGGAGCTCGTCTAAATAAGGTATCACAGCCTTCTTATAAGGAATTGTCACGTTAATTGCCGCAAATTCTTTCTTCTCCATAAAAAGAGGAAACTCTTCCTTAGATAGGGGAATTAAATCGTAGGTATAGTTTGCTAACTTTTCATGTATTATCTTTGAATAACTATGTCCTAATTTTTCTCCAATTAAGCCGTATCTCATCTTAATCTCCAATCTTAATGATTCAATCTATTTTCATAACAATTTTATTAATAATCAGAATAATATAAGGGAACTTTTTTTGCAATTTATTTCTTATTTGTTTCGGAATATTTTCAGTAACAGGGAATATATTGTTCTGTAATAAGAAATAGCTTCCTGTTGCAGAGCAAGTATCTGTAAGTCTGGTTAGGGGGGAACTCATGAGCACGAAAGACGAGCTGTTAAAGGTGTTGTCGCTTAAACTAAGGACAATCATGGGCAAACTGACCCTTGATTATGACAAACTTCAGGAGATAAGACTTCGCATGAATGCTCCTTTACTCATCATTTATGCAAATCAAGAATCCTTTATTACAGAGGATGCGAAGATATCTGACAACCCAGGGAAAGCAATTGTAATTACTAAAAATGAAATTAGAGAAACAATGGAGTACATAAGTAATTATTCTCTCTATGCTTTTGAGGATGAAATCAGACAAGGCTTCATTACAATTAATGGCGGACATCGTATTGGCATCGCAGGGAAAACAATTATGGAGGATGATGTTATAAAAGGAATGAAACACATTTCCTTTATTAACATTCGTTTGGCTCATCAGGTGAAGGGCTGTGCAAATCCAGTGCTGCCTTATTTATTTAATGAACAAGCTTCTGGAATATTTCATACGCTGATTATTTCACCGCCAAGATGTGGTAAGACAACCTTGCTCCGTGATATCATACGTCAACTTTCCGACGGAAGCAGTCACCATCCTGGAATGAGTGTAGGTGTAGTGGATGAACGTTCTGAAATCGGAGCCTGCTATATGGGGACTCCGCAAAATGAACTTGGAATAAGGACGGATATTCTTGATTGTTGCCCAAAGGCAAAAGGAATGATGATGTTAATACGTTCCATGTCTCCTCAAGTTATTGCAGTGGATGAAATTGGATCGAAGGAAGATATGGACGCAATTGACTATGTAATTGGCTGTGGCTGTAAGTTGATTGCCACAGTACATGGAAGTTCAATTGAAGACATTAAAAACAAGCCGATCCTATGTGATCTGGTGAAAAGGAAGTTATTTGAACGGTTTATTATTCTTAGCAACATAAAAGGTGTAGGTCACTTGGAAGAGATCTATGATATGGAAGAAAGAAGGTTATACACAACAGTAACTTAGTAATAAGAGAAAGGAGGACAAACTGCTATGGGTATAATGAAAATCATTGGATGCATCATGGTGATCCTATCCTCTGCAGGAATGGGATTTTACTTAAGCAATGAGATGAGATGCAGAATTGCAGATTTAAAAGAATTGAAGAAAATAATTGGGTTGCTTAAGGGAGATATTCGTTATGGCAATACCCCTTTGCCAGAAGCAATTCATGCGATACAAAGGAGACATGAAGGAAATTATAAGGTGTTTTTAAGTCATGTAAGTGCAAAGTTAAATGAATTATCAGGACAGACCTTTACGGAGATCTGGAAAGCCGAAACTGAAAACGGGCTGGCTGATACTTCGCTGTCAAAGAAGGACAAGTTACAACTAAGTGCTTTTGGTGAAAACCTGGGCTATCTGGATAAGGAAATGCAAATGAATACCTTTGAATTATATTTATCACAATTAGAAGAGACGATTCTTGATTTATCAAAAACAGTGAAAGAAAAAACCTATATGTTTAACACCTTAGGAATTATGGCAGGAATTTTTATAACTATAATTATGGTTTGAAATAGAATTACTTAAGAAGGACTTAAAACCGTTTACGACGGTAAACCGTTTTTAACGGTAGGGAGGTTAGTATGGACGCTTTTATTATTTTAAAAATTGCACTACTTGGGTTAATCATTTCAATCTTAAATCAGATATTAAAGCAGTCTGGCAGGGATGAACTTGCATTTATGTCAAGCCTGGCAGGAATTGTGGTAGTTCTTTTCTGGCTGCTTCCGCATATTCAGGATTTATTTATGACGATCCAACAATTGTTTAATATGGTCTAGCGTTACACCAAAGGGAGAAGCGACGCATGAGACAGAGAATGCCTAAGATTCTTTTACCGGCTATGACGGTGGAAGGGGGATAATATGATACGAATTGCAGTGGTTGGACTAGCTACCGTTATGCTTGCCATTTTGCTTAAGAAGACAAAAGAGGAATATTCTTTATATCTTAGTATTGCAGCATGTTTCTTCATTCTGATATGGGGAATCGGTAAATTGGAGGTTATACTTGACACAATTAACCGTCTGCAGAGCTATATCAAACTGAATAAGGCATACGTAGGAATTTTAATAAAAATAATAGGTATCACTTATGTTACAGAAATCGCTTCCTCACTATGTAAGGACTCTGGTTATCATGCTATCGGTGATCAAATTGAACTGGTGGGCAAGCTATCAATTTTAGCAATCAGTATGCCAATCCTGTTAGCTATCCTTGATACCATTAACAGCTTTTTGGAGGTATAAAGGGATGATAATAAGAAGAGGATGGAAGAGATATTTATATAGATTTCTATTGTTTGTTGGGATGTTCTTATTTTTACTAATGTTTTTACCTGCACAAAAGGTACAAGCTTCCAGCGGACTGCCAGAGGATATAAACTATGATGAAATTCAAGAAGTAATTGATGATGTTTTGGGAAATGGAGAAGACTTTAGTTTCAGCTCTTATATCAATAAGCTTACGAATCAGGAGGAGACATTCTCCTTCTCTGGAATTGTCAATCAGTTGTTAAATTCAGTCAAAGGGGAGATTAGCGAGAATTTGACTACACTTGGCAACCTGATCACCATATCCTTAATTGCAGCGCTGTTCACTAATTTTTCTTTGGCCTTTAAGAATAATAATGTATCAGAAACAGGTTTTTATGTTACATACCTCCTAATGTTTGGATTACTTATTAGTTCCTTTGTAATAGCCTCCAGAATAGCTACCACTACGATAGCTGCCATTTTGGATTTTATGAAAGCTTTGGTACCCACTTATTTAATGTCAGTTGCTTTTTGCTCCGGAACCACGACTTCACTTGTATATTATGAGGCAGCACTTGGACTAATCACGCTGGTTGACTTTGCACTAATTAAGATTGTAATTCCAATGATAAACTTCTATCTGATCATTGTACTGGCAAATAACCTATCAAAAGAGGACATGCTTTCAAGACTTGCAGATCTTATTTTAACGGCAATCAGCTGGATATTAAAAAGTCTTTTGGCTTTGGTCATTGGCTTTAGTGCCATCAAGGGATTAATTGTTCCTGTTGCAGACCATGTGAAACGTACTGCTTTATATAAGGCTTCCGAAGCAATTCCAGGAATAGGTGATGCACTGGGTGGAGTGACAGAAACACTGCTTGGAGCAGGTATCCTTCTGAAAAATGCCATTGGAGTGACTGGTTTGATTGTAATACTGACAATCTGTGCCGTACCGGGCATAAAGCTGTTGATAATAACCGCAGTCTATAAGGTTGGTGGTGCTGCGTTACAACCCATTTCCGATAAACGGTTCATTGAATGCATCGGTGCTTCTGCCAAATCTGCTGGATTACTGCTGCAAACGGTATTTGTAGGTGCCGTGCTATTCCTATTGGCAATT
This sequence comes from Mobilitalea sp., assembly GCA_047606065.1. Classification (GTDB taxonomy): domain Bacteria; phylum Bacillota; class Clostridia; order Lachnospirales; family Lachnospiraceae; genus Mobilitalea. The sequence goes on from JASGEU010000206.1 coordinate 29,899, forward strand.
ACAATTGTTGCTGTAACCACAGGCAGTGTGAATTAACTTAAGAAAGTTAAGTTTCTCCCGCTATTAGATTCTATGCCGCATGTTAACGTGACTTAGAACATCAGAATGGAGGTAGTAAATGGAAGAAATTTATTCGTGGATTAGAAACATTGTAATATACCTTTTGATAAATACAATTATTATGAATTTACTTGGTAATAAGAGCTATAAAAAATACGTCAGCATTGTGTCTGGTATGATTTTGGTTTTAATTGTTATATCTCCTTTAATCAAGTTAATGAAGCTGGAAGAAAACTTGGACTATTTTTTACAGGCTAATGATTTTGCAGTAGAGACCTCCGACTTTAAAAGTGATTTAAATAGAATGGAAGAGGCACAGGTGGATGCGATTTTTGCTGATTACAAAGAGAAAATTCTTGCACAAGTGAAAGAAATGCTGCTGAAAGAGAAAGTTTATATCAAAAGTTTTGATATTACCTTTGATTATGACAATAAAAGTACAACCTTTGGAGAAATTCTAAGAATGGATATCAATGCAAAACTTAAGAAGGAAGAGGATGAGGAGGAGCAAGTGAATAGCCTTTCGATAGATGCCATTGAAATTGAGCGAATTATCTTTGGTGAAAATGAAAATTCAAAGTCAGAACAGCTGCCTTCTCCGTTGGAAATTGAGTTAAAAACGCAACTCTCGGACTTCTATAATATAGAACCGGGTAATATAAATATTAGTATACAGGGAGGATGACATGGAAAAGAAGAAGCTTTCCCTGAAGGACATTGGTCCAAGTAAAATTATATTGCTATTTGCAGCAGGGATTTTAATTATTTTTTTATCAGTACCAGACCTTTTTGGTACTAAAAAAGCATCGGATAGCACTACAGAGGACAAAAGTTCTAAGAATGTGCAAAATGATACGAATACGACAAGCTATGATTCGAATACCTATATAACAGAAATGGAAACCAAACTGGAGAATATCTTAAAAAAAGTATCCGGTATCGGTGATGTTGAGGTGATGATAACTTTGAAAGCCTCAGGCGAGCAGGTTCCATTAAAAGATAATCCTTCTACGCAGGAGAGCTTAAACGAAGTTGATGGGGAGGGCGGAAGCAGAATAAATAATAGTTTAACTCGGGAAGAGGATACCGTTCTGGTTACGAACGAGGATGGGAATTCTGTACCTTACATAATACAGGAATATGAACCTGAGATTCAAGGCGTTGTTGTTATCGCTGAAGGTGGAGACGATGGTCGCATTATAATGAACATTATGGAGGCCGCAGAGGTATTATTTGATGTACCAGCGCATAAAGTTAAAGTGATGAAGATGGGTAACAGATAAAATTTGCAGGAGGTCTAAAATGAAGAATATATTCAAAAAAAATCATATCATAATTACGGCGCTAATGATTATGATCGTAATCGCTGGATATTTAAGTTTCACACGTGATGATACTGCCGATGATTTATCGGTAGCTGGAACAGACGGTATAGTTAATGATGACCTTGCAATGGCAGACGATGATCTGAATATTGCAGCAGATACAGAAGATTTAAGTGCTGATAATTCATTAGATGAAGATGCTTCTTTAGTAGAAACTGATGATGCTTCTTTGGCAGAAACTGATGGAAATACAACTGAAGTAGCAGATACAGAAGATGCAGCTGATGTAGCTGACATTTCTGATGAAGATATTCTCGCACAGGATGATCCACAGGAAGTGGCTGATAATGGCGAAATCAACCTGGAAGACGGCGTACCTGGTGAGGCAGTTCTTGCTAGTACCGTTCTTGATTCAGGCTTCTTTATTTCAAGTAAAGTAGAACGTGAGCAATTAAGATCAGAGAATAAAGCAATCTATATGGAACTCATTCAAAGTCCTGACATTTCTGAAGAATCAAAGCAAAAGGCAATTGATGGAATGCTTCAATTAACATTAAATAAAGATAAAGAATTTGCTGCTGAGAATCTTCTTATGGCAAAAGGAATGGGTGAAAGCGTAGTAACGATCTTAAATGATAAAGTAAGCGTGGTTATTAATTCTGCACAGCCTTTGACTGACCAGGAACTTGCAATCATCGAAGATGTTGTTAAGAATGAAACAGAAGTTTCTGTTGACAAAATTAAAATTACCACCGTAGTTATTAATGAATAAAGATTGATTAAACGGCAACAAATAGAAAAAATTTATTAGTAATTGCAAAAGTTGCTTAATTTGGTATAATACTATATAATGATAAAATTATTATTCAAACTCAATAAGATTGGATTTGCTGGATAACAATAGGAACTTAGGAGGTAATCATTATGAATAAGGAACCTGAGATTAGAAACACATATAAAATACATGAAAATGGTAAAGTCGGAGAAGTTCAGATAGCGGATGAAGTTGTTGCTGCAATTGCTGGGTTGGCAGCGAATGAAGTGAAAGGCGTTTCAACTCCAGCCGGTAATGTCACAAGTGATCTTGCCGGGAAACTCGGAAAGAAGAATTTATCCAAAGGTGTTAAAGTTCTTGTTAACCCGGATGCTGTGTCTGTTGATATGGCACTGACGTTGGATTATGGATTTGGAATTCCTGAAACAGCTAAACAAGTACAGGAAAAGGTTAAGTTAGCGATAGAGAATATGACTGGATTACAAGTCAAAGAAGTTAACATCCGTATTGCCGGAGTTAATATCGTAAAAGCGTAAACAATTCCCTAACAACCCTTAGATGTTAAGCTAAGGGTTGTTTATTCGTGTGTAGGAGGAACCGTACGGTGACAAGAAGAGAGAAAAGAGAGCACATATTCCTTATGCTGTTCCGCAAGGATTTTCATGAGGTAACTGAATTAAATGAACAAATGGAACTGTATATAGCAGAGTTGGAGGAGCCTTCCCTCGAAGAGTATGCTTATCTTACCTCAAGAATTCAACCGATTTTTGAGACGCTCTGTGAAATTGATCAGATTCTATCAGAGGCATCCAGCGGTTGGAAATTAAATCGTATGAGTAAGGTGGATCTTACAATTCTAAGATTAGCAATCTTTGAGATGCGTTTTGATGATGACATTCCGGTTAAAGTTGCTATCAATGAAGCAGTTGAGATTGCTAAGACCTTTGGTGGAGATGACTCTCCTGGTTTCATTAATGGAGTACTTGCAAAGCTAGCTTAATCCAGACCTAAAGTTTATAAGTACCCCGAAAGGTATGGTGGTTCTATGGGACAGGCTTTTTCGGTTACAGAAATCAATCAATACATTAAGAATTTATTTATTCGAGATCGGATATTGAACGGTATTTATATAAAAGGTGAAGTATCCAATTGTAAATATCATACCTCTGGGCATATTTATTTTACATTAAAGGATGCTCAGGGGCAATTAGCTTGTGTAATGTTTGCCGGGCAGCGCAGAGGACTTACCTTCCGTCTGGAGGAAGGCCAGAGTGTTATTGCACTTGGCAGTATTAATGTTTACGAACGAGATGGGAAATATCAGTTATATGCAAATGAAATTGTTTTAGACGGACAGGGGATCTTATACGAGAAGTTTGAGAGACTGAAACGAACTCTGGAGGAAGAAGGGTTATTTCATCCAGCACATAAGAAGCAGATACCATCCTACCCCAAAAAAGTGGGAATTGTAACAGCTTCGACCGGTGCAGCAATACAGGATATCATCAATATTGCAAAACGAAGAAACCCTTATGTACAATTGATTTTATATCCGGCACAGGTACAAGGAAATGGTGCAGCTGAAAGCGTAGTGAAAGGTATTACGGCACTTGATAAACTGGGTGTTGATACCATCATTGTAGGCAGAGGTGGAGGATCCATTGAAGACCTATGGGCATTTAATGAAGAAATCGTTGCACGAGCTATCTTTAAGTGTAGGACGCCGATTATTTCGGCGGTTGGTCATGAGACCGATATCACCATTGCGGACTTTGTTTCAGATCTTCGTGCACCAACGCCTTCTGCGGCAGCAGAACTCGCGGTGAATGATTATCTTGCATATCAGAACTTACTAAGGGAGTATCAGCGTAAGTTATTAAGGGAGTTACAACAGAAACTACAGCGTTATCAGAGTAAAGTCAAAGAATTAAAACTTCGCTTATACTATGCAAGCCCAGCTTATCAGATTAAAGAAAAGAGACAATTTTTAATAGAGGCTCAACAAAGACTGCAACTACGGATGCAGCAGCGTTTAAAAGAAAGACGACACCGATTGGAACTTTACATAACAAAGCTGGAGGGACTATCCCCATTATCTAAGTTGAGTAAGGGTTATGCACTTGTTGTTGACGAGAAGAATAAACCAATACAGAGTGTTCATCAGGTACAGAACAATGAATTACTCACATTATCCTTATTAGATGGAGATATAACAGCAAGAGTTGAAGCAATATGCCCGCAAAATAGAGGCTGAAAATATTAGTTAAATAGTTAGGAGGTATCAGATGTCTGAGCAAGAATTTGAATTAGAAACAGCATTCCAAGAATTAGAACAGATTATGGATACACTGGAAAAGCCGGAAATTAGTCTTGAGGCTTCTTTTGCCTTATATCAAGAAGGAATGAAACTGTTAAAAGCATGTAATGATTCCATTGATAAAGTAGAGAAAGAATTGATTATTTTAAGTGAAAATGGAGAAAGTAATGGACTTTAACCAAGAGCTGAAACAAAAAGCAGTTGAAATTGAGGAAATTATTAAAAACTATTCCCCCGCAGAAAAAGGATATCAAAAAACCGTAATTGAAGCGATGAATTACAGTCTGTTAGCTGGCGGTAAACGTCTGCGTCCTATTTTGATGTCAGAAACTTTTCGTCTATTTCAAGGAGAGAGTAATAAAGTATTAGAGCCATTTCTTGTGGCTATTGAAATGATTCATACTTACTCCCTGGTACATGATGATCTTCCTGCTATGGATAATGATGAATATCGAAGAGGCAGAAAGACTACACATGTGGTATATGGTGAAGCTATGGCAATTCTGGCGGGTGATGGTCTTTTAAACTTTGCTTTTGAAACTGCAGCAAAGGCTTTTGATTTGGTAAAGGAAGACCAGGATATAACTTCCTATAAGAGAATAGCAAAGGCTTTACAGGTTTTGTCTGTAAAAGCGGGTATTTACGGTATGATTGGTGGTCAGGTCATTGATATGGAAGAATATCAGGGAGCTGTCTCACGAGATCGATTAGATTTTATGTATCAGATGAAGACAGGAGCTTTAATTGAAGCATCAATGATGATTGGTGCGATTTTGGCTGGTGCCTCTTCAGAGGAAATTGTTATAATAGAGAAAATAGCAAGAGATATTGGTCTTGCTTTCCAGATAAAGGATGATATTTTAGATGTAACAAGTACACAAGAAGTGCTTGGAAAACCGATTCATAGTGATGAAAAGAACGAGAAGACGACCTATGTGACATTGATGAGTTTAGATAATGCAAATAATGAGGTAGTATTAATATCACAGAGGGCAATTGAAAATTATAACGCATTACCGTATAAGAATGAATTTTTAAAGAAGCTTATATTGACTTTAGTAAATAGAGAAAAGTAGGTACGTTATATAATCTGTTGGTATAGAGAGGTGGTAGCTAATTGCCAAAGTATTTGGATATTATTAATCAAGCAAATGACATTAAGAAAATAAAATCACAGGATTATGCAAAACTAGCTGGCGAAATCCGTGAGTTTTTAATACAGAATATAAGTAAAACAGGTGGTCATCTGGCTTCTAATTTAGGAGTTGTTGAACTGACTATGGCACTTCATATGTTCCTCAATTTTCCTCAAGATAAGTTAGTTTGGGATGTCGGTCATCAGGCTTATGTGCATAAAATTTTAACAGGCAGAAAAGAGTTATTCGAAACACTTCGTCAAATCGATGGACTAAGCGGATTTCCAAAGATGGAGGAAAGCTGCTGTGATTCCTTTGATACAGGTCATAGTTCTACTTCTATTTCTGCTGCCCTTGGATTGGTTCGTGCCAGAGACTTGAGTGAAGAGAGTCATAAGGTGGTAGCTGTGCTTGGTGATGGTGCACTTACCGGTGGAATGTCCTTCGAGGCAATCAATAATGCGGGAAGACTCAAAACCAATTTTATCATAGTATTAAATGACAATAATATGTCTATTTCTGAAAATGTAGGAGGATTGGCTAATTATCTGGCAAAGCTTCGTACTAGTTCAGGGTATACAGGTTTTAAAGAGAACATGGAACAGACCCTCAATCAAGTGCCGGGAGTAGGAAAAGCAATTGTTGATAAGTTGAAGCGGTCTAAGGATGCCATAAAATATTTTATGCTTCCCAGCATGTTCTTTGAAGATATGGGACTTACTTACATCGGACCGATTGATGGGCATGATATGTTGCAAATGAAGACTGCTTTTGAGGCAGCTTCAAGACTAAAAAAAGCAGTGGTTGTTCACGTTCTTACAAAGAAAGGTCAGGGATATAAGCCTGCAGAAAAATACCCAAGCCGTTATCATGGAGTTGATCCTTTTGACATTGTAAGCGGCCAGCCTATTCGGAAAGAGAAGAGTATTTCTTATACAAAGGTATTTTCAGAAGCAATGGTGCGAATTGCAAAAGAAGATCCAAAAGTTCTTGCGATTACAGCTGCCATGCCATATGGAACCGGGTTAGCAGAATTCATGAATTTATATCCGGATCGATTTTTTGACGTTGGTATTGCAGAGCAGCATGCAGTTACCTTTGCAGCGGGATTAGCACTTGGCGGCTATAAACCGGTGGTGGCTATTTACTCAACCTTTTTACAGAGAGCTTATGATCAAATCATACATGATGTATGCATTAATAACTTGCCTGTGGTATTTGCAATCGATCGTGCAGGGATTACTGGACAGGATGGAAAGACACACCAGGGAATTTTTGATTTATCATTCTTATCCCATATTCCAAATCTTACTGTTATGGCTCCAAAGAACAAGTATGAATTTGAGGAAATGTTAAGCTATGCATTAAGTTTAAATAAACCGGTAGCAATTCGATATCCTAAGGGAGATGCTTATCTTGAATTTGAGGATCAGCAGGATTCGCTTGAATATGGAAAAAGCGAAGTGCTGATTGAGGGTTCTGAACTTGCTCTTCTTGCGGTAGGAAGTATGGTTAAGACAGCAAAAGAGATTGCAGATGTTTTAATAGCTGAAGGAAAGAAAGTTACGTTGATTAATGCCCGCTTTATCGCGCCGTTTGACCAGGAAATTCTTGATTCTTTGATGCAAAGTCATAAACTTCTGGTAACCCTTGAAGAAAATGTGAAAAGTGGTGGATTTGGTCAAAAAGTTGCAGACTATCTATTAGAAGCAAAAAATCAGAAGTTAAGATTACTTAACATTGCGGTTCCCGATGCTTATATCGAACATGGACGTGTAAGTGAACTTCATGATAGATATGGATTAGACAGTGAAAGTATATTAAGCAGGATTAGATCAGAACTGGAGGAAGTATAGTATAGACTTTAAAGTGCTGTTGTGTCCCTGGATTGAAAAACAACAGCACTCTTTTTATTTATGAAATGACTTGTCGTTTCACTTGTTTAAAGTAATAATATATTTATATTTTACAGATAAAGTGTCAGCAAGCTGGCACTTTATCTAACAGGAAGCATCATCAAAGTTGCAGGTAATAAGAAAGGCATGGTTATTCGTATGAAAGAGCGATTAGACATATTACTGGTTAACAGAAATTTAGCTGAGTCACGTGAAAAGGCAAAGGCAATTATTATGTCCGGTAATGTGTTTGTAGATGGACAGCGTGAGGACAAGGCAGGAAGTACATTTTCTGATACAGTAACAATTGAATTAAAAGGAAATCCCCTTAAGTATGTTAGCCGAGGCGGTCTAAAGCTGGAGAAGGCGATGGAAAGTTACGGAATTACACTGGAGGGCAAGGTATGTATGGATGTGGGATCTTCTACGGGAGGCTTTACTGACTGCATGTTACAAAACGGTGCTGTAAAGGTATATGCCGTTGATGTCGGCACGAACCAACTTGCTTGGAAGTTAAGACAGGATGAGAGAGTTATTTCTATGGAGAAAACCAACATCAGATATTTAACGCCAGAGCAAATAGAAGAAAAAGCAGCCTTTGCGTCCATCGATGTTTCTTTTATATCCTTAACCAAGGTATTGCCTGCTGTTCGTGAATTACTAATCCTAGAAGGGGAAATTGTAAGCTTAATTAAGCCGCAATTTGAAGCTGGCAGAGAAAAGGTTGGTAAAAAAGGAGTAGTCAGGGATCAGAAAGTACATCTGGAGGTTATAGAGCTAATTAGTTCTTTTGCAGCTTCCATTGGTTTTACTTGCATTAATCTTGATTATTCCCCAATAAAAGGGCCAGAGGGAAACATAGAATATTTATTGTACCTTAAAAAAATTGCCGCAGATGATCAGGAAGAAGTGGCTGGAACTCCAATTAAGCCACAACAGATTCAGGAGATAGTGTCAAGAGCACATCAAAATCTTGCGGAAGCATAGAGGGATAAACATGAGGTACGCTTCTCCAGCTATCACGGTTGCATTCGTATCTAACAAATTAATTATTTGTTGATACTTCTCTTACCTTAGCATAAAAAACGCATAATTATACTGAATTGTCATAAAATTTGCAAAAATATCGTATATTGCTTGAAATAAATGGAATTCTATGATATAATCACCGCATATGTAAAAAACTGTTTAAAGGAGTGACAATCTTATGGATCGCTTTTTGATCATAACAAATAAGGAGAAAGATATCGATCTTTCTGTTACAAATAAGATTGTTGCTTATATCCAGAAAGCTGGTCATACTGCTTTTTTATCCAGTCTATCGGATATTCAAAGTGTGGTTAAGAAAGAGCACTTGCCAATTAATCTTCATTGCGCAATCGTACTTGGTGGGGATGGCACCATTATAAAAGCGTCAAATGACCTTATGGTCTATGAGATTCCTATTCTTGGAGTTAATCTGGGGACATTGGGTTTCCTGGCTGAAATTGAAGAACATAATGTATATGAAGCATTGGATAGACTTTTTAATGATGATTATCGAATTGAAAACAGAATGATGATGGAAGGTGAAGCAATTCAATATGCCATAGGTCAAAAAGAGCAATGCTGCAGTACCGACTATGTACTAAATGACGTAGTCATTACGCGAAAAGGCTTTTCTCGCATTATTAATTTAGGCATCTATGTGAATGACGAATTAGTTGACAATTTTCTTGGTGATGGGGTAATCATTTCAACACCAACTGGGTCTACCGCTTACAATTTATCTGCCGGAGGACCAATTGTTATGCCTAGAACGCAGGTTATGGTCATAACTCCTATATGTCCGCATTCGTTAAGTCCAAGAAGTGTTGTGGTTTCAGCAGAGGATACAATTAAAATAATTGTTGGTAAGAGCAAGAAAACCCAAGAAGCAGAAGCAATAGCAACTTTTGATGGTAACAAGGTAATTGACCTGGGCACAGAGGACTGTGTGATAATTAAAAAGGCAAAATATAATACAAAATTAATTAAACTTAACTGTACCGGAATCTATGAAATCTTACGGTCAAAGTTGGGGAATAATGGTGATTAAAAATTCATAGAAGAAAGGTACTGGTAAAGATGAAAATCAGTAGACAAAGCAAAATAATTGAATTAATTAATAAATATGATATAGAGACTCAAGAGGAACTGGCAGATCGTCTGATGAAAGATGGTTATAATGTTACACAGGCAACAGTCTCAAGAGATATCAGAGAATTAAAGCTCACAAAAGTTGCAGTTGACGGTGGAAGACAGAAGTACATTGTTCTCCAGAAAACAGAACCGGGTATGAGCGAAAAGTATACACGTGTTTTAAGAGATGGTTTCTTATCAATGGATATGGCACAAAACATTATGGTAGTGAAGACAGTACCAGGTATGGCTATGGCGGTTGCCGCTGCGCTTGATGCGCTTCAGATGAACAGTATTGTGGGATGCATTGCAGGCGATGATACAGTTATGTGTGCAATCCGTACCTCGGAAGAAACAATATCAGTTATGGAGAAGCTAAGTAAGTTAATTAATGCTGAGTAAAGGTATGCATATGATATCCATTTAGCTGGCTTCTTAGTGGGTCATTCATTAATACCCAGAGCAGATCTTCAGAAGCTTTTGCTATACAGCTACCTAGGGCTGAAGAGCAAAAGCTTTTTTATTTATGACAAGTGAAACGACTTGTCATTTCATCTTGTTTACGCGAAGGTAAAGTGAAGTATCTAGCAAAGCTTAGCTTTGATACGAACGCACCCGCGATAACTGGAGAAACTCGCATAGTATGTTTCTTCCAGTTATCAACATTGGAAGAATTATACTGATGTCAAGGGGGGACAATTGTCTTATACTGTGTAAGTAGAAACAGTAAGTATTGCTGGCTTTAAGAAAGAGACTAATACAAAAAGGAGAAATAGTTATGTCTAATGAACGGAATGTTGATGTTAAGATAAATTATGCAAAAGCAAATTTTGCTAATTACTTTTTTATTGCTGCAGTCGTATCAGCACTTGTAATTATTAATTATACTCAAGGTAAAATACCGTCCTGCATTGCATTACTTAGTACATTAGTGGCATCATCGATTGTTTATTTTATAAAACAAATACCACAGTTATTTAAAAGTATATTACTCCCATTGTTTCCTGCTATCGTAAATGTGTTGTTAGTATTAGAGGAAAAACAGCTTTCCACTTTCTTTACAATTATGTTTGTATGTATGTTAATGGGAAGTCTCTACTATAAGAAAAGTATCGTAATCATACATATCATCTTAGTTAATATTCTGTGTCTTATACCAATGCTGGTATTAAAAACAGGTATACTTACCAGTGACATTCCAATCAGCGAAGGAATTGGAAATCTGGTTCGTATGGACATGGGTGCCTTTGTCTTATATTTATTAACCAGATGGGGTTACCAATACATATATGACGCATCTGCTGCAAAACAAGAGTCAGAAGAACTATTATCAAAGCTCAATGATTTATTGGATTCTGCGAAAAACACAATTGATCTGCTGGATGAAGGAATTATGAATACCAGCACAAGTGTAAGTGAATTGGAGTTATCAAGCCAGAGTGTAATGGCTGCCACAAATCAGATGGCTTCTGGAATAACACAGCAGTCCCAATCTTCTTCTGAGGCGAATACCTTAACTATAAAATCACTGGATAATATGGAAAAGACAAAAACACTTTCCGCTCATGTAGTCCAAACTTCAGAGATAATTTTAACAGATATTGATGAAAATTTAGGTCAAGTTAATAATATGTATGGAGAAATGAAGAATATACATCAAAGTATTGATACTGCTTACGAGTCAGTAGTAACCCTCGAAGAAAATATGGAGAATATTAATCAATTGTTGAACGATATTGCGGGTATCTCCTCACAGACGAACCTCTTAGCTTTGAATGCATCTATTGAAGCAGCGAGAGCCGGAGAACATGGAAAAGGATTTGCAGTAGTAGCAGAAGAAGTGCGTAAACTGTCTGCACTAACAAGTACAACAGCTGCAAACATAGCAACAATTATTAATGAAATCAATTCTTCCACACAGAATACACTAAGTCAGGTACGTGAGGGTAAAACTTCCATTGATAATGGAAGCCTTATTATGGATAAATTACATAAGAGCTTTGGAACAATGCAAAGTAGTTTTAAGTCTCTTAATAAAGAGATATATCAGGAGAGTAATTATATCGATGAAATAGCAGTCAACTATGATAAAATAATGAAATCTATCAGAAATATTGCAGACATTTCATTGGAGCATTCAGCGACGGCTCAAGAAATAAGTGCCTCACTTGAGGATCAGAATAATCATTTAGCACAGATTAATTCACAGATGCGTTCCATTAAAGAGCAGTCCGCAAGTTTAAGAGAAAAAGTTAATGTATAATTTTTGCTTGCCGAACCATATATTCGGTGATAAAATATTTAAGGTTATTGTTATAAATGAGCAATAGAGTTAGATAAGGAGAATAGAGATGTCCGGACATTCAAAATTTGCAAATATAAAACATAAAAAAGAAAAGAACGATTCCACGAAAGGTAAAATATTTACCAAGATTGGCCGTGAAATCGCAGTTGCTGTTAAAGAAGGTGGAGCAGATCCAAACGCTAATAGCCGTCTTAAAGATATCATTGCGAAAGCTAAGTCCAATAATATGCCAAACGACACAATTGATAGAAGTATTAAGAAGGCAGCGGGAGATGCTAATGCAGTAAATTACGAGGCAGTTACCTATGAGGGTTACGGTCCTAACGGAATTGCAATTATTGTAGAAGCTCTGACTGATAATAAGAATAGAACAGCTGGAAATGTTAGAAATGCATTCACCAAAGGTAATGGTAATGTAGGTTCTCAAGGCTGCGTTTCCTTTATGTTTGACAGAAAAGGTCAGATTATTATTGATAAAGAAGAGTGTGATTTGAAGGCTGATGATCTTATGATGATTGCACTTGATGCAGGAGCAGAGGATTTTGCAGAAGAAGAGGACAGCTTCGAAGTACTTACCGATCCTGATGATTTCTCTTCCGTTCGAGAAAGTCTTGAGAAGGCAGGAATTCCAATGGCACAGGCTGATGTTACCATGATTCCACAGACCTGGGTTGAGCTAAAGAGTGATGCAGACCTAAAATCCATGCAGAAGATCCTTGACTTACTTGATGAGGATGATGATGTACAGGAAATGTACCATAACTGGGATGAATAGTCTGATAATTTAGAAAACCCAGTGTTTTCAATGCTTTTTCTCATGTTGGCGAAATTTATATTCGACTGAAAAGTGGTTCGATTTCTACCAGTGATGATATACATCATAAATTGTTGGTATTTAGGGATGAGCAAACACACTTTGACCTTCTTAGCATTTATCTAATGCCTAAGAAGGTCTTTTTATATATGTTAAATGCATGTGCTAAAGGAATTTGTTTTTGATTGTAAAATGAGGAAATTAAATAAAAGGTCTATTTAAAGTTATCGAAACAACAATCTAGCACTATTTAATTATGAAAAATCGTCTTAACAAAAATTATGTAGTTAATATTACACTCTGTTGAAGAACTATGAGTTCGGATAGCTAAACTCATAGTTCTTGCAACAAAGTGTACATTGTGTTATTATTTGCTAAATGATACTTAATGGATGGAATAATGTATTTTGAGTAAATATGAGGATATGCTATGGACTACATGGAATATGAGGAATATATTAGAGGGCTGATAAATCAAGTGTTGACTTCCCGAATTAAGAATACGGAATCAGCGATTAAGAATTGCAAGCTGATTTATGATTATGCAATGATGAATAATGACAGCAAATTATTGGGTTTTTCTCTTTATTATCTTGCAGAGTCATATTTTATTGAAAATAAATATGATGATTTTATTAAAAACCTTATTCTTGGGCTGGAACATCAACAAAAAGCATCTCTTATTAATTTAATTTCCAAATCATATAATATGTTAGGAATTAATGCAGAGAATCAAGGCAATATTTCGGCTGCAATTGATTATTTTATGATTTCATTAAGATACAGTCAAAAATATGAATTAGACCATGAAGCTGGCATTGTTTATACAAATATAGGACAAATATATATTAAGCTTAAAGCATATAAGTTAGCAAAAGAGTATTTAGAAAAAGCCAATCATAGTTTTAGTAAAGAGGAAGACAACGCAAATTATTCCCAAAACAATATGATTTTAGAAACCACCTTGGCAGCCTGCTATATACGACTTGAAGATATGGATTCTGCGCGAAGTTATTTTAATAAGATTGAAAAAGAACGAGATAGATACCTCATAGATATACATAACCAAATAATTCTCTATAGTTTTGAAGCTAACTATTATGATGCGATAAAAGATTATAATAATTTAAACAAAAGTATTGATCATTTAATAGAGTTAATAGAGGAAATCCCATCTCTTTTAGACATGTATGATGAAGCATTCCTATTATGTGACTTACTGACAACAAGTAAGCGCTTTGATGATTTACTTAAGGTGATTTTAAGAATGGAAGTATTAACAAAACAAGCAGGAATTACGAATATGCAGTTACAGATTTTAAAGCTTAAAATCAAGTATTTTGATTTAATGCGAGATAAAGAGGCATATCTTAAAGCTTGTTCAGAATATTACGAACTATCGGATAAATTGGAATCTGAAGATAAAGCAAATGAGTTAAGAGCTATAGAACTTAGAATTGATCTGGAGCAGATTAAAGAAAAACAAGAAATAATCCAAAAAGAAAACCAAATATTATTAGAAAAATCTGAAAGAGATCCTTTAACGAAACTTCCTAATCGAGAAAAATTAAACAATTATTCTGAGTTGGCTTTTAACAGAGCTTTTGAAAATAAAACAAGTCTTGGAATAGAGATATTTGATATTGATTATTTTAAACAATATAATGACACCTACGGGCATCAAGCAGGAGATATCTGTCTTAAAAAGATAACAAAATTATTACATCAACTTATGAAGCAAGGAATATTTTGTGCCCGTTATGGAGGGGACGAATTTATTATAATTTATGAGAATATGACCGATGATGAGGTTTTAGCTATTGCAAAGAAACTACAGCAAGATGTAATTGATTTAAACTTAAAAGTGGAAACCTCACAGGAAAACATTAATATAACAATTTCACAAGGTATCCGAAATTCTGTTCCCAAAGAAGGGAATAAGATTTGGGATTATTTTTATGTAGCAGATGCAGCAATGTATCGAGTCAAAAAAGATAAAAAGAATGATATTTTACTACTACATAAAGCACAAGAATAATACTATGTTTTTTATGTCAAATAACATTAAGTCCCACCAGCATGCAATAGAAACATATGTATGCTGGTGGGATTTATGATTAATGATAGCGACATGTATTGTATAAAAAGTATTAATTTATTCCTAATTCTTAATAGTATGAAATTACAGTTTAGCAAGTCATATGCTGGAATTACTCTAACAAAATGGTAGGACCAATTTGATTACAGAAAATAAGACATATGGTTATAAATAATAGTAAAATAATAATAAATAATATTAAAATATTAAAACTATTGATATAATACCTCAAAAATAGTACTATTGTACTATGACTAAAAATACTAGCGACTACTAATCCATCATTTAATAAAGGATTGATAGCAGTAAAGGAAGTAACTAATGGGGGTTAGTACTTCTTTTTTTTATTGCCAACTTTGTACAATAATAACTATATGCAAAGAAAATTACAAAAGAGAAAATTAGGAGGTATAATGTACAATTTTATGATTGATATAGTTAGAAATACAGTTTATGTCGAACTATCGGGGGGTTTATCTTATGAACAGATCATGCAATATGTTGATGATTTAACTTATTTAAAAGATAAGTTTGAAGCTGGAATGTATTCGCTATTAGTTATGGCTAACAGACTTGACCCATTATCACAGGATAATTTACCATATTTTCAAAAAGCAACAGAACTTGCACTATCTTGGGCTGATAAAATAGCTGTGGTAAATGGCAATAGGACACTAACCCTTTTCCAGCTGAAGAGGGTAGAGGAGGCTGCCAGAAAGGTAATTTGTACAGATACTAAAATTATGAGATTTAAAACGAAAAAGGAAGCCTTAATTTATTTATGTACAAATTAAAGCGTGTAAAATAATTATAAGACTTTAACCTATGACTTCTTTGTATATAGTTATTTTGTAATAAGACAATAATCGTTCAGCTCTATCAATAATATTTCAGTATCATCACATGGACTCTATATACTATCTATATTGATTGGTACTTATATTTGAAATAATTTTACTGCAATTATTTATTAGTGAAGTGGAAATAATAAAAGTAAAAATATTTTTGCTTTTATTAAAGGAAGTGGTGATAATTTGATGTTTAAAACTCATAAAAGTTATGTAATCGTTATGGATAGCAGTTTTATTATAAAAGATAAAAATCAATCTGAAACAATAATTGAATTCAAAACACACATACCCAATGTACCATTCTACCATCATTTATTTGATGATTATAATGGACTGCAACCTATATTTGAGCAAGTAAAGCAATTAAAAATGAAACATGTTGTAGTTATAATGCCGGATGATACCTTAGAGTTAACACTGGATAGAACAATTTTTGATAATTATTTTCTTCTATGCAATGCAAAAAAGGTTGACCTAACTTGTCAATTCCTATACTTATCACAGCACAATGAAAACTATATTTCATTATCAAAGACCTCAAGAAACATCGTATTACATTTCGTGAAAGAAGGTAAGAGCCTTGCAAAGAAATTCTATGATAAAGAATTTCAGGAGATAGAACAAATTAAAGCTGATCTCCAAAGGCTGCACATAGATTGTGAATATGGGCATACACCGGTATACATTAATAATATGAATAACAATATGGATTTCTTTCGTGATTTAGGAACCTTAGTTTCTAACAGAGAAATCATTGATAATGCGATAAAGGCTTTAAGCTAAGAATTAAAATTTTTAGTTATAAAAGGTCCCGTTTTCCACTGTAAAAGGCTGTGATGAGTTCTATAATGTGCCTTTTCCTTGTAATTTAAGCGTTAACCTGATAAAGTTATAATATTGAAATGGAAGGATGTGATAGTGTGTTTACGAAATTAAGCATTGTTTTTGAGGTGGCATTAGGATAAAGCCGAGGCTATCTTAGCAAACTTACGGAAGCCTTCGGTTGTTGTTCTCATGCCATTACAAAGGTGGATACAAAGAATAATACAACTATAGGAGGTTCTGCAATTGCGGAAATTTATATTAAAAGAAAAGTATGAAAGCTTGATTAATGAATTAATCGAAGACTTTAACAAAAGTCATAGTTATAACTATATTATGGGGCCAAATGCGTTATGCCTTATAGAAATCTTATGTGAGAAACTGGATTTAAAACCCGGTATGCGTGTTCTGGATATGGGATGTGGAGCTGGGTTCACTTCGATTATATTGGCAAAGGAATATGGAGTAACTGTATTTGCAAATGATTTATGGTTTCCAGCAAGCGAAAACTATGAGCGATTTGCTAAGGCAGGAGTAGAGGACAGGGTTTTCCCATTTAATGCGGAGGCACATAATTTACCTTATGCAAGTAATTTCTTTGATGCAGCAATTAGTATTGATGCGTATCATTATTTTGGTACCGATGAATGCTATTTATGTGACCACTATGCCAAATTGGTTAAGAAAGATGGTCAATTTGGAATTGTAAGTCCGGGGCTTACAAGAGAATTGACAGAAGGTCTGCCAGAAAAATTACGACCTTTTTGGGAACCCAATATGTATGCCTGGCACAGTGCAAAATGGTGGCATAATCTATGGCAAAGATCAGGATTAGTTGAGGTTACATACGCACAGGAGATTCCTGATGGTAAGGATATCTGGAGAATGACAGCTGATTATGAGTTACATGAAGCAGATATAGAGAATTATCTTACACTAATATCTATGACAGCAATTAAGAAATAACATAGTAAAATAGGAATGAGCGTGTTGCAAAACTATTTAAAAATGGTTTTGCAACACGCTCATTTTATGCTTCATAATAAGTGAATCAACGTTAGTTTAAGAAAAAATTAGAATGTTTAATTAGATTAGTAACAGATTAAGCTTTGGTTTAAATTAGCAATATCAGTTGAAATAAGGAGGGATAATTAGTATACTGTCTAAGGTAGGTTGTTAAATTTTAGACGGTAGAAAGGGGGAAATGGTGTGTTAACAATGTATTTGTGTTTTCTGGCTGGAGGAGTTGTACTGCCTTTTCTTAGTTTTGCTCTTGGATTTTTAGCAGACGGCATTGGTGCAGATGTAGATGTAGATGCAGATATAGGTACAGATTTTGGAGCAGATGGAGGTCCAGATATTGTAGATACGCCCCAGGTAACAATAGAAAGTGGTCATATGATATCCATTGGTTTACTACCCACTTCCTTTCATGCATTATCGGCATTTGCCATTATATTTGGCGCTGTTGGGGCTGTAATGACATTGAAAAGTATTCCGACAATTATAACATTACCAGTAGGGCTGGTTTCTGGATATTTAGTTGCTGTTCTAGCACAGACAGTTCTGCAAACTCTTAAAAAAATACAGACTAAGAATTACGCTGTAGATGAAAATGAATTACTACTTTATGAGGGAGTTGTGGTGGATACAATTTTGCCCGGGCAGCTTGGTACGGTAAGTTTTTTAACCCTGGAAGAAATAAGAGTAAGTTATCCAGCTATATGCAGTGATGAAACATTAAAACTTGAGACAGGAAAGCAGGTTAAAGTTATAGAAAAAAGAGAAGGTGTGTTTATCGTAGAGCCTAAACATAAATATGAGCAGTGATGCAAAATGCATTTAAAATAAAGGAGGATAATATATGTTATTGGTAAGTCTGGATGGGGCAAACTTAACCCCGATTATTATCACAGTATTAGCTGTGGTAGCAGTCATCATACTTTTTTCAGTTATTTTTAGTATGTGGAAAAAAGTGCCACAGGATAAGGCGATGGTAGTTACTGGTTGGAGAAAAAGAATTATTACAGGTGGTGGTGGTCTGGTTATTCCTGTATTGGAACGTACAGATACAATATCCCTGGGTAATATTCAGTTAAATATTAATACTTCACAAACTATGTCATCTCAAGGTGTACCAATTGATGTGGCTGGTACTGCGGTAATTAAAGTTCGTAATACCAGAGAGAGCATCTATGCGGCAATTGAACAGTTTATAGGTAATAATGAAATGCAGATTCAAAAGTCCATTTCAGATCAGGTTACTTTAATTCTGGAAGGTAAGCTTCGTGAAATCGTTGCTTCTATGACAGTTGAGCAAATCTATAACGATAGAGAAGCTTTTTCTGCAAAAGTACAGGAAGTAGTTGGTACAAAAATTGGTGAAATGGGTCTTGAACTTAAGGACTTTTCCATTAAAGATGTAAATGATACCAATGGATACATAAGAGCCCTTGGTGCAAAACAGATTGCCGAAAAGAAAAAGGATGCAGAGATTGCACAGGCAATTGCTTTAAAGGAAGAAAACATTAAGAAATCCGAAGCAACTAAAGAAGGTGAGAAAGCTCGTCTCGAAGCACAAACCGAAGTTAGTGCAGCAATGAAAGCGAAAGAGGTTAGAGAAGCAGACTTTAGAAGCGAGCAAGAATCTGCGAAGGCAAAAGCAGATGCTGCCTATGAGATTCAAAAGAGTATTACAGATAAAGATGTTATTGCAGCGCAGATGGAAGCAGATATTCTTAAGCAAATTAAGCAGAAGGAACTTCAGGAAGCACAGATGCAGGTTGAGATTGCGAGAGAGTTAAAGCAGATCGAACTGGAACAGCGTCGTGCCGAGAAAACTCGTCAGGAATTAAAAACAACTGTAGTTGAGCCTGCTAATGCCGACAGAGAACAGAAGATGGCAGAGGCGGATGCAGAAAAGTATACGAAGATTGCAGAAGCACAAGCAAGGGCGGAGGCTAAAAAAGCGGAGGCAAATGCTGAGGCGGAAGCTATTTTAATGAAAGCAAGAGCAGAAGCAGACGCAGCAACTCTTAGTGGTGAAGCAAGAGCGAAAGCAATAGCAGCCGTAGGTTTAGCAGAGGCAGAAGCTATCAAGGCAAAAGGTATTGCTGAAGCAGAAGCAATGCAGAAGAAGGCAGAAGCATATAAGAACTATACCGGTGCAGCTATGGCAGATAAGCTTATCGATAAGTTACCGGAGCTTGCAAGAGCAGTTGCCGAGCCTCTTAGTCAGATATCCGACATCAAGATCTATGGCGGTGGAGTGGAAAGTGTGACAGACAATGTGCCAACCGTACTGGCTAAGGTTTTTGAGACAGTTCAGAGTTCTGTTGGTATTGATATGAAAAATATAGTTATGGCGGATAGCCTTGATGCAAAGACCACGAAGAACATTAATGTAACTGGCCTGGAAGGTCATGTATTAAATGAATTTGAATAAAATTATTTATCTATAAAATCTAATAAAGTTTCTCTAATAGGGAATCCTTCTATTTAGGCACTGAAATAACAGTTCCTTAATAGGAGGATTTTTTTTGCAATAACGCTATATGAAAAACCTGGTCATAGGAGTAAACATGAATTATAGGATAAGACAATCTAACAAAATTTAATATATATTAATATTTTTTGTTATAAATGGCACAATATAATATTGCGTCGTTTTAACGTAAAAGTTACTATCGACTGTCGAGAATTATTTGATAAATAATTATAAAAGAAAAGGATTTCTTTATTATAAGGAGGAGTATAGAAATTGCTGATCATGACTCAAGGAATCAATTTTTATATTAATACGCCAATCCGAATTGTTGTTTTAATTATATTACTGACCTTAATTATATGTATTCTTATTTTTCTGTATCATCGTTTTAATCATTTTACGAGAAAGGTTCGTTTTCCTATCAATTCCTTGGGCAGTGACGGAGGTATTGGACCAAAGGACTGGGAAAAGCACATGGTCATACTTGCTTCTGAACATAAGCAGGTTAGTTTGTTTAGCTATAGTTTTGTCCTGGATGACTATAATCAGATTGCTTATAAAAAATTGAATAAAATTAGAGATAATATATCTGAAATATCAGCAGATATCATCTCCCTAATTCCTGCGGCAAGGTGGCTCTTCGATAATTTTCAGATGATGTACAGAGAAATAAAGAAGGTAAGAAGTTCAGGAAATAGTTACGAGATATTACCTATATTGAAGTCAAAAGAATACCGCGGTTTTCCGCGTGTTTATATTGTCGCTAAGAGGATGGTCGCACTTTCCGGCGGACATCTTAGTGAAGAAAATATCTCTGTAATGTTAAAGGCGTACCAAAAGGAAATTCCACTTACGGATAAAGAGCTATGGGTGCTTCCTGAAATGCTTGGCTTTTGCCTTTTAGAAAGCATTATCGAAGTGGCAGAAGAAATTATCCAAATGGTTGATATTAAAGCGAAGGCAGAAAATTTTATTCGAACAAAGCTGAAATCTCAAAATGGGACGACCGATATCACAGCACTGCTTACAGAGCTTGAACCAGAGGTTAGAAATAATTATTCCTTCCATGCGCATGTAGTGTATCTTCTTAAGAATATGTCCTTTGATGAAGGCATTATTCAAAGATACATGGAATACCATTTCGATGCTAAGAGCAAAATGTTCAAATCCTCGCACCTGTTCCTGGAGGAGGGAAAAATTGAATCCATTCTTGAAACTAAGATTCGTGCCTTCATTGTCAGCCTAAGAGATATCAATGAATTTGATGAAGAGCGATTTTATTCACAATATTCTTGCCTGGAACAAATATTATCCCAGGACCCAGAAGGCATTTATGAAAAAATGGATTCGGAAGCCAGAGGTTTATACCGTGGGGCTATCGTAAAACTGTCATTAAAATATCGTATTAGCGAGGAAAAGTTAGCAAAGGACTGTTTAGAACTGGCAATATCAGGACATAAGGATTTGCATAGGGATCATCATGTAGGAACCTATCTGCTGGGTAGTGGTTATCCTCTGTTAAAAGCCAAAGCATTAGGTCGAGAGATGCCTAGGACAATTAAGAAGACAAGAAACAAAAAAGGCTTCTTTTATTTTTTGTGTTTTGGGATTCTTTATCTGCTGCTTAATTTATGTCTGATTTACATGATACAAAAAGCAGGAAATATTACAAATCTTTCTACTATTATTATACTTTTGATTGCTGCAGTTCCTTTACTAATGGGAATATCCCTGGAACTAAACAACTTTTTATTTACCAGAAATATTGCAGTAAAGAAATTGCCTTCTTTGGATTATGTTAGAGAGATACCGAATACAGCAAGAACTTTTGTTATTATGCCAGTTATTGTGTCTTCTAAAGATCAAGGGTTAACCTATATGGAGCGTCTTCAGAAACATTATTTAGCAAATATGCAGAATAACCTGTATTTTGCTCTGTTAGTTGACTTTGAAGATTCACCCGATCAATTTATTCCAAAAGATGAGATAATTCAGAATGCCTTGGTAACAAAAATGAAGGAACTTAATGAACTCTATCCCTCCGATTCTCAAAGATTTTCCTTGTTCTTTCGTTATCGTAAATGGAATAAAGCAGAGAACTGTTATATGGGCTGGGAACGCAAGAGAGGAAAGCTGGAGGAGTTTAACAATCTGTTAAATGGATTGTCAAAGGAACAGACAAGTTTCTCTACAATATTGACGGATGAAGCACTCCTTGATACTTTTCAATATGTTATAACGCTGGACGCTGATACAAATCTGCTTAGAGATAATGCAGCAAAGCTGGTTGGAATCATAGATCATCCCTTAAACCGCCCGATGCTTGATTTGGAAGGCAGTAAGGTAATGGAGGGTTATGTTATTATACAACCTTCTGTAAGAAATCATATTGTTCCAAAGAGCGGGAGTCGTTTTGCAGAAATTTTTGGTGGGGAATCAGGTCTTGCCAATTATTCTGCAGTAATCTCTGATATTTATCAGGATATTTTCGACCAAGGTATATATACAGGAAAAGGAATTTATGATGTTAAGGCTTTCCATAAGTTACTTCATAATACTATCCCTGAAAACAGGGTATTAAGCCATGATTTACTGGAAAGCTGCT
This sequence comes from Mobilitalea sp., assembly GCA_047606065.1. Classification (GTDB taxonomy): domain Bacteria; phylum Bacillota; class Clostridia; order Lachnospirales; family Lachnospiraceae; genus Mobilitalea. The sequence continues at coordinate 52,549 of JASGEU010000206.1, forward strand.
ATGCCAGAACTGCATTTTCCAGTACAGCTAAGATAATGGATACCTTTCCAACAAGCGTTCTGTCCTTTGCAAAAAGAGAGCATCGCTGGATTCGAGGTGATTGGCAGCTTCTGCCTTGGCTCTTCTGGAGTCGAAAGGTTCATGGAAAGACACTGTGTCCATTAGCAAAGTGGAAGATTTTTGATAATTTAAGACGCAGTTTGGTACCTATAAGTAAGATTTTATTTATCCTGCTTAATCTGGCGTATTTTCCTTCTGTTTTTTATTTATGGATACCGCTGATTTTCTTCAATGATGCATTTACTTTTTTTGTACTTTTAATATCTATTTTAAAACAAAAACTATTTCGGCCTAAGCTTGTTCTGGTCTATAAGAGTTTTCTTATGGAGTTGTGTACAATAGTTGAACGAGCATATGTTGAATTTGCAATCACACCCTACAGAGCTTATATAGCTGCTGATGCTATGATAAGGACTCTGTATCGTCTTCTGATAAGTAAGAAAAATTTACTTCGCTGGAATACCGCAGAATCGGTGGATGCCTCTATCATTAATACCAGAAGGGGATATTTTCTCACGATGTACAGCTCTCTTATTCCGGCTGTAATCATAGCAGGAATATTAATGGTCAGGGAGATACCTCCAATTGCAATACTAATTTATATTATTGTAATGTTGGTATGGGTGATGGCATATCACTTGGCTTATAATTTAAGCCAGCCTAAGAACTTAGGTGCTAAAGAAGACAACGAAGATGCAGAATTATTGCTGGATACAGCAAGAAGGACCTGGCAGTTCTTTAAGGCATATTCTACAAGAAGTAATAACTGGTTGTGTCCCGATAATGTTCAACTGGCAGCCACAGAGAAGGAAAGTGATAAGACTTCACCCACTAATATTGGCTTGCAGGTTCTATCCATCTTATCGGCTAGAGATTTCGGTTTCGAGACACTTAGTTCTACGATTAACAGGTTAGAACTTCTGATGGATACGATCCAAAGGCTGGATAAATGGAAGGGGCATCTGTATAACTGGTACGATATTAGAACGCTTGAGGTACTTAACCCAGCATATATATCTACTGTAGACAGTGGTAATTACCTTGGACATCTAATTGCATTAAAAAATGGTCTTTTAGAACAGTTAAAGAAACCAATTATTCCACATAACTTGGTGGAGGAGCTACGATATGCCATTAAAGAAAGTAACAAAGAGTTAGTTCGTGGAAATAAACAAAATCAATGTGATTGCCATAAGCTTCAGGATGATTATGATACTCTGGGCGAATTTGTAGAGGATATTACAGACATCTGGGATGACTTAAGCGGTAAGGATATTAAACGCACAGAGAATAGCTGTTCCTGTAATGAGTTATTAGGTAAAGTGGAAGGTATTGTTAGTGAAATTGCAGACTTCAAGTTAAAAGAATTAAGCTTTGCGTCCTATCCTACATTGAATAAGCTTGCTGAGGATGACAATAAGTATGCAAGAAATATGGTAAATAGAATTAAAACTCTTTGCAATCGCATTGATTATATCCATGCAAATGTAGACTTCAGTTTTCTATTCAATGAGAAAAGAATGCTGTTTCATATCGGTTATCATGTATCCAATCATGTGTTAGATGGTGGTTGTTATGATTTATTAGCATCTGAGTCTGCTCTAACTAGTTTGCTTGCAATTGCAAGGAATGATGTTCCTTTAAAGCACTGGTTTAAACTCGGAAGACCAATGACAATGGTAAATGGAAATCCCTGCTTTGTATCCTGGAGCGGAACTATGTTTGAATACCTTATGCCCAAACTGGTATTTAAAGAATATGAAGGCTCGGTTTACGAAGAAACGGCTAAGGCAGCAGTATTGCAGCAAATGATTTATGCAGAAGAAGCTAACATTCCCTGGGGTATTTCTGAATCACAGTATTATCGCTTTGATTTGAATTCGAACTATCAATATAAAGCGTTTGGAGTACCAAAGATAAGTCTGCAGCCGGTTAGAAAAACCTCCATGGTTGTTACACCTTATGCAACAGTTTTGGCTTTGGAATATGCCGAGGAGGAAGGAATTAAAAACCTGAAACGACTTATGGATGAAGGGATGTATGGGGACTATGGTTTCTATGAGGCAATTGATTTTAATCTGCCAAACGCAGCTGAAATGACACCCTATTGCATCGTAAGGTCATATATGGCACATCATCAGGGCATGATTCTGGTTGCAATTAATAATTATCTTCACCATGGTATTATGCGGGAACGCTTCCACTCAGAGGCAATGATTCGTGCAACCGAGGTCTTATTAGAAGAAAGACGGCAGTCACATCTTATTTCAATTGCAAAGCGTGGATATACCATAAAGTCCGGTAAACCTTTATTTAAAGAAGATAGTTACAGCAACCGTTATATCAATAGTGTCGCGCCAGAAATTCCGGTTGCCAACTATTTAAATAACAATCGATACTCTGTAATGATTACCTCGGATGGAGATGGATTTAGTAAGTTTGGCGATATGATGTTATATCGCTGGAGAGCGGACCTTTATGCGAATACAGGTAACTATATTTATATTATGGATAAGCAGAAAAGTAAGCTCTGGAGTACAGCATATCAACCAACAAAAACGGAGCCGGATGAATATCAAGTGTTATTTACTCCCCATCAGGCAGAGTTTAAACGAAGGGATGGAGACATCTCTACTCGAACAATTGTGAGCCTGGATCCGGATCATCATATTGAATTACGTAAGGTCAGTATAACCAATAGCAGCAATCAGGACAGAACCTTTGAACTTACCAGCTATCTTGAGGTTGTTGGGGATACGCACATGGCGGAGTTAAGTCATCCTGCTTTTAATAAATTATTTGTTGAAAGTGAGTACCTGACGGAACAAGACATCTTTTTATCAAAGAGAAGAAGCAAGAAGGAAAGCAGTTATCCCTATGTTCTTCAGATGATTCGTTCTGCGACGCCTTTAACCAGAAAAATAGAATATGAAAATGATAGAAAACGATTTATTGGTCGAAATCATACGCTGCAACATCCAGAAGCGGTGGCAGGAAGTATTTCTTTTTCAAACCAGTCCGGCTTCTGTAATGATCCAATTATGAGCATGCGGGCTCAAGTAGCAGTAAAAGCCGGCGAGACTGCTTGTATTACCTTTGTTACTGGTATTTGTGAAACCAAAGAGGAAGCGGTAAAGATCGGCGAAGAGTTAAGTGTTGCCTACCGTATCGATGATATCTTTGAAAAATTCCGTCTCCAAAAAGATATTGAACTGAAATATCTTGAAATAACCAGAGCACAAATGAATGCCTTCCAAAACTTAATCAGCCCGATTTTTTATCCTGCAAGAAAGTATCGAGGACCTGTTGAAAATATAAGAAGAAACTTTCAAAATCAAAGCTTCTTGTGGAAATTCGGAGTATCCGGGGATAATCCAATCCTATTGTTAAAGGTGCAGTCCATTGAAGAGGCAGGAGTGATTAGGGAGGTGCTTAAGGCGTATGAGTACCTGAGAATTAATCATGTAATGGTAGATTTAGTTATTCTAATTGATGCAAAACATGGCTATCTTCAGGAGGTAGACGATCTTATTAATGATATGACAAGTTCTTTACGAATACATGATGGTGCGGATGAAAAACGAAGTTTCTTCATGATACACACCTATCAGATGATACCTGCTGAAATTGATTTGCTTTTTACGGTAGCAAGAATTGTATTTTCTGATAAAACGGGCATCTATTTTCGTAATCTAAAAGAGCATTTAAATGAGTTTTATGTAGAGGAATAGGAGGTGCAGGATTTGGATATTGCAGAAAAACCATTAGAAGCTGAAAAAAATGAAGAACTTACCTCTGAATTCTTTAATGGTTTTGGAGGTTTTGTGGCTGATGGAAAAGAGTATCAGATACTTTTAGAAGGCAATCAGAGACCTCCGGCACCCTGGATTAATGTTATAGCAAATAAGAACTTTGGCTTTCAGATATCGGAATCCGGGGCAGGCTTCACCTGGTCAAACAACAGCAGGGAGAATAAAATAACTCCCTGGTCCAATGATCCGGTTTGTGATAAGGCCTCGGAAGCAATCTATATACTGGATGAAGTAACTGGAGATATTATAACTCCCATATCTCTGGGGAGGACAGATAAGGGTAATTATATTGTAAGACATGGCTTTGGATATTCTAAATTTCTGCATGAAGAAACAGAGCTTAAGCAGGAGCTTACTATTTTTACACCGTTAGAGGAGTCAGTTAAGATATGGGAGCTGAAATTGACCAATAATTCTAATCGTACCAAGTACTTATGTCTATCCTACTATGTCGAATGGGTACTTGGTACACAAAGAGAACACACAAATCCCTATATATTGACGACCTATAATAATGAACATGAGTATTTAAATGCGAAGAATGTTTACACACTGAATTTTCAAAATTTAATGGCATATATGTTTTCCAGTGAAATGACAATTGGTTACACCGGAGATAGGCAGGAATTCCTAGGGATCAAGGGAGATATCTTAAATCCCAGGGGGGCAGATGCCAAATTATCCTGTCACACCGGGTCTGGATATGATTCTTGTGGTGTGATTCAGGTTTCTGTTACCATTGCACCCTCGGAATGTAAAACAATCTTATTCGGACTAGGACAGGACAGTGACCGTAATGAAATACACAGAATACGAAATAAGTATAGGAATGTCGGTTTAGCCGGAATTGAACTTGCGAAGGTGAAAGAGTACTGGGATAGTATCCTGGGCACAATCCAAGTACAAACCAAGGATAAGGCAATTGATTATCTTGTAAATGGGTGGCTGCTTTATCAGACCATCTCTTGCAGAATTAATGCCAGAGCTGCATTTTACCAGTGCGGAGGAGCCTATGGATATAGAGATCAGCTTCAAGATACGTTATCGCTGGTATTTACCAATCCGGATGCACTTAGAAAACAAATCATTATCTCCTGCAGCCGTCAATTTGAAGAAGGCGATGTTCAACACTGGTGGCATCCTCCTATGGGAATTGGAGTAAGAACAAGAATTACAGATGATTTGCTATGGTTACCTTATGCAACTGCTGCCTATATTCGAAGCACAAAGGATTCCTCAATATTGAATGAAATGGTACCGTATATTAAGGGACCATTATTACAGGAAGGGGAACATGATATTATGTTCACACCGGACATTTCAGAGTTATCCGAAAGTGTATATGAGCATTGCAAGAAAACAATTAATATAACCAGATTAGGCAAGCACGGCCTGCCTCTTATGGGCGGCGGCGACTGGAACGATGGTATGAACGAAGTCGGCAAGGATGGTCTGGGTGAAAGTGTGTGGCTGGCGTGGTTTTTATATACTCTTCTTGGAGACTTTATACCAATCTGTTATCAAGTTGGAGATGAAGAATATGCGAAAGAACAAGAAATAAAAAGAGATAATCTATTAAAGAGTATTGAAGAGCATACCTGGGATGGGGATTGGTATATGAGGGCCTTTTATGATGATGGTTCAAAAATGGGCTCAAAAGAAAGTGATGAATGTAAGATAGACTCCATCAGTCAATCCTGGAGCGTAATCTCAGGTGGTGCCAGAAAAGACAGAGCAGCTACAGCGATGCAGTCAGCCTGGCGTTATCTGATTCGAGAAGAGGATGCCATCTCCTTGCTTTTATCTCCGCCTTTTGATAAAACCAGCAGGAATCCGGGTTACATCAAAAATTATATTCCTGGTATCAGAGAAAACGGCGGGCAGTATACCCATGCTGCAACCTGGCTTGCTATAGCAACGGCAATTCATGGTGATTATAATATGGCGCACCGATTATTTACATTGTTAAATCCCATCCATATCACTTCCAACCGAAAAGATGCATTAAGATATGAGAAAGAACCCTATGTTATGATAGCAGATATCTCCTTAAGTCCGCCTTATACAGGCAGAGGAGGATGGAGCTGGTATACTGGCTCCTCTGGTTGGATGTATCAGGGTTTAGTGAATTGGTTTTTGGGTATTCGAAAAGAAGGGGAGGAACTAATCATTGATCCAACAACCCCCCAATCTTTTGGTGATTATTCCATTACCTACCAATACAGATCCAGCAAATATGAGATAAAAATTGAGAGTAGAAGTAAAGGTAAATTATTAACAGAGTCCTATACCATTGACGGAGAAAAGAAATCCGGCAAACGGGTACCGCTTATAGATGATGGAAAAACGCATGTAATTATAGTATAAAACTAAATTCTCTCCTGATAAAAACAAGATGAAACGCCAAGTCATTTCACTTGTCATGAATAAAAGTCAGTAAAACCTTCTTTCAGATATTTGGAGAAGGTTTTATTTTGCAATCTAGCTATAATTGCGTTAAGTTGACAAAGAGAATCGCAAGTAGTAACATCAATAATAAGTGGATATCTGGCAATAAATAGAAGGAATCCCAGGAGGCGTAAGATATGCTGATTCAAGTTAACGGGGTATCAAAAGCATTTAAAAAGCAAAAGGTTTTAAATAAGATTGATCTTCAGGTGAATGAAAATGAAATCTTTGGATTAATTGGTCCCTCTGGGGCAGGTAAGACCACATTAATTCGGCTTATCATTGGTGCCATTGGTGCAGACAGTGGGGAAATAAAAGTTATGGATTATACCATTCCTAATCTGAACGCGCTGAACATCATCGGGTATATGCCGCAAAACGATGCCCTATACAGCGATCTTTCGGGATTTGATAACCTAATGTTCTTTGGTGGAATGTATCAGATGTCCAGAGGAGAGATGGAAAAGCGTGCTGACGAGGTCCTGAAATTAGTAGAATTAGAAGAAGATGCTAAGAAAAAAGTAATGAACTATTCGGGAGGAATGAGAAAAAGACTATCTCTGGCAGTATCCCTTTTACACAATCCGAAAGTGCTGATTTTGGATGAGCCAACCGTAGGGATTGATCCGATACTTAGAAAGAAAATATGGGATGAATTTTATGAATTAAAAAAACAAGGAATAACAATTATAGTAACCACTCATGTAATGGATGAAGCAATTAAATGCGATAGATTGGGTTTGATTTATAATGGAGATATCATAGCTTGTGATACGGTAAGCAGCCTGTTGGTTCAAACCGAGCATCAGACCATAGAGGAATTATTCTTGCAAAGGGGAGAGATAAAGGGATGAAAACAAGATATATAATGAAACGAATTATTCGTCAGACAGTAAATGATAAGAGATCCCTTGGTCTCATCCTGATTGTACCTTTACTATTATTCACATTAATCTATTTTCTGCTGGGGGATTCGGATTATAAACCAAGCATTGCTGAGAATGGGATGCCGCCACAGCTGGTTGAAAAAATTAAGGAACAAGATGTTTCGGTGATAACACTTGAAATCAAAGAAGCAAAGGAAGCAGTTAAGGATAAGGAACTGGATGCAGTTTTGTACATGGAGAATAATGAGATTGTTCTCTATATGGAAAGCAATGATGCAGTTAAAAGTGGGGTATTACAGAAGGCAATATCAAATGCAATGAAGGAACTTAATCCAATTAGTGTAATGAGAACAGAGTTTTTACACGGAAATATGGAGGATAATCTTTTTGATAGCCTGGGATATATTATATTGGGGATTATCTCCTTCTTTTTGATCTTCATTTTAGCTGGAATTTCTTTTGTAAGAGAACGTACGAATCAAACAATGGAGAGATTAATGGTCACACCGGTGAAACGCTGGCAGGTGGTACTTGGTTATACTTTGGGTTTTGGAATATTTGCAATGCTGCAAAGTGTTTTATTACTGTCCTATGTGAAATGGGTGCTGCATATGACCATGAATGGCTCTATCTTAATTGCTGGTCTTATCATGATATTATTGTCCATGACGGCTGTGTGCATGGGAGCGTTTTTCTCTATTTTCGCAAATAATGAATTTCAAATTATGCAATTCATTCCGGTGATTGTAATACCGCAGATTTTCTTTTCCGGATTGATCTCTCTTGATACATTACCGTTTCATTTGGGGGCATTATCAAAAATCATGCCGGTTTACTATGCCTGTAATTCTTTAAAAGGGATACTTATTAACGGGGATGCATTTAGTGCTGAGGTCCTTTCTGGAGTTTTTTCATTATTGCTTTTTATTGGAATATTTTTTATACTTAACATTATAGCACTTAAGAAATATAGAAGGCTATAAACGGCTAATTTTTTTACTAAATCATAGCAGTGATCTGTTTTATGAAAGACAAAATAGGGAGGTATCGCATGTTATTTGCAAGTGATTTTCGCAGAATTGCACGAGATGGGCTTAGAAACCGTTGGGGGGTTGCAATTGGTACAGGGTTAGTAGCCAGTCTATTGGGAGGGGGAAGTTATTATAATTCAAGTACCCAGTGGAGAGAAAGAAGCAGAGAGTATATTGATATTTCGAATTCACAGCTGCTTTTGTTAATTGCTTTTGTGATAGGTATTATGGTGATGATTGCATTTACAATGCTTATAATTAAGTTTTTTATTGGAGGAGCAATCACTCTTGGGTATGCTCATTTTAATAAAAAATTAGTTATGGGAATGGAGGTAAGGTTTCAGGATTTGTTTTCAAGATTTCATATATTCTGGAAGGGATTTTGTATGCAATTGTTAATGGGCTTGTACACCCTTCTTTGGTCCTTGTTGCTTATAATACCTGGTATCATTGCAGCCTACAGTTATGCAATGACTCCATACATTCTTGAGGAATACCCCAATATGACTGCAAATGAAGCCATAGGATACTCAAAGCAAATGATGGTGGGGAACAAATGGAGATTATTCTGTTTACAAATTAGTTTTATTGGTTGGGCGATTCTGGCTTTGTTTACCCTTGGAATTGGATATTTGTGGCTTACACCATATACATCCGCAGCTCAAGCAGCATTCTATTTTGATGTTGCACGTGACTTCCATCCTTATGGAATCCCCAGGAATAATTAATTTTATTATAAAGTAACAATATTTTTAGGATAGCATATCATAATTTTATAAGGTTAAGGTTTAGAACCTTAGTCAAAGGATAACGGTACCAAAGTGTTTGAAATACCACTGGATGAACCTTAATTACCATTACTGAAATGTAATGCAGAAAGGTGGTGCTGGATCAGTTAAACATTTTGCTAAGGAAGAGTCAGATGAAAAAACTAACATAACGGATATGAAGGATTGCTATTACATAAGAATAACAGGTAAGGGTGCAAAAGATGGTGTAACGAAGGTTGTATCGGAGGCTGATAGGATATTCCTACAAAAGCACAAAATCGAAAGAAACACAGGAATATTCGAATACACGTATTACATAGTACTGAATAATTGGTAAGAATATCTCTTATACCCCTCAGTATAATTATTTCATAAGGAAATAAAAAATAACTTTAAAAAACAGCTTTCTATGGTAAAATATATTCCATAAAAGCTGTTTTTTTATGACTAAAGTAACAGGAGAATGGTAATGGACTATAAGAAGTTATTTAAAACCGCAATGCTGGCTGGTCAAATCATGGCACAAAGTGGTGCGGAGACCTTTCGTGTTGAGGATACAATGAATCGAATACTTAGAATATCGGGGCTCCAGTCGGTGGAGATATATGCAACGACGACTGGTATTGTTGCTTCCCTATCCGACCCCGCCATAGAGTCAATCAGCGGTGTAAGGAGAATTAATAATAGAGCCAATAATTTAAATAATATTAATGAAGTAAATCAGATTTCCAGAAATTTATGTGATGGGAAGATAACGGTGGAGGAGGCACTGCATCTGCTGGATAAAGTGCAGATAAGTGTGACTTATAGTAAGAGAGTTGTCGCTATTGCAACGGTAGTATCAAATGCAGGGTTTGCAGGGTTGTTTGGCGGCGGAATAACAGAGTGCTTACTTGCTGCCTTAAATGGTGTCTGTATCGTATTTATCAGCAGATTGTTAGATGCGCGAATAGGAAGTGCTTTTATGGTAGATGCAGCTAAAAGTTTTGCAATTGCATTTATTACAATGATATTTGCACGTTATTTGATAAATGTGAATCAGGAGATTGTAATTATAGGTTCCATTATGCCTTTAGTGCCCGGTATTCCTATTACCAATGCAATTCGTGACACCTTGCAGGGAGATTATAATTCAGGCACTGCAAGAGCAGTTGAAGCATTTGTAATTTCACTTGCCATAGCAGTAGGTGTTGGTGCTGGAATGGGATTATTTCATTTCATAGAAAAGGTGGTTTCTTTATGATCATACAATGTATTAGTGCGTTTTTTGCTACAGCTGCCTTTGCTATCTTATTTTATCTTCCCAAGAAATATTTAATTCAAGCAGGTATGGCTGGCGTACTCTGCTGGATTGTTTATCTATTTATTTTAAAGCTCTGCGATGACAAGGTAACAGCTACTTTCTTTGCAACCCTTATTGTTGCATTGGCATCCCATATAGAAGCCCGGGTCTATAAGACTCCGGTAACCATGTTCTTAATCCCAGGCATAATACCACTAGTTCCCGGAGCTGGTATGTATCAAATCGTTCAAAGCATACTGGATAATACAGTTGAAAAAACGTCGTATTATTTCTTTCAGACATTACAGGTAGCAGGTTCCATCGCACTTGGTATCTTTGTAATTGATACGCTGTTTCGTATTACGAAGAAGAAAACAGAAAAGAAGATTAAAACAAGATGAAACGATGGGTCGTTTCATTTGTCATGAATTAAGATTAAAAAAATGCCTCTTTTAAAATGTCGTTTCTATTTAACCGATATTTTAAGAGAGGTATTTTTGTGTAATCGTTTAGCTGGGCGCATTAAATATAATAAATTATTAAATTTAGATAAGTAAAAGTTGCTATAAATTGTGATAAAAATCAGTACATAAATGTTAGATAAAAATTGAATGCTAAGATTAGATTTGTAATCGAAGTGGAGGTTAAAAATGAAAAAAACAATATTGTTAGTTCTAACAGCTCTCATATTTTTTACAGGTAGCTCTTTAAATCCAGAAGAGGAAAACTCTACTGGACATAGAGAATTTACATTAGAAGAATTAAAAACTTATAATGGGCAAAATGGAAATCCAGCATATATTGCAGTTGATGGTGTTGTCTATGATGTAACGAATTCAATCTTTTGGCAGAATGGGGCTCATAGTTTTTGCTCCGATAACATTCTTGCCGGAAATGATCTTTCGGAATTAATTAATGCTTCACCGCACGGAAAAGAAGTATTAGAAAGATTGCCAGTAGTAGGTTATCTAAAAGAATGAGTCTCATCTTAAACAGTATTTCATATAATGTAATAATCTTTTTATAGCAAAGAAGGTAGAACACTGAGTCAGTCGTTTTATAGTCAAAATAACAATCAGACAAGCGACAATAAAAACAATGCTACGTCTCAAACCAGAGATACTTTTAAGGTTCTTTCGAATGCGATTATTCCGAGAACACCTGACTTAGCATATGAATATGGTGTCGTACAATACTTCGGAGCATTGGATGCAGAAGTAGACGAATATCTTATCTTTGTTTTAAATAGTTATAATATACCCTTAGCGCAGCCTACCACGGATATGTTAAATATTGTATCCATAGCTGCAGGGTATAGATATCATAATAACTATTTATATGCATTAACCTATTTAATGAATCCCCAAGGGGACCTTTCTATTTTACCACTTCCTTACCAAGATAATGTGATGCTGGTAACCTTGATATCTAATTTACTGATTGGTTTCATTATGATGGGGTATTATTCAGAATGGTGGGGATATGGATCTACACGTCTGGCGGAACCGAATCAACGCAAATTAGAGTATTACCCATTTAGTTGGAAACAGGTAGGATATCCTGGACCATCCTTGGGTTATCGGGCACAAAAAACCTTTAATTTTACCTAATACTCCAATGAGAAGAATATAATTTAACATTTACGCTGCAGACAAGATGAAACGACAAGTCGTTTCATCTTGTCATAAATTTAAGCTTGCTGACTTAAGTTGGCAGGGATTAAGAAGGAGTATGGACCTATTATGGATAATGGATATGATGCTGATGTTATAATCATAGGAGCAGGCGCTGGAGGTGCTGTTGTTGCAAAGGAACTTAGTGAAAAAGGAGTAAAAGTACTTGTACTGGATGCCGGGCCTTGGTATGGTAATAAACAGTGGCCAAATCCCAATGCAGAACCTGGGGGAAGCAGCAGTTCAAGCTATGATGACTTAAGTATTGAATTGTTAAAATCAAGTTTTACTGATTTAGAAGATGATATGAATAATCGTGTGTATGGAAAATTGCGGTGGGGTCCTGCAAACAGTAATCAACCGCCTTGGGAACGAATTGGGGGTCAGGTTTGGCAGAACGCAGGTATTGGCGGTAGTACACTGCATTATTTTGCAAATTGTCCCAGAGCATTTCCACAGGCAATTAATAATGTATGGCCAATTTCCTATGATGAACTTATTCCTTATTATGAGAAGGTGGAAAGTACACTTCCAACTAATCCTGCTCCGGTCACAGCAAAAGAAGCAATGTTTTACTATGGTGCCAAAAAAGCAGGTTGGAATTACCTGGAAGAAAAGGAACTGACGGCTCCTGGCTATCGAAATACACCCAATGCCATCTATCCTGTTAATGCCAGGCTAAGTGATCCGGATTTTAATTTACAGAACAATAATTTGCCCGGCTGTACCCTAAGGGGACATTGCGTGAATGGTTGTCATACGGGGCCAACAGTTGAGACTGTTGCCAAAAGGTCTACATTGTCAAGTTACATACCAAGGGCATTGCGTACCGGTAATGCAGTAGTCCGGCCAAATACCTTTGTAATAAAAGTACTTACAGAAGAGAATGAGACAGAAGGAATTCATGCTGTGGGTGTAAGAACCAGGGATACCTGGACAGGTGAAATTAATGAGTTTCGTGCTCGCGTAGTTGTTATGGCTGCCGGGGGTATTGAAAGTCCAAGATTATGGTTAAATTCAGAGCTGCCACAGAACCCATGGGTGGGAAAAGGATTGACCAATCATTGGTTTGATGGCATAACAGCTATTTTCGATGAGAAAGCAATTATGGATGCAATCGGAGTTTCTGATATTAAACCATATGTGGGTCAGAATTCTGCGGCAAGATTTGATTATCCGGGATTGGGCGTTTTAATTACAGTTGGATATAGTCCTGGATTATATGCTTCTACCTTCTACGCATTAGGAGAAGAGATCAGCAGACAGCCCGTACCCCGTAATATGCCCTGGGATTATGAAGGTTCCATTGTAGGAGAACAGCTGAAAGCATTTATGAAAGATTACACTAGATCCTTAAGTGTTTATATTTTTACTGATGATGAGGTGGATCAAAACAATTCAGTTGCCTTGGATCCCGAACAGAGGGATGAAAATGGATTCCTACCCGTGATAAGCTATACACCGAATGAAAAAGATGCAGCTAAAAGAGATCAACTGGCGGAAATTGCTGCGAATATATTTAGGGCAGCAGGTGCAAAGATGGTTTTACGTTCCAACTGGGCACCCAATGTATTTATACATATCATGAGTACAATGCGAATGGGCTTTGTTACAGATACCAACTGTGAAGCAAATCAAGTGAAACGGCTTTATATTGCTGATAATAGTGTTCTATACAATGGGATTGGGGGACCAAATCCTACCCTAACGACGCAGGCACTTGCCACCCGTACAGCAGAAAAAATAATCTTGAAATATTTCAGTTAATCCTATATTGTAGGAGTTGCAATATCCAATACAATCCTGCGAAAAATTTTGCGAGGTATCCCAATGGAAGTTGTGGATACCTCGTTTGTGATATATGAGATATCGTTAATTAGGATAATTAAATTTATTTTATTATAGGACTTCTCCATAAAATCTACATATTCAACTGTTATGATAGCAACAAGTGAGATGTTAGTAATCAGAAACAAAATAGGAGGAAACTATGTCTTCAAATATAATTACCAAAACTCTATATATTACAAATATGACCTGCGTTAATTGCGAGAATATTATTGAAAACACGCTGTCAAAGACCCCTGGCGTAGTAAATGCTACAGCAAGTTATTCCCAGGGTACGGTTGTCGTAGTATTTGATGCGAATATAATCGGCCTGGAAAAAATAGAGAAAACCCTGGAAAAAGAAGATTATTACACCCGTAAGGAAAATGCTCCTGCTGTTCCAAGTAAAGTACAGACAAAAGGGGTAGACTATTCCAATGTTATGGGAGTTATTCTTATTTTTTTGGCCATATATATGATTGCGACTCATCTCGGTTTGACACGTATCTTTTCTTCTTTTCCTATTGCAAAAGAAGGAATGGGATATGGAATGTTATTTTTAATTGGTGTTCTGACTTCCGTTCACTGTATTGCAATGTGCGGTGGAATATGTCTTTCTCAATGTGCCCCTCAAAAGGATGCATCAACGAATCGATTTGCTGCATTGCGGCCAAGCCTGCTGTATAATGTCGGGAGAGTAATTTCTTATACAATCATTGGTGGTATCATTGGTGCTATTGGCCAGGTAGTAAGTTTCTCCGGTGCCATGAAAGGTGTTGTTCAGATTTTAGCAGGGATCTTTATGGTGATTATGGGACTGAATATGTTAAATATTTTCCCCTGGCTGCGTAAATTCAATCCTAGAATGCCTAAGATTTTTGCAAGAAAAATTTATGCAGGCAGACAAAGTAATAGCCCTCTCTACATTGGATTACTAAATGGTTTAATGCCCTGCGGTCCTTTACAGGCGATGCAATTATATGCATTATCCACCAGTGATCCAATAAAAGGTGCAGTTTCCATGTTCATATTCAGCGTTGGTACTGTTCCATTAATGTTTACGTTCGGTGCCATCAGCTCATTTTTAACTAAGAAATTTACTTCAAAAATGATGACAGCGAGTGCAGTATTGGTTGTATTTCTTGGAATATTTATGTTTAATAATGGTGTCAGTGTTTCCGGATTTGAACTGCCGAATTTTTCATCAGGAACGGCAAAATCACAGAATGCAAGCCAGGCTGTTATTGAAGAAGGAGTCCAATTAATCACGTCAGGTTTAAGTTCCGGAAGATATGATCCAATTGTTGTTCAGAAAGGTATTCCAGTAAGGTGGACCCTGAAAGCAGAAGCAGGGGATCTTAATGGATGCAATAACAGTATTATTATACAAAAGTACGGAATTCAAAAGAAACTGCAAATTGGTGATAATATAATTGAATTTACACCGGAGGAAAGTGGTACGGTACCTTTTAGTTGCTGGATGGGAATGATACGTAGTAAAATAACAGTTGTTGACAGCCTGGATAGTTCAGAGAACTCATCTTCCAGTGCGAATAACAGCTCGGATGACAGTGCTTCTGTAGACGGACTGGAGGATTTGAATAATTTGCTGGACGATATTCAAATTCCTACAGAGCAGTTGGCAATTGCTGAACTAAAAGAGGACGGAACACAGGCAGTTAAAATCAACTTTGACAACGAAGGATTGTCACCAGCGGTAGTTGTCGTTCAAAGGGGCGTTGAGGCGAATTGGAATATTAATGCGGTGGATATCGACAGTAGTAAAAGTACATTGATTTTTCCGATTTACGGTGCAATTCTGGATGTAGAGGACGGAGAAAATCCAATTAATTTCATTCCAGAACAGGATTTTTCCTTCTCAACATCAGATAATACAATTTATGGGTATGTTAAAGTTGTAGATGATATTGGCAACATTGATGAAGCAGCAATCAAAAAGGAAGTCTCCGAATACCGCCCTTCAGAAGATGCCAGTTTCTATGAAAACAGTGGTGGTTCCTGCTGTCAATAAGGGTGAGTGAGGCGATACTACTTATCTTAAAACGGTATTTATTGTTTGAACAATTTATATAGTTTTCTTGCAGCACAAATTATTATTTACTTTAAGGGGAGAAAATCATGAAGAAAAAACAAGACATGAAAAAACTTGCTATCATTGCAGCAGCTGCAATCGTATTAGTTGCAGCAGTATATTTTATATATCCTTCGGATAAAGCAGCATCTAAGAATAGTGGTTCTGACAGCATCTCAGCTGTAGTTGATTCCGATGTTGTTATTCAGACCAAAGATGTCACAGAACAGCCAAGTTTTTATCCTGCTAAGATTAATGGTACCGACCTGGAAGTAATTGCTGTGAAAGCTTCCGATGGGACGATTCGTACAGCTTTTAATACCTGTCAGGTGTGTTATGGTTCAGGAAAAGGATATTATGAAGTAGAAGGGAATGAATTGGTTTGCCAGAACTGCGGTAATCACTTTGGCATGGATGCGGTAGGTGTAGCAAATGGTGGCTGCAATCCGGTACCGATTACCTCTGAATATAAAACAGAAAGCGACGAATCAATTACAATTTCAAAAGACTTTTTAGCAGAGGCAACTGTAATATTTGAGAACTGGAAGTAATGGCAAGAAAAAGAGATAGAAAGGTTGATCATAGATGAGCAAAGAAACAATTGTAATTAGCGGTATGAGCTGCGCTGCTTGCGCAATGAGAGTTGAAAAAGCAGTTGGTAAATTGGACGGTGTGGTAAATGCCAGTGTTAATTTTGCCACAGAAAAATTATCCGTAGAATTTGATGAACATATATCCTCAATCCCAGTAATACATGAGTCGATTGAAAAGGCTGGCTATGGTGTTGTAACAGAAAGTAAGGTTAATACAGTTACAATTCCAGTGGGAGGTATGACCTGTGCTGCCTGTTCACAAAGGGTAGAA
>JASGEU010000207.1:0-2709 GCA_047606065.1 Mobilitalea sp.
GTGGTGGGATTCAAGGAATCCCTGGGCTGGTCCGCGCTGTGGATCTCGCTGGGACTTTCATTCTCCATACTGGTTTACTACGCGTATGACCTGCACTGGTTTGGCCTGGGGCTGAGCAAGGATGCGGTAGATGGTGTGGTGAATACCGGAAAGCTCGCTGCCACGAAGTATCTCACCGGCTATGTGGTGGAGAAATCCCTGAGTGTGGATAACATCTTCGTGATCGCCATGGTCTTCGGCTCGCTGTCCGTGCCTGCGCGTTATCAGCACCGAGTGCTTTTCTGGGGCATCATCGGCGCCCTGCTGATGCGCGGTGGCATGATCGGAATCGGCTCCGCACTGGTGACGAATTTCCACGCCATTCTCTACATCTTCGGCGCATTCCTGATCTACACGGGCGTGAAGATGCTTTTCATGGAGGAGAAGGAGGAACACCCGGAAAACAATCCGGTGGTGCGTTTCCTGAAAAAGCGTTTCCCGATCACCCGTGATTACCACGGCCAGCATTTCCTGGTGAAGGCTGGCAGCAATCAATCCCACGAAGCCGTGGAACCGGGTGCTGAAATCATCACCGATCCGGTGGTGGAGGCTGCCCCAAAAGGAAAATGGCTGCTCACCCCGCTGGCTGTGGCACTGATCCTTGTGGAAGTCACCGACCTGATCTTCGCCGTGGACTCCATTCCTGCGATCTTCGCCATCACGGCCGATCCTTTTCTGGTCTTCACCAGCAACGTGTTTGCCATTCTCGGCCTGCGTTCCCTTTACTTCGCTCTGGCAGGTATGATCGCCAAGTTCCAATACCTGAAGCCTGCTCTCTCCCTCATTCTCATTCTGGTGGGCGTGAAGATGCTGGCCGCCAAGTGGCTGAAGCTGTGGCTGGGTGAGAACTTTAACTTCGTGGTGCTGGGCGTGATTCTGGCGATCCTTGTCACGGGCGTGGTCACTTCCCTGATCGTGGGCGAGAAAAAGAAGGAAGCGTAACGGCTCATTTTCCGCCTTATCCGTGGCGTCGGCTTTCAGTCATCTGTCTTTTTGGAGAATGGTTCAGATGATTGCAAACCGCCGCCACTTTCATTCGTTTTCAAAACCGCGAATGGACGCGAATAAACGCGAATTACAACTAACAGACTTAAAAAGCAACACTCAGGAGGTCTTTCCCAAGATCCGTGCCAGTTCTTTTTCGTAAGCTTTTCTTGATACTTCGTAGCCTCCGAATTGGGTGAGATGCTCTGTCATCCACTGCGTGTCCAGTAGTTGGAACTCCATTTCACGCAGGCGCTCCACAAGGGCGACGAGTGCGATTTTAGAGGCATCGGTTTTTCTGGAAAACATGCTCTCTCCGAAGAAGACACCGGGCAGGGCGACGCCGTAGAGGCCGCCTTGCAGGCCATCCGCATCCCAGCATTCCACGGAGTGGGCGTAGCCGTGCTCATGCAGGTGGCAGTAGCTCTCCAGAATCACGGGATCGATCCATGTTTCATCACGACTGGCGCAACCGAGCATCACCTCGCGGAAGGCGGTGTTGAATCTGACCTCGAATGGCTTTTTCCGCAGGCTTTTCCTGAGACCGCGGGGAATGTGGAATCGTTCGTCCAGTGGGATGAGGCCGCGCATGGTAGGAGAAAACCAGAGGATCTTCCCCTTTTCCGCCATGGGGAAAATACCACGCGCATAGGCATCCAGCAGGATGTCTGGAGGGATTACTTCCACCGTGGCGCGTTCGGGCATGGGTGGATGGTAGCACTTGGAAATTTTTTATTAAACCGCGAATGAACGCAAATGGATGCGAATGGGATTTTTTTACAAGGCACCGCGAATTTCACGAATCTAGCGAATAAGATTTTTAAACCACGGATTTCACGGATTTACGGATTGGAAGAATTTTTTGATTTCTTCTCTTTAATCCGTAAATCCGTGAAATCCGTGGTTCTATCTCTTTTTTCCTTATTCGCTAGATTTGTGGGATTCGTGGTGCCTTGAAAAATCTTCACGCGTTCACCCAGACGTTCATTTCCTTTACGGTCACGGGACCATATTCACTCATGAAGGCGACGTCTGCAGCATCCCGGCCATAGGCCACGACGATGCGGTTTCCGCGTGGCTCCTGCTGGGTGGCATCGAAGGTGTACCAGCGGCCTCCTACATAGGCCTCGAACCAGACGTGCAGGTCCATGGGATCGAGCTGATAGAGGTAGCCGGAGACCATGCGCGCGGGAATACGGATGGAGCGACAGAGAGCAATGCCCAAGTGAGCGAAGTCCCGGCAGACACCCGTGCGGCTTTTTGCGGTATCTGCAGCGGAGGTGGTGGCCACGCTGGTGCCATATTGGTATTCCACATTTTGCTGGATCCATGCGCGGATTGCTTCCACCTGGCCATAGCCGGGGGCGGCTTGAGCAATGATTTCATTTGCGAGATCCAGCATCGTATCGCTTTGGCAATATCTGCTAGGCAGGAGGTAGTGCATCACGCTGTCAGGCAGGCGATCCACAGGCACAAAATCCGCCTCCGGTGCGACATCGATGAAGTCCGATACATCCGCGATGCAGGTGGCGGTGATGGTGGATTCCCCCGGCTGGATGATGAGGCGCTGACAGGAATTTCCATAAAGGTCCGTGGATTCGAAAATGGGAGTCGGCTGGCTTGTCTCCACCGTGCTGCTGATCACGTCCTGCGCCGGACCTGATAGAGGGCGCATCATGAGAAGAA
>JASGEU010000208.1:0-22042 GCA_047606065.1 Mobilitalea sp.
CGCCACTAAAGTTTCTTTCTGGCTTAACACTACGATCTCCATCGTAGCTTCTTACCGATTTCTCACTACGATCACTATCATGGCTTCTTGCTGGCTTATCACTTCGTCTATCGCCATAGCTTCTTTCAGATTTTGCTCCATGTCCGCCCTCATAGCTTCTACCTGGCTTTTTATCAAATTTGCCACTAAAGTTTCTTTCTGGCTTAACACTACGATCTCCATCGTAGCTTCTTACCGATTTCTCACTACGATCGCTATCATGGCTTCTTGCCGGCTTATCACTTCGTCCGCCACCATAGCTTCTTCCTGCCTTATCATCTCGTCCACCTTCATAGCTTCTACCCGTCTTTTTACCAAATCCACCGCTATAATTTCTTTCTGGTTTAGTGCTGCGTTCACCTTCATAATTATTTCTTGCTGGTCTATCACCACGTTCGCCTTCAAAGCTTCTTACCGGCTTTTCGCTACGTCTATCATCATTATATCTTCCTGATTTAGCACCTTGACCGCCGCCATAGGTACTTCCTGACTTAGCTCCTTGTCCGCCGCCAAAGCTTCTGCTTGGCTTAGAACTGCGTTCACCTTCATAGCCTCTACCTGATCCTGCACTATTCTTATCCTTGTCAAACTTTTTAAATCCAGAATCTTTACCTTTATTGTCTCTTGAAAAACCTGTTCCACCTCTGTGACTGGACGTGGAGCTATCCTTTCTATTTCTATCACCATTTGAACCACTTCTGTTGTAACTTTTATTTCTATTATCTTCACTCATTGTGTTAGACTCCTTCATTATTGAATTCCGGGATAAAACTTTCTAGTGCTGTCTCTCCCTCTTGGATAAAACCGTTCTCTATGCCAAGCTCGATTGCATAATCAACAAGCTCTTCATATTCTTCTAACGTAATTTTCCGCTGCAGCTCTGGATAATGATCCAGTCCTGCCATTGGTGTATACTGACTCATAATACTGATATATATATTATCTCCATAATTTTCATATAAATATCGAATTATATTCTTTGAATCTTCAAGATATCCAGGTAAGGTCAGATGCCTGACAATGATGCCCTTCTTCATCATGCCTCTCTCATCAAATTGTACCTGTCCAACTTGCCTAACCATCTCCTGCAAAGCAGATGCAGAATAAATAAAATAATCCAGACAATTAGAATATCTGCCCCCAACGCTCTCTTCCATATATTTAAAATCCGGAAGATATACATCTACTATTCCTTCTAAGAGCTGTAGCGTTTCTACCTTCTCATAACCACTGCAATTATACACAATTGGTAAATGAAGCCCCATTGTGCGAGCTATTTTAACAGCTTCTATAATATGCAATACATAATGGCTGGGTGTGACCAGATTAATATTATTAGCTCTCTGTGCTTGAAGGTTGATGAATATCTCCGCCAGACGCTCTACTGTAATTACCTTTCCGGTTAATCCCTTTGCAATGTTATGATTTTGACAGTAGACGCACCCAAGTGCACATCCACTGAAAAATACGGTACCAGAACCTTCCTCACCTGAGATACAGGGTTCCTCCCAGTGATGGAGAGCCGCTCGTGCAACCACAAGATCAGAGGTTGCTCCGCACATACCCTTCTGCCCTTTTGTTCGATCAATGTTACACTCTCTGGGACAGAGGGAACAATTTTCTAATAACTTATGATACATCCTTATTCCTCGTTACTCTAATTCAAACTTGTAACAATTCAGCCCTTAGCTCGATTACGCTTCGCTGCATCTCGCTTAGGCAGAACGCCTCGAGTTTAGACACAATATGCATTCGAAAGCAAGCTTTCTCTCTTATATTGTATCTAAATCTTGCATGGCTGAACTGTTCAAAAATTTCTTTCTCCCATATTCTACATTACAATGACAAGAATATCAAAGGTTATCTTTCTAAAACGGTTGAATTACAATATTATTTGAAGTCTAAAACCTTCTATTACAGGTTTAGCATAGTAAAAGTGTCTGCGCAAATTAACGAAGAATGTAGTTCAGTGGAACTTTTTACACTTCAATCAATATTCACTTAAAAATCATTTAACCTTACTTTATTTCATAGAATAATAGCACCAGTATATTTTTATGTAGTTTCATTAGATATTTGATCAGGAGGACAACAGGAATGGGTTCAGGCAATTTAATTATACAAGTCCGTACTTCTGAAAATGCGTTGCCGATAAGTGGTGTAATGATTCGAATTAAGAACCAGGAAGGTACTTTGCTTTATGACTTGATTACAGATGAGAATGGGGAGACCGAACAAATAAGGCTGGATGCAGTGGCAAGAGAATTATCTCTTGATCCTTCCTTTACCGGAATACCCTATACAAGCTACGAACTTGATGCAAAGGCTGCGGGATATAATAACCTTGAAATTGCAGATGTACAGATTTTTGATGGTGAAAATGCTATTCAACCCATAACGATGATACCTATGCTAGAGGGTCAGCTCTGTCCCATTGATCTTGAGCTGTTTATCGGCAAGCAGGCATTAAGAATGACGGAACCCCGCATTCAAATTGGATCAGATGTTGAACCTTTCATCTTTCGCCAGGTTATCATACCGAATCCAATTACCGTTCATCTTGGTGTTCCTGCTGCCAGCGCCACCAATGTTCAGGTTTCCTTTACAGACTATGTTAAAAATGTAGCCAGTAGTGAAATATATCCCACCTGGCCCACAGCCGCACTGGAAGCAAACATTTATGCCATCATTACCTTTGCTTTAAATCGAGTGTTCACACAATGGTATCGAAGCAGAGGCTACAACTTTGATATCACCAACAGTACCGCCTATGACCAGTATTTTGTATATGGAAGGACCATTTATCAATCCATAAGTGCTATTGTAGATAAAATTTTCAATCAGTATGTTCGTAGGCAGGGACAGAATGCACCGTTTTTTACCTCCTTTTGTAATGGTACCACAGCAACCTGTGCTGGTCTGTCTCAATGGGGAACAGTGACTCTTGCCAACGATGGTCAATCCTCTCTGGAAATTCTTCGCCACTACTATCCAAAGGATATCGAAATCGCACAAACCGATATTATTACAGGTATTGTTGTTTCCTACCCCGGAACACCCTTAAAACTAGGCAGTAAGGGTGCTGATGTGGAAGCAATCCAAATTTATTTGCTTAGAATCAGGAGTAATTATCCCGCTATTCCTTTCATTTCGGATGAGCTGGGTACATTTGGAAACTCTACTAAGGCAGCTGTAACGAAATTTCAAAGTATCTTCGGTCTGACTCCAGATGGTATTGTGGGCAAAGCGACCTGGAATAAGATTTCTTTTGTATTTGTTGCGGTTACTAATTTGGCTAGCCTGGAGACCGAGGGAACTACCCTGGGAGTTGGAACCGTACCACCAGACTCTGTACTGAAAATGGGTTCCAGTGGTATCGATGTAATTACACTCCAATACATCCTGACTTTTATAAGTGGCTTCTACTCCAGTATTCCGGCACCCTCACAGAACGGCATCTTTGGTAATGATACTTATATATCTGTTATCGCCTTTCAACAAATGATGGGGCTTTCAAATGACGGAATCGTAGGTCCGGCTACCTGGACCGCCCTCTATGATACTTATTGGGGAATCCGTAATAATGTTGAAATTCCTAATCCAGACCCCAATAGGAATATTATTGAATACATTGTGCAAGCTGGCGATACGTTATGGCTGATTGCTCAAAGGTTTCAAACTACAGTTGCTGCAATTAAAACCCTGAATAAACTTAATAGCGATGTGCTTATGATCGGTCAGCTTCTCTTGGTTCCCATTAAAGGAACAACACCACCTACGACCTTTTCATACACTGTAAAGTCAGGGGATACTTTATGGCTGCTTGCACAGAGGTTTAATGTCACGGTTGTTGCCATCAAATCTCTAAATAGCTTAACCAGTGATGTCCTTACGATAGGTCAAATCCTCTTAATTCCTAACATATGATATTTGCTTTATAAATTTATATTAAGTACAGCAATTAACAAGCCCTGCCTGTAAATATTGCACTATAAAAAGGAAGTATTGACCTCCTACAGGTCTCTACTTCCTTTCGTCATATAATTTAATAAAAAATTAATCAAGAATATTGAATATCACATGCCATCAAGCTACCAGACAATTAATAGATAACTGCTCTGTTAATTAACTTCTTTAAGGTCCGTAATGTATCACCCGCATGTTCAAGAGTTTTGGTAGAAACCAGGTAGTTACATACCAATAGCTCTCTTAAATCTCTGCTTTGCTCTTTCATTTCGTAACTTATCCAATCTGCTGTGTCAGGAGTTATATAACAAGCTTCTTCCAATAATCCTAATAAATCAGGAAGTTGTTTGTCCTGTCTTTCTTTTGCGGCCATCTTTCTTATGATCTTATTCATTGCAAGAATTAGATTTGCAACCTCACCATTAATCTGACTGCGGCTTGTTAACCAACTAATCGTGCTTTCCTTATCAGGTACCTGTGCAAGTAAACTTGGAGAGGTAAGCCCCATCGCTTTTACAAACAAATAGACATCCAGCCTGCCCTTTTTATAAGTCTTTTCAAACTGCTCCAGTTCTTCACCTGAAATTCTTTCATAAGGTTCCAATGATCTTTCCTTTAACAACTCTGCATAGCTATTCTTAATCTTATCTGCTTCTATCTTTTGTTCTATTTTGTCAAGTAAATCAAAAATTCGTGAAGGACGTGCCGCTACAATATATAAATCCAATCCAAAGATTTCTTCCAGTGCGGAACGTATACCCGTCCAGGCGCTTTCCCCGCATGCAACAACATATCTGCCATCCGCTCTCTTGCCCAGCGGAAGTGCTTGAAGCCCTCTTGCTTTGTTGATACTTAGGCTCGATACCCAGCTGGTATCCTCAAATTCCATCTTAGCATCAAGTTCATAGTAAGGGATATTCTGCTGTGCAGCTAAAGTGCTGTATAAGGTTGTCTCATCAATAAAGCCTAAAGCAATTAAGCTGTCTCCCAGCCTGCTTCCTACTTTCTTTTGATAATAAAGACCTGTTTCAATCTCTTCCTGTGATATTACACCTCGATCCAGTAATATCTTTCCGATACGCTGCTTTCCTTCCATTAAGTGATTCACATAGCCAGGATCAAATACATAGGCTGAATCCTCTGTATTTACAAAGAACTTTCCAAGCTTAGTATCATGAATTACCTTGCTGTCTGAATCCATCGCAACCTTAATCAGATCATTCAAATTAAAAAGATTAACGTGTAACTGTTGTGTTTCTGGTGCTCTTCCCTTGCTTATTATATCCTTATATTCCATCTGATCTAGTGCTGTCTGTCTACTCATTCGCATAGTTTTCACACATACCTGGTTGGTATTACTCCTTTATATGTTTTTAGCTGACATTTGTACTTTATAACCATTGCTTCTTCAAATCTGGGGTTTATGTTCCATAACAAAGCATAAAGGTGCAAACGGTTTCCTATAAAGATTTTAACAAGTAATACTACTTCACATAAATGCCTTTTCGTCCAGTAGGTAGTTACTTGCTATAATTATATCATATTCATTTCTTTTTCCAACATTTTTTTCGAAAAATATACAAAAAGAGCATAATTGCCAAACAGATTCTGTTTGACATTCTGCTCTTTCAGTTTATTGTGTTGATTTTTCGTTTTTTTTGTTACTAATTTATCAGGTAAAAATGGTAAAATTCTAATTGGACTTCAAAAACTTTCTGGCAATTTTAATGACTGGCTGAAAGAATATTCCTTCCATTTCTTTTTTTACTACTTTTAATTCCGAGCGTATTTTAATATTCTGCGGACAATGACGTTCGCATTTCCCGCATTCGGTACAAAGGGATGCAAATGCAGGTTGTTTGGAGGTCACTCCCAGTGTCTGAAGATACTTCCATCTGGTACCCTTTAAGTTCAACAAATATTTTTCATTATAAGAGGAGAAACATCCTGGAATATTGACACCAAAGGGGCAGGGCATACAATAACCGCAACTGGTACAAGGAATTTTGGTTTTCTCGTGCAAAACCTCTTTCACCCGATCAAATATGGCTAACTCAACTGCGCCAAAATCATTCGCCTTTGCATCACTTGCAATCTTAATATTTTCATTTAATTGATTCTCATCACTCATTCCGGACAGGATTACACTAACTTCCGGATGATTCCAGATCCAACGCAATGCCCATTCTGCCGGTGTACGCTTTTCCTGATAGGAATTGAATTCATCTATTACTTCGGAAGGTAAATTATTAACCAACTTACCGCCGCGCAAGGGTTCCATGATAATAACCGGAATCCCTAAAGAATGTGCCAATAAAAGACCAGATTTTGTAGCCTGATTGTTCTCATCCAGGTAATTGTACTGTATTTGACAGAAATCCCAGGGATAAGCCTGAACCAACTCTTCAAACTCTATTTTACTTCCGTGAAAGGAAAACCCAATATTACGGATAATACCCTTACTCTTTAATTGCTCCAGCCATTCTACCACCCCAAGGTTCACCATTCGATCAAAGGTTGCCTTATCGGACAACATATGCAGCAGGTAGTAATCAATATAATCTGTCTGCAATTTGGAGAGCTGTGTGTCAAGAATTTTCTTAGCACCTTCCAGTTTATTTACCATAAAAGGCGGCAGTTTTGTTGCAATTTTAACTCTTTCACGGTATCCACCGGTTAAAGCATCTCCTAGTAAGGATTCGCTCTTACCTGCATGATAGAAATATGCGGTATCAAAATAATTGACACCTTTCTCAATGGAATCTCTTATCATTGCTATGGATCTGGGCTCATCTATTCCTGTTCCCTTCATTGGAAATCGCATACATCCAAATCCCAGAATAGAAAGCTCATCACCGTTTTTGCTGTTTCTTCTCGTCAACATTTACTGCTACCTCTCAATCAAGACTTTGTGATATCTACAGTATACCACGTTTAAGAATATAATGGCAAAAATTAAATGATAGTTTATTATGAATTTTTATCTCTGTAATGACACAGCTCATTATTATGTAAATTATTTTTTCTAATTTATAGCCTGATTCATGATAAAAAAGTTTCTTTTATTCTTCTTATAGAGCTCTCTAAATACTTCAAAACATTTATCATAGATTTTTTTATTTTCCGGAATAGGATAATAGGTAGCCGAAATTGGTATGAAAGCTTCCGCTTCCTCCAGGGTACGGATGTAGCCAAGTCCAACAGCCGTAACAATTGCCGCTCCCATGGCTCCAACATCCTGCGGGTAATCCACGGTCTCAATTGGGTGCCCTAGAATATCAGCAAGAATCTGACAAGCCAAAGCAGATAAGGCTCCTCCCCCGACATAGCGAATTGCCTTGGAGGTCTTTATCTTTCTCTCCTGGGCTTCTAACATCCATCTTAGGTGATAGCACACGCCTTCCAGAACAGATCGTATCAATTCTGTTTTGCCTGTCTCAAGTCCAATATTAAAAAACATACCTCTCACATTGGAATCTTCAAAGGGACATCGATTACCATGCAGCCAGGGAGTAAATATCACGCCATTACTTCCCGGAGGAATCTTTTTTATTACATGCATCATGTAATCATACAAGCTGGTATAGACTGCTTCATGAGTTTCCGACACTTTTTTCTTCTCCAGATAGATATCAATTTCATCCAGTGCAAGATGATCTTTCACCCATTCCAGGCATTTCCCTGCTGTTTCAAGCTCTGAAAAATAGTTATAATATCCCGGATTCGCCCCCACCACAGCAGCAATCATCGCGCTGGTATCCACCATAGGTCGATTAACTACCGTAGACACCCATCCAGAGGTTCCGCTATAGATATGGGTTTTGCCTTCCGCAATTGCTCCTGCTCCAACCCCGATCAAGGACGCATCCCCACCGCCGCCAAATACCGGAGTTCCTTCCGGCAGTCCGAGCTGTTGTGCTGCCTCCCAAGTCAATTCTCCTGCTTTATCCGTGGAGGCAATAATCGAAGGCAGATGATCATAGTTAACACCGAACATCTTACACATGCTTTTACTAAAGCAACCTTTGCCTTTTCTTGTGTCGTATAAAAGAGTTGCGAAGGCGGTATCACTGGTCATGATGAAATTCCCCGTACACTTTAATATAAGATACTCTTTTACATCTAACCACTTATGTATTCTTTCATAGATTTCCGGTTCATGCTCTTCCACCCACTTGTACTTCCATACTGGGTCCTTTACACTTGCCGCCACAGCCTTTGTTAGGAATAAGGATTTTAGTAAACGATAGATGTTACAGCCTGCAATTTGTACTCCGAAGGCAAGCCCTTTCTTCAGCTGCTTCCCAGCCCGCTGATCCATATAACTCATGGAAGGTCGTACTGCTTCTCCTGCCTGGTCCACCAACACAAGTCCCTGCATCTGTGAACAGAAGGATAGACCAGCTATTTGATCGGTCGCAATTTCTGCTTGACGGATTAATTGCTTTGTTGTTGCAGCGATTGCCTGCCACCAGTCCTTAGGATTTTGTTCTACACCGCCATTGTCAAGGATTTGCAGTGGATAACTCATCTCCGCCTGTGCGACTCTTTTAATTTGCTCCTCTAGCTTAAAGATACAGGTCTTTACTGCTGTTGTTCCCACATCATAGGTTACAACATATTTGCCGCCATTCTTCCTTCCATCCATCCCATCACATCCATTTCCTACGATTTCGTATTCCATTCGCAACTGTGAATTTAACTATATTCTGTTTTATTTATAACCAACCGTGAGAAACTAGCAGCATATTTCATCCAGTTCCTGATAGGTGAAACAACTTGCCAGGTTATCTTTCTGAGTTATCTTTCTGGGTTTCTTGCCAGGTTATCTTGCCTGGATTACCTTTTCGTGAATGCCGACTTAATAAATTTCAACGCATTTTCTACTAAGAAATCATCCTGTAAAAAAATATCCTCGCCGGCATATAATTTAAAACGCTCTTGGTAATAGCTGCAAGAATATGAGAACTGCAGCATCATAAACATATTGTCAATGAAAAATGCAAGCATTCGGGGATCGCAATCCGTCCTTACCTCCCCCTGCTTCTGTAGTTGTTCAATAATTCTCGTATATAGCTTTGCTGTCATTCCCTCAATATCTTCTACTGTCTCCAGTACCAAACGGGAATTACTATGGGTAGATAATTCATTATACAGTCTGATCATTGTTACATTCTCACGGGAATGTTTTTGAATGACACGAAGCAATTTCTCTACCTTGAGGAATATGTCTTCCTCACCATCTAAGATATTCTCCACTGTAACCTTTAATACCAGGGCACAATGCCGAATGGTTGTGAGAAAGATATCCTCTTTATTTTCAAAGTATTGAAACAGACTTCCAACACTTATGCCTGCTCTTGCTGCAATCTTATTGGTATTTGTGTTCTCATAGCCTAAGTTCGCAAACTCATTTACTGCGGCGTCAAGTATGCGTTTTCGTTTTTCCTCCGGTATTCGTTCGAAAAGTAATGTCATTTATTTTCTCCTCCAGTATGTAATTATGAGCAGTCACTCATAAAAATACTATCATAACATTTCCAAAAATAAAAGTATTTTTACATATAATCTCATTTATTTGTATTTAATTCCAAATGGTATTGACTATTACCCAATATCTGCTATATTAAAATCATATGAGTAATGACTCACTCATAGGCTATATGGAACGGCAGGTTAATTTCTCGTATCAACAGAAGGAGGTCTTAAGAATGGATACTAATTTTGCTATCTCTCAATACCCAGATGCTACAGCAATCACCAAACAGCTAAATGAGCTGATCAGTAAACCGGTACATAGCATTAGTAAGGAAGCTTTGGAACAATATGAAACGGAGTATTACGGAAAGAAATGTACAAAGTCTAAGCAAATGATTGACGAAGCAAAAACCTTGATTCCCGGTGGTGTTCAACATAACCTGGCATTTAACCATCCATTTCCCCTTGTATTTTCAAAGGCCTCCGGAGCTTATTTATACGATATTGATGGGAATAAATATTATGACTTTCTTCAGGCAGGCGGTCCAACTGTTCTTGGCAGCAATCCTGAAATCGTACGAGAAAAAGTAATTGAACTCTTAAATGATTGTGGTCCTTCTACTGGTCTCTTTCATGAATTTGAATATAAACTTGCACAAAAGATCTCTGAACACATTCCTTCGGTTGAAATGTTCCGTATGCTAGGTTCCGGTACGGAAAGTTGTATGGCTGCCATACGTGTTGCAAGACTGGCT
Source organism: Mobilitalea sp. (assembly GCA_047606065.1). Taxonomy (GTDB): domain Bacteria; phylum Bacillota; class Clostridia; order Lachnospirales; family Lachnospiraceae; genus Mobilitalea. The sequence continues at coordinate 10,239 of JASGEU010000208.1, forward strand.
ACAGGTAAGAAAAACATTCTTAAAATGGGTGGTGCTTACCATGGTTGGAGCGACCAGCTTGCCTACGGTATCCGTATTCCTGGTTCAAAATGGACCCAGGCTCATGGTGTACCTCACTTTTCTTTCAAAAGAACGGATGAATTTTTCCCTAATGATTTAAAAGATTTAGAGCGCAAATTAAGAAGGAACCGCCTTCATGGCGGAACTGCTGCTGTAATGATTGAACCGGTTGGCCCTGAAAGTGGTACACGTCCGGTTGATATGGATTTCAATAAGGGTGTAGAAGCTCTTTGCCGTAAATACGGTGCACTGCTTATCTTTGATGAAGTGGTAACTGCCTTTCGAATCGGTATGGCAGGTGCACAGGGTTATTATGGTGTAACTCCTGATCTTACCGTGTTTGGTAAGGTAGTTGCGGGCGGTTATCCCGGTGCTGGCGGTCTGGGCGGTAAAAAGGAATACATGAAATTTCTGGCAGCTGGCATTCAGACTGGTGATAAATATAAAAAAGCTTTAATTGGTGGTACAATGGCAGCAACTCCGATTAGCTGCGTTGCCGGATACTATACACTTTGTGAAATTGAACGTACCAAGGCTGCAAAAGTAGCCGGTGAAATGGGTGACCGCCTTACCAAAGGCCTTCAGGAATTAATTAAAAAATATAATCTTCCTTTTGTTGCCTTCAATCAGGGTTCTATCTGTCACTTAGAAACCGTTGGTGCCATGCACTTTGCAATTAATTGGAAGAAGCCTTGGACGATACCGCAGGTATTGGAGCAAACCTCAAAGCGTAAGAAGGAAATGGAACATATGGGAGCGGCCTATATGGCAGAAGGTATTGTTACTTTAGCCGGAAGCAGACTCTATACCAGTGCAGCTTATACCGAAGAAATGATTGATGATGCCTTAAGTCGTTTTGAAAGAGTCTTTCAAAACATTGTAAATAAAGAGACCGAACAGAACTAAATTACATACCAACAATTTTTATAATTTGCCAAAGGGGGGGAATGTCATGCTGGAACAGGAAGCAAAAAGATTAGTTGTTCTCGCCGGAAAGGAATTGGTCAGTTCCGGACTAATTGCACGTACTTGGGGTAATGTAAGCTGTAGAGTAGATCAAAACACCTTTGCGGTTACGCCGAGCGGACGTGCCTATGAAACCTTAACTGTGGAAGAAATCGTACTATGTAAAGTGGAGGATGCCTCCTATGAGGGAGATGTAAAGCCTTCCTCCGAAAAAGGAATTCACGCTCTCCTCTACCGCAGCAATCCAGACATTAACTTCGTAATACATACGCATCAAACCTATGCCTCTGCGGTAAGTACCTTTGATATAAATGATATGCCTGTAGCTGAATATTCCCTTCTTGGCAGCTACGTACCTATTGCCAAATACGGTCTTCCTGGAACGAAACCCCTGAAAAAGAATATAGGAATTGCTCTGACAGGTCTTCGTGGGCATGCTATTATTATGGCTCATCATGGTGCGCTGATGTTTGGCAGCAGCTATGAAGAAACCTTTGAGGCGGCTAAGCAACTGGAAGCGGCTTGTCTGGACTTCATCCAGAAAAAATATCTTGCCCTAACCGAAACATCAACCTATGAAGAAGAGTCCTTTTATCAGTATTATGTGTCCGGCTCATTGCCAAATGCAGAGAAACTATCAAATGGTACCTTTACCGAAGGCTATAGTAAACGAACCTCGGATGGTCTTATCTTCTATGGTGATACAGAGACAGAATATGTATCTTCAGACAATAACCTTCCCAAGGAGGTTTTAATACATCTTGAGATCTATCGCCAACGAAAGGATATTAACTATATTCTTTCAACCAGTGACCTTTGCCTTAGTGCTGCAGCAGGAGCAAAGAAAACACTTCGTCCTTTATTGGATGACTTTGCCCAAATCGTTGGCTTGTCTTCTAAATGTTCAAAGCGCTCCTCTCCTGCTGTGATTGTTCGAACCCTGCACGGTCGATCAGGTGTATTAGTTCCAGGACATGGTGCACTTTGCTGTTCTGCAACTTTATCTGATGCACAGGCAGTTGCAATGGTTATGAAGAAGAATGCTTACGCACAAATCAGTTCACAGCTTTTTGGCGGTGCAAAACCCTTAAGCTTACTGGATTGCAAATTAATGCATTTTGTTTACACCAAAAGCTACTCAAAGAAATCGAAATAATATGGATAAGGAGGGATTTGATCCCTCCTTTTTATTCATGATAAGCGAAACGGATGTACCTAGTAAGCAGTGGCATTGCTAATTTTCTTAACACTAACCATGGTTCTCAGCTTATCAGAATAAAATCCCCTTGCTGTTGTTGCACCTCTTGTAATAATATGGTAACCTTATAAGTATAAAAATAAAGGAGCGTATGTTTAAATATACATACAAGATTACTATGGAGATGCAGTATAAATTATATCGTTATCGCTGGGTTGTTCTTTTTGCTGTTGTTCCTATTATCCTGTGTACTGAAATGTTTTGGCTGGCCTTGGCACCCATCTCCAGTCTTGTTCAGGAGCATTATCACATTGGTAGTATGGAAGTATCCCTGTTTACATCAAGTTACATGATTATGTACATTCTATTTACTCTGCCTGCCTCCTGGGTAATTGACAAATTTGGTTATCGCCCTTCCCTTATCATTGGAGCATTAGTAACAGCGGTTTTTGGGATACTTAGGATTTTTGTTGCTGATAACTTTACTGCTGTTCTCGTTACTCAATTTATCATTGCAGCAGGACAGCCTTTTTTACTAAACATATCAACTAAAATTCCTGCCAACTGGTTCCCGGTAACGGAGCGTTCTGTAGCTGCTGGAATACTGACCATGGCTCAATATCTTGGCTTCGTCGTACCTATGATACTGTCTCCTATTCTGGCAGAAAGTTATACACTATCCACTCTTTACATAGTTTATGGAATCATTGCATGTGTTTGTACGCTTGTTGCCATCCTTTTAACCAAGGAAAGACCTGCTCTTCCACCCGGACCAGATGCAGAGAAGGAGGATTTAAGTCCTGCCTCCATGATAAGGTTATTTAAGAATATTAATTTTCTCTATGTACTAATCATCGCCTTTATCTCAATGGGAATATTTAATACTTTGCTTACCTTAATTGAAAGTATCGTGACTCCCAGGGGATTGTCTATCAATGATGCAGGGATGATAGGATCCGTATTTGTAATTGCTGGAATCCTAGGTGCAGTTATTTTACCAATTATTTCGGATAAGCTTAGGAGGCGGAAGGCATTGTTTGTCTTTGGTATCACCTTACTGGCTCCGCTTTATTTTGGAATTACTTATGTTACAGCCTTTCTTCCTCTTATAATATTATCAGGGTTTGCAGGATTTACTATCATGGGTTTAGCTCCAATCCTATTTCAACATGGTGCTGAGGTTGCATACCCTGCACAAGAAGGAACTTCACTTGGACTAATTTTATTAATGGGACAGATTTCTGGTGCTCTCTTCGTATTCCTTTTTGAAGTAATCAGCCAAACTACTGACTCTGTAGCTCTCCCTATGTTAATCTTTGTTGCCTTGACAATTATAGAGATTCCTATAACAATTAAAATCAGAGAATCAGAATTGCTGCATAAATCAAGTTGAGTTTAATTTAAGGTTGCGGCAAATGGATAAAACTTGCCGCAACCTTTGTATAAGTAATAACTGAATTTGAATTACAATTTCCTTTTATACTTTCTTAAGTGTAACAATAACAATTTCAGGACGATTAAATATTCTTACCGGTATAACACTATTACCTAACCCTCTGCTCACCACCATGGTTGATTGGGCTTCCGTATAGGTTCCTGCAGTGTATTTTGGAAAGAATCCCTGATTCGGCGCAATCAATCCACCTACGAAGGGTAATCTAAACTGCCCTCCATGGGCATGCCCTGCGAAGATTAGATCAACCTTTGTTTGACTATATAACTTAAGGTTCTGTGGTTCATGGGCCAATAGAATCTTAAGTTTATCCGAATTTAGATTGCTCGTTAAAGTCTGCAACGTTCCATCTGTAAGATTTTTATCTCCAAGACCAATCAAATAAAACCCAATCTCTTCACCCTTATAACTATCGATTACTTTATTATCCATAAAAATGACACCGCAATCACTCATACTCTGCATTAGCTTATTCCATTCTCCGCCTGATATCGAATACTCGTGATTTCCGCTAATATAAAATACCGGAGCTATTTCTAATGCACCCTTAACAAACTCCAGGGCAATATCGATATTAGTTCGATTTCTGTCCACTATATCACCTGTAACTACGATGATATTAGGTTTTTCTTTCCTTAATTTATCTAATAGTCTCTTACTGTTACTGCCAAATTCCTTATTATGCAGGTCCGATATCTGTGCGATTTTAAATCCATCCAGCTTAGCTCCAATTTTATTGTTCTCATACACATATCTTGAAATAACAATATCATTATTCTGCCAAATACAGAAAATTACTATACTAAGTACAAATATTAATAATCCTAACATTAACTTTACTTTTTTATTTTGCATCGTACACCTCATTCTTTAAAAACTAATAAGTATTATACAGTAATTATTTGGAAATTAACACCATGATATATGTTAATTCATACTAGCATTATATAGTGAAGTCACAGGAGGAGGATATAGTGTTTAATTTATACTTTGTTATATAAAAATCACACTGTTTTATCGTAATTTATCGATAAAACAGTGTAATTTACGTGGTTTAGTATTTAAGATTAAATTTTTAATTTTATTTTTATGTCATGGTATAGATTTAAAAAGGGAGTACGTTACCCTCGTCTGTTTTACAATTATGAAAGATTGTACATTAATTAATCCTGCCTTTTGAGTATTATACTCTCTTCATTATCTCGCCACTGAATAGATAAATCAATTTCTTTATCAAATGTAACTTTAATGTTATCAGCATTCATTATACTACCTGTATGAAAATTACCCACACCTTGAAGCTCTTGCGGAGATGAACTTTCAGCTTTGATAGAATTACCATTTAATTGATATTCTATAGGTCCTATTTTCTGCGTTTCTTCTTTTAATTGTTCATCATCAAAAATATATTGAATCGAAAGTGAATCATAATATGTGGATTCCACTTTCGTTATAGAATAAGTAACCAACCAGGAATTACTTTGTCCAAGATAAAAGTAGGTATTTTTATCATTAGTCATTTTTTTGCCTGCGCAGCTAGTCAAAGATAATAATAACATAGCTATTAAAAAAACAGATAAAAACAATTTCTTCATTCTTATCCTCCTCTCGATGATTTTTATTGATAATAATTGAAAATCCATATATGGTAATATTATACATTACATAATTACACAAAATCAATGTAATTGTAATTAATATGAAACTAATCCCTATGCTTTTGTCGTCTAAATAGAAAATGGAAATACATACCTAATTGGAGAGGAGTAGAAAGATGCAAAAAAGAATAGTCAAACTATTTATTGTAACATTACTTACTACAGCTATTACAGCATCATTGTTGATTGGATGCAAGAAAGAAACCGACCCTGAAAAAACTTATAATTTAGAGCAATTTGAAAATGCTATGATGGACAAGGGTTATGAATTTGAAATGCAGGATGCCGAGCAGGATTTTCTTCCAACGACAAGAAAACGAATGTTACTTGATAATGATCTAACACTTGATATCTATTTGTTTAAAAACAACGCAAAAATGGAAGAAGAAGCAAGCCGCATTGACATTAACGGAGCCGGCTATAGCGGTCCATTAAATAACATTAAAGTCAGTTGGGTTTCAGTTCCTCATTTTTATAAAAAAGGAACGTTAATTGTCCAATATATTGGAGAAGATGAGGCAATAATATCTACCTTAAAGGATATATTAGGTGAACAATTTGCAGGCTTTACTCCCTAATAGATTATTTGATTTGTCAAGATTATAATAATAAAACTATAATGAACCCATTATGTTAGATTAAGGCTCTATTTTGTCAGTATCGAGAGCCAGCTTTTTTACTCTAACATTTTGGGTTCAAATAATTCCATTATTTATTTTTAAATTATTATTTCATAGCTATCTATTTAGATAATCCTATTATATGCTTACTTTTATACTTATCTATAAATATATCATGCTCTGGCTTTCTTTTTCGCACTTAAAGATTCATTGATATGAACTACATGATGTCTGGTCACTGGCATTAATAAAATCCCTGCCACATTTTTTCTTCCCCAGAAATCAATCAGCCAAACGGAAGCTTCTTCCTTTAAGACTGCCCCTTCATCCAAAATCCGTTGCAGCCTCTGCTGATCAAACTTCCTCTTCATATCACGGATCGTAAGCTGCTTGATTAACTCCCTGGTCCTTCTGCCCACTTCAATCCGATAATTCTTTAGTTCCTGTATATTGAGAGCTTTGCTGAATTCTAATATTTCCTTTTCAGACAATGCATTGCCGGTATCAATTATAGCTGTGTTTATTTTTTCTTTCCAATTCCCTTTGTTAAATACCTGCTCCTCACCTGCTACTAAGAGATTCATTGTTATGTCTTCAATTCTGGTGGAGTGCCAAATACCATATGCAATGGTACGACCTTTCTCATTTAATGAGGTCTTGACCGTACTCTCATTCAGCCCTTCCCACAATTCATCTTCAAAGGTCTTCAACTCTGTTCCAGACATAACCCCTGAATGCACCATGGAATGTAAATTCAAAGCCACTTGTATGCTTTCCTCAAGCTTGTCTGGGCTGAATATAATCTCCCTTAGGTGCTTAATATCATTGTTCCATGGTTTTAAATCCATTTCAATCCCCCTTAGTTTGCTTTAAAATATATACAGAATATCCTATTTCAATTTATTTTTTGGGAAGCGCTTTAATGAATTCCTCCACGTTTTCTTTTGTAGTCGCCCAGGAGGTAACCAGGCGAATTACAGTATAATTCTCATCTATCTCAAGTTGTGTTAAAAATCCAAATTGATTACTTAATTGATTTATCTCATTCTTAGTAAGAATAGGAAATAACTGATTGGAGTAAACAGGTGCAAAGAATTCATATCCTGCTGCCGTCAGAGCCTTTGCCAGTTCCTGTGCTCTTAGATTTGCATTTCTGCCATTTTGGAAAAATAATATCTCCTGCTCTTCTTGTCCCTTTTTCTCCCTGGGTTGAAACAAAGCTTCAAATTGAATTCCAAGAACAAATCCCTTCGCAAGTAATGCTCCTCTTTGCTTAATCAGGTATCTAAAGTCCTCCTTCAAATCGTCTTTACAGATGACAAGAGCTTCCCCGAATAGTGCACCATTCTTCGTACCACCAATATAGAATACATCTACCAACTTAGCAATGTCCTCCAGTGTCAGATCATTACTATCACAGGTTAGTGCGGAAGCAAGTCTGGCACCATCCAGGAAAAGAATTAAATTATTCTTCTTACATACTTCATGTATCTCAATAAGTTCATTCTTTGTGTAAATCGTACCCAATTCTGTAGAATCAGAAATATATACCATCTTCGGTTGAACCATATGCTCATCCGAATGTTCTTTCAGAGCTTTTTCAATAGCTTGTCTTGTTAATTTACCATGCTCACAAGGCATTGCCAGCACTTTGTGTCCGGTCGCCTCTATCGCACCAGTCTCATGAACATTGATATGTCCGGTATCGGCAGCAATAACGCACTGATGCGGGCGCAAAAATGAAGCTATCACCAATAAATTCGTCTGGGTTCCGCCAGAAATAAAATGTATATCAACATTCTCTTTGTTTAAATGTTTTTTAATATATTTTTTGGCTCTATCACTATGCACATCAAGTCCATAACCATTGTTCTGCTCCAAATTGGATTTTAAAAGTAATTCCAGTACCTCAAAATGAGCACCTTCGCTATAGTCGTTAACAAAGCTAATCATAATTTGCCTCCTAGTTCCTTTATCAGTTTTTTCATAAAGTAAAGGTATAATCTTCTTTACCTGTCATTTTTCTCATTTGACCTATTATACACCCGTCAGTAAAATAAATCATGCACAAATTTGTTAAATTGATTATTCACGAATGAGTATCTTTCAAATTGACATATCAGTATTAATCCGATTTACTAATGGAAGTAAGTCCAAACAGACTTCCAAAGAAGCCAAGAGCCAAACTAACCAAGACTATTATGCTGCTGATCCACTCCCTTAATTCTTCCATAGGAGGGAACGGTAAAAACATCAGATATCCACTTAACTCGCCATATCCTTTTGTTAACAAATAGGATAGGAAAATAGCAGACCCAAGTCCACCAATTACAGTAAGCAGTGTTCCGGTTAAAACAAAAGGCAGACCGATAAAACTTCCCGGTGCTCCAAGCAAACGAAGTGTCCTAATCTGCTCCTTATTATTATAGATTCCCTGTCTTATCATATGGGATATAATCATAAGGGTTGTGATTGCAACTGCCATGGCTATTAAAATACCCAGAAGTTTCACTGCACTGACAATTCCTTTTAATCTTTCTAAAATCTCTCTGTTATCTCTTACATACTCGATTCCCTCAAGGTCAGATACTTGCTGAAGTATCGTATCCATAGAATCAAGTTCAATTCTAATATCAATAAACGCTTCAAAAGGATTCTCCTCAAATAAGGACAGTATTTCTGCTTCATTTCCAAGGAGCTTTTTATTGAGCTCGTAAGCTTCTTCCTCATTCTGATAGGTTGCTGTTAAAACTCCTTCCATAGCTTTTATCTGATCTGTCAGTTGCAGCGCCTGCTCTTCCTTAATATTATCTGCAAAATAAGCGCTTACTGCTGCCTCTTCCTCTAAAGAGGTAACCAGCTTATCACCGATACTCCAACCAGCTAAAACAAGTCCCAAAAGGAACAAAATCAATGCGGTTCCAATTACAGAGAATAGGTTGGACAAAGGTTGAAAGCGAATTATTCTCAAAGCTTCTTTCAAAAAGTAACCTAGATTATAGAAAAACACCTTCATTGCTGCCTCCCCCTTGATTCTACAGTGACTTCTCCCTGTTTCACTCGAATATAGGTTGCCTTTTCCCTGTTTTCAATCAAATGAGTCGCATGTGTCGTAATAACTACTGCTGTATTCTCATCACATAAGGAAGTCAGCATATGTAATATATTTAGTGCATTTGTCTGATCCAGGTTACCGGTAGGTTCATCCGCCAGTATAATCGCAGGCTTTCTGGCTAATGCTCTCGCGATGGCAACTCTTTGGGCTTCTCCCCAGGATAAATGCTCCACCTTTGTTCTTATCTTATGCTCCAATCCAACCCTAGTTAAAGCATTCACAGCTTCTGCTTTCATTTTCCGCGGTGATATTCCCAGAAAGCGCATGCCCATCATTACATTCTCAAGAGCAGTCCTTCCATCAATTAATTTAAATTCCTGAAAAACCGGACCTATTTTCTTTCGCAGCTTTCTAATGTTACCGCTTCTACTGCGCTTCATTACCTGTCCGCATACCTTTAATGAGCCTTTGGTCACATATTCCATCCCCAGCATAAGCTTAAGCAGACTTGTCTTGCCGGAACCGCTTGGCCCAGTAATAAATACAAGTTCGCCAGGGTCGATATGCAGGTTAACTTCTTTTAAGGCCTCTGTTCCATCCGGATAGATTAAGGATACTCCTTTTAGTTCAATCATACTTTTCTCCATTCCTACACAGGTTCTCAGCAAATCTAAAGACAGTGCTAAAAGATTATTTTTCGTTTAGGTTTTCTGCTCCAAACTTGTTACTTTAGAATAAAAACTTCTCTTTCCATCAGCTAGAACTGCGGATAAATGATAAAGTTTAAGGTTCCTTCCTCGCTCCAGACATCTTCAATCCGAAAGTCCATCTGAATCATATCCTTTGCAATTCCTTCAAAATCAAAAACAATCGGTCCGTTTTGGAATAGTTCCTTCAAGGTTTCCGGTTCTAACGGCAGATCAAAGAAGCGTGCTTCCTCTACCTGATATTCAATTGCTTTATCTCCTTCTATGATAAAATGTCCCTTAAGCACCAAATGTTTATCCACTACTTCAATTACTACCTGTTCCTCGTCAAAAAGGAATTTTACCGGAGTAAGTGTGGAATTATCCGCAATTATTTGGTTGAAAGTTTCCTCTTCCAAATAACCTGATATGTTAAAGAATCCTATGTTTAAATTAAGATCTTCCTCTGTAAAATATCCAGCTGCAATAATATCGTTAATTTCCTTCATTAGATTGGCAAATAAGGTTTGATTATCCGTCCATAGAAGGACTATTTGCGCTAATTGCTCCTGGTAATAATCTCGTTTATTAAGTAGTGTAGCCAGATACTCTTCTTGCTCCTGCTGTAATGCTTGTTTATTTTCTATTGTTGAAAGAAGTGCCTCCTGTTTTTCTTTTAATTCGGAAGACTTCTTAACCAGAAGCTCCTGTTTTTGTTCCAGCTTTAATTTATTATCCTTTAGTACGGTAAGGAGGTCATTCACGTTATGTGATATATCCTTCATAATATTTAAACTCTTTAAAAAGTCGGATAAATTATTCGCCATTAATAATATCTCAAGATAGGAGGTTGCTCCGCCTCGCTGATAATTAACCAGCACCTTCTCAAGTATGGAAAGCTGCAGATCATATTCTTCCTTCTGCCCATTAATCTGTTCTTCCAGCTCTTTCATTTCTTCGTTAAGTGTTGTTATATCTGCCTGTATTGCTTCTTCCTCTATTCGCAGCCCATCAATTTCTTGTTTAATTGAAAAGAGTTTCTCTAAGACTACTTTTTCCTCATCCGATATCCCTTCCAGTTTTTCTTCTAACTCTTGGATTTGCTGTACTTCTGCGATTGCTTTAAGGGGAAGCAATCCTGTTAGCAGCAAAAGCACCAGAACTATCGATACTAATCGAAACCCAAGCTTTTTACTTAACATATCACTTCCCCCTTTCATTTTTTGATTATAACAAAACAATAAAATCGATGTGGACAACATACACTGTTAAAACTATTATGCTTATCCTTTCCTGATTATACCATTGTTTGTTCCTACTTTCTACAAATACCTGTACCCAACTGATAAATGTAAAATGTATCTTAATCTACATAAATAAAAATAACCTCCGGTTTCATTTAAGTATGAATAGCAATAAAGCAAATAAGCAGAATATATCAGATTAGTTGTAATTCCCTATATAAAAAGATTGACATTGGAATCCTCTGCTTCACCCAGATAATAACCTACTCCACCAATCTTTACTCCGTCTAATAGTTCTTCCTTCTTCAGCCCCATAACATCCATGGACATTTGGCAGGCAACAATTTCAATCCCACTGTCAATCGCAAACTGAATCAGTTCCTCCAGGGACGATATCTTCTTGTTCTTCATGACCATGCGAATCATCTTACCACCCATCCCCAGCATATTCATATTGGAGAGCTTCAACTTTTTACTTCCTCTTGGCATCATTACACCAAACATTCGATCCATGAACCCCTTAGTAACCTTTTGCTTATCCGGTTTCCTTAATATATTTAATCCCCAGAAGGTAAAAAACATAGTGACCTTTTTACCCATAGAAGCAGCTCCATTTGCAATAATAAAAGAAGCGATTGCCTTATCAAGATCCCCACTGAATACAACCATTGTTTTATTGTCTTTCACAACAGGCTTATCAGCAGCTTCTGACTGTTTTCCTGCAGCTTCTTTACGTAAATGTGCTGTAATAATACCCCCTTCTTTATTAAGGTCCAATAGATCCATGTTCGTTCTTTTTGACCTTAATAAAGAAGGGGGTATTATTACAGCACATTTACGTAAAGAAGCTGCAGGAAAACAGTC
>JASGEU010000209.1:0-52948 GCA_047606065.1 Mobilitalea sp.
ATTGCTTTGAGACCAGAAGATAAGTTAAAGATTGCTCTGTTGCTGGATGAAATCGGAGTGTATGAAATTGAAGCTGGCACCCCTGTCTTAAGTGAGGTGGAAGAAGAAAGCATTTACAACATTATTGAACATAAACAAAAAGCAAAAATCTCTGTTTGGAGCCGGATGAATGTAAATGATGTGAAAAGGTCCATCGCCTGCAAACCAGATATTATTCACATAGGTACACCAGTATCCTATGTTCAGATTTACAGTAAATTAAAAAAGAATAAAACCTGGGTAATGAAAAATGTCTTACAATGTGTTGAGACTGCTGCCAAGGATAGGATTGATGTAACCGTGGGTTTGGAGGATGCCTCAAGATCAGATATCGGTTTCATGTTAAGCCTGATAAAAGAACTTAAGGCAGCAGGAGTCAGTACAATTAGAGTGGCGGATACAGTTGGAACTCTGACACCAACCAGAACAAAAGAGCTGGTGGAGACCATAAGAGCCAATACGGATTTAAAGATAGAAATGCATGTTCATAATGATTTGGGCATGGCAGTTGCAAACTCTCTGATAGGTGCAAAATCAGGTGCGGATTACATTGATTGTACCTTGTTTGGAATAGGGGAAAGAACGGGTAATTGCAATTTTTATGACTTTCTTCATGCCAGTGAGCAAGTCTTTTCTTTTTCCATGAATAAGAAACAAGTAAGAAATATTGAGCAGCTGGTCTATCAGGAATTAAGTGGCGCGCTTTAAATAGTATAACGGATTAACGAGTAGAGTAATCCCCTCTGATGACAAGCATATCAATGCTTTTATTCGCATATGATGTGCTAAGGAAACATTGCAAGGGGGATTTGATTATGCCGGGCAACGATGTTATCGTCAAAGAGAGAACCTTAGAACAGGATTTATATTATAAAAATACGAAGGTAATGCATTATAGCATAAAATATCCGCATTTTATCTCCAACACCTATCATACGCTTGCGAATAAACTAAATAATTATTATAGAACCAAGGCAGTGATGTATCAAAGAACGAATATTATGCAGTTATATCAGGAAGCTATGGTGGACTATGAATATTCAGTTGCAAATGACTTTCCTGTCCATGAATATGAGGCAGTTACTGAATATACCGTAACTTATAATGAGAATTGTATGCTTAGCCTATATTTTGATCAGTACGAATATACAGGTGGTGCCCATGGAAATACAATTCGAACCTCGGATACCTGGAATCTGGCACAAAGTAAACGTGCGGAACTGGCTGACTTTTTCCCGGGGAAAAGTAATTATAGTGAATTTATCATTGAAAGTATTATTAACCAGATAAAAGCGCAAGTTAAGGCAAATACCACGATGGTGTTTGATGATTATCCCAAATTAGTTGCTGAGAACTTTAAAGCAAATAATTTCTATTTAACAGAAGAAGGTGTAGTAATTTATTTTCAACAATATGATATTGCTCCTTATGCATCAGGAATACTCACTTTTGTAATTCCCTTTGGAACAGGAGGAGCCACTAAGCCAAAGTGTCCATAAAAAACCTTGTATCAATCAAATAAAATCCATTAAGATCATTGCATTAAAATAGCACTCCTAAGTTATTCAGGAGTGCTATTTTGGTCTTATTCAATAACGTTATTCTCCACCTGGACCACTGCGGCTTGGACCTTTGTCCGGAACCTGAGCGTGGGTATCCTTCATGGAACCACTACTCTTGTTGCTGCTGGACGTAGTACTTTTATTGCTGCTAGTCGTGGTGTTTTTGCTGTTCTTGTAATTGTTGTCTTTGTTCTTTGCCATAATAATCTCCTTTCTGAAATTTTCAACTATATTATTTCAAGAAAGGAAAATTTTATTCAATTATTTAACATTTTTAATATTATTTTATGGCTGAACTGTTACTGGTTCTATTATTTTAAGCTGAATTAAATGGTAAGGCTGCCCATATTTAAACCTTTGATAGCGCCTTCATTCTTTTCAATATCATATTTTGCTTTGATCTCTTCATAAAGAGCATTGAACTGTGTATTCTCTTCTGTTGTAATTGCATTTTCAACAGCAGTATCATAGCTTTCGCTGGAATTGTTGTCAATCATACGAACGATATAATAACCGGTTTCGTCTTCATAGATTTCACTTACAGCATCGTTTTCCATGCCCATCATCATTTTTTCAAAATCCTCGGAGAAGGTTGTACCACTTTCCAGGAAGTTAGTGTCTTTATAAGTTAATTCTTCTTCATCATCAGCAATTAAAGTTGACCAATCTTCCGTAGTTTTGGCTGATTCATATACCCCATTGATCTTGTCATAAGCAGCAGTTTTCTCTTCGTCTGACAGTGCAACAGTATTGCCTTCATCATCCGTTGTCTGTGTTGAGATATACAGGTATTCAATATCATATTGTCTGTATTCATCATAGTTAATGCCGGCTTTGATAGCATCATCATCAATATCAAAAGCATCAATTTTATCCTGACGATAACGAGCACCTAAGGTTGCTTTACCAAGAACATCAGTTAAGGATTTCTTAGTAAAATGATTTTTCTTAATTACAGATTCGGTAAGCTGGCTGTCCAAAAGTGTAGCTACATTCGTGCTGATGGTATCTTTTTCTTCATCTGTCAATACATAATCCGCAGCAACGGCTTCTTTGTAAAGAATTTCTGCACTGATTGCGGAATCGATTGCTGCTTGCTTTGCCTGCTCACGAACAGTGGTACCCGCTTCATCAAAGGACATATCCCAGTATGCGCCACCGCCGCCAAACATCTGATCATAGTAATCATATTCCGATTCTACGTTGTAGAAATAGTAAGCTAAATCACTTAACTTATATTTCTCGTTGTTAATCTTGAAAAGAGTGCTCTCATAGAGTTGATCAAATAACAGAGCACCTATTAGAGCGACTACTAAAATCGCAGCAGTAATAATCCATGGCTTTGATATTTTAGTAATAGGCTTTTGCTCAAAGAGCCTGTCCACCTTAACTTTTTTAACTTTCAATTTTTTAGAATTGTTCACCTTTTTGCTACCTCCATAATATTCTCATAGAGTTAATTTTAATCATTTTATAGTATAAGTCAATACATTCATAATAACTTCACAAAGTTATTATACAGCAAAATAGGCAATCTACATTAAATCTTGAATTTAATGCCATTCTAATTTGAATTGTGGACAAACTATGATATAATACAAAAGATATTACAAAGATAGGAAGGGTGTTACAGATGATTCCAATGAACGGGAAAGCTTTACAGGCTATGGACGAGGTAAACAAGGTTGTAATCGGTAAACGAACGATAATAGGGAAAGTGCTTACGGCAATCTTAGCCAAAGGCCATATTCTACTGGAGGATAATCCCGGAGTGGGTAAAACGACATTGGCATTGGCATTTTCTAAGGCCCTGGCCCTTGAGCACCACAGACTGCAGTTTACACCGGATGTATTACCGACAGATGTGGTTGGATATCATCTTTTGAGTAAAGATGGTGAGAGTCAGCAATATAAGCCGGGTGCAATTATGTGTAATCTCTTTTTAGCAGATGAGATTAATCGTACCTCTTCTAAAACGCAATCGGCACTGCTGGAAGTTATGGAAGAAGGAAAAGTAACAGTGGACAGTATTACCCGGGAGGTGCCGAAGCCTTTCGTAGTTATGGCTACACAGAACCCCATTGGTTCTGTAGGAACCCAGATGTTACCGGAATCACAGTTAGACCGTTTTATGGTTAAGTTGTCTATGGGCTATCCGGATATAAAAAGTGAGATTGGTATTTTAAAAGAACGACAAAAAAGTAATCCCATGGAGAAGATAGTACAAGTCGTTGACAAAGATGAATTATTAATGATGCAAAATATGGTGGAGAGTGTATATCTGCATGATTCCATTTACGAATATATCACTTTGTTAGTACAACAAACGAGAGAAAACCCATTAATTGATCTTGGAGTTAGTCCAAGGGGGTCTCTGGCAATAATGAATATGGTAAAAGCAACTGCATTTTTAAGCAAAAGGGATTATGTTGTTCCCAGCGATGTACAGTATGTTTTTAAAGATGTGACAGCTCATCGTATTTTATTAAAACCGAAAGCAAGAATTAATAATGTTACGGTGGAGAATCTCCTAGACGATATCATTCGTGTAGTACGCGCACCTCGTATCATAACTAGAGAAACCTACTAAACGAAAGGAACGGTTATATCTATGCTCTGGAGACAATTGCGGTACCTGCTTTTGTTAATAGTAGTCGGATTGCTGACAATTCTGTATTATACTTATTATATGGGGGTCATCTTTTTTACAGCTCTTGTATTACCCTTTATATTGTTTGGAATCCTAAGCTATCTATATGGAAGATTAAGAGTAGGACTAGTATCCACTGCTCATATTGTTAATAAGGGTGAACGGGTACCCATCACTCTTTTAATTAATAATCCAAGTGTTCTTCCAATTACAAATATGAAAATATACATTACTTATCAAAATGGATATTCAAAAGAAAAGCACACGAAGGAATTCTATCTATCTGTTAATGGAAGATCGAAAACAAATGTGGTATTTCATCTCTATTCTGAATATGCCGGGAATTTGATTATTAGCATAAAAAGTATTAAAATCTATGATTATTTGAAGCTATTTTCCTTGAAGAAGAAATCAAAGGGAGAAATAAGAGCAGCGGTATTACCGCGCTATTATGAGCTTACAGACGATCTGGATATCAGTAGGAATACCATAGTAACAGATAGTGATCAATATTCTACAAGAAAATGTGGTGATGACCCGTCCGAAGTATTTGCTATTCGTGAATACCGGGAAGGAGATCGATTACAAAGGATTCATTGGAAATTAAGCACGAAACAGGGCCAATTGATGATTAAGGAATTCAGCGATCCAATCAATTGTTCTGTGCTCATATTACTTGATTTAAGTACTCCCAAGGGCAAGAATCCACTTTCCTTTATGGATGCTTTATTGGAAACGGCTATTTCCATGTCATATACATTTATTCGCAGGGGACAGCTTCATTACTTTAGTTGGTATGACAGGCAGCAGGAACGTTGTCATAGAGTTCGGGTAGGGGAAGAAACCGACTTATTTGAAGCGGTTGACGGTTTGCTTCAAGCTTTACCATATGAAGCATCGCTTGATGCTTTAAATTCATATATGGCTCAATTTCCAAAAGAAAATTATACCGATCTGTATTATATTAGCGGAGATTTGAAGAGTGAAAACATGACAGCCCTATCTGTATTCAGGGCACAGACTAGACAGATAATTCATGTGAATACAAACCAGGATCAAGAAAATGAGAATAGTTTGCCAATGGAAATACATGATAAATTAAGTGAATTAGGATTACGCTTATGGTCTGTAGATGCAGTATGTGGAAATGATGATATGGAAAAACAAATACAATTTAAAACAGCATAAAAGAGCTTATAACATAATGATAAATAATTAACAAAATTAGTCATATAAGATATATACTAATAATCACAAGTAGTTTATAGTTAATGGATAGAACTGGTGGTGAAGCAATGAGCAAACAGCAAAAAGACGGACTTTACATGGAATCTGCTGTCTACATGACGGATGAACGAAAACCAGGATTCCCAATACAGGCACGTATCGTGCAATTTCTAGCTATTTTGATAGGCAGCTGGTGTTTTATGGGAGTCTTTAATTATAGTATTGGTCTGCCAGTAAGACAGTTATTTGTAGATGCAGCGATCTTAATTTCTGTGCTTATCACCTTTACTCTATGCGTGTTCCCAGGTATGAACCTTGTAAAAGTGTTTTTTGGCGGAGGAATATATGTACTCTATCTATACGCAGAGTTGGATAGCTTAAAAAATGGGTTTTATATATTAGAAAATAACCTGCTGCAACGGTTGTCGGTTTATTACGGCTTTAATTCTATTCAATATATTGCAGACTATATGACAGCAGGAGAGGATTGTACCAGGCTGTTAATTATGATTGCCATTCCGCTTGTTACCTGCCTGTCCATTGCGGTAGTGAGAAATAAGGCAGCATTAATAGCCGGAATTCTTTTATTTCTTCCGATCACATTATGTTTTGCAATGGGCTTAATTCCGCCGGAACATTTTCTAATTGCATATTTAGCAGTAACACTTTATATATCAAGATCAAGTTTTCATACAAATAAGATTTATAACAATGACCAAAAGCAGTTGTTACACCGTATTAACAGCAGTGCAGCAATTTGGTTATGTGTGATAAGTTTGGTTGCATTCTTCATCATAAGACTTCTTCTGCCAAAGGATCAAGAGAGAGCAGAACAGCAAATAAATGATACAAGAAATCAAATTCAGACAGCTATGATGAATTTTTCAATTGAAGATGTTACGGATAAAATGTCTGATTTGAAAATATTTCCAAAGAAATACTCTAACGGTGGATTAAGCGGTGGGAAATTAGGAACCCAAGGAAAGATTAGATATGATTATGAAGAACAATTAAAAATTACGGCACCTTTAAGTGCAATGGAATATGGAGTATACCTGAAAGGGTATGTTGGTGCTGAGTATACGGGAAATAGTTGGGATCGTTATTCCTCTGATACGGATAGAATTTGTACATCAATATTAAACCAGTTCCCCAAGGATATATTTTCTCCTTTTAATCAAGTGAGTCAGCTGTTTTTATCAAGCAAGTCCTCCCAACTATATGTTGTAACAGATCAACTTAAGGGGGGATTCACAGGTAGTCTCATGGTAATGCCTTTTACAGCTTATTCCATGTCGGTGGAATACAAGGGGGCAAATGAGAATTACATGTATATTCCGTATTTTACAGATTTAAGCAAGAATGATAATATTAAATATGTACAGGATCTATATTCGCAAGTAAAAGGAAATGAAAATTCCTATCAGATACAATTTTATAATATGATGGATCTATATCAAATGTATCTTCAATATCCAGAGAAGGTAGATTTGCTGGGGATGCTGGGGTCGGGATTAAATGGATATGGTATATATGAAGATATGTATCGAGATTTTGTATATCAAGCTTATACCGTTCTTCCTGAGCAAGGTCTTGATATGCTAAAGAATGAATTCTCCCCGCAATGGATGGCTAATCCTTCAAACTCGGAGAAGATGGAGAAGATTATATATATTAAAGATTATTTGGATCAAAACACCAGCTACTCACTTGCTCCGGGAAAACTCCCCAAAGGGAAGGATTTTGTAGAGTATTTTCTATATGAAAATAAAATAGGATATTGTGCACATTATGCCTCTGCCGCGACACTGATCCTTCGTACCATGGGAATTCCGGCAAGGTATGTAGAAGGTTATGCAGTAGGTCCGGAAGATGTAATTAGTAGTTCCAATAATGAGGAAACGGAGGAACTTTCAGTTTCTTCTACAGAATACTCAAAAGAGGTAACCGTATCTGTGCTGGATTCTAATGCCCATGCATGGGTAGAAATATATTTTGATGGTGTTGGCTGGATTCCAATGGATTTCACCCCCGCATTAGGGCCTGATTTAGGAACCTTAGGTGAAAGAGAAAATGAAGTAAATCCAACTCCTACCACAGCGCCTACACTAACACCGACGCCAACAACGCCTCCGAAGGAGGTTATACCGACACAGGCTCCTCCGAAACAGGACCCACCAAAACAAGCAGAAAAGCAGGAGCAGGTTAGTAAAAATACTGCTTTAGCAGGTATTCTGAAGAGTTTGTTAATAATAGGAGGAATAGTTTTTCTTACGATAATTATTTTTTACGTATATCGTAAAAATAAATTAAATAAATTATGGAACCAAAACGTAAAAGCCATCGTCTTATTTACAAGGATGGAAAAGATTCTCATGGCTTGCCATGCCCTTGGGGAAAAAAGGAATCGACTGGAGGATAATGAAGAGTTTGTAAAACAGAATTGTCCTTATGTTGAGGAAGAGGAATTCTCCTATTGTATGGAGGTTGTCAGAAGGGCAAGATTTGGTAAAGACAGGATATCTGCTGCGGAATTGGCACTGGTCGAACAGCAGCATCTGAAGCTTTATGAGTCAGCATTCCGGGATCTTTCACTTGTAAAAAAACTATTCTTGAAATTGCAGTTAGCACCTGATATTATAGCATGAAAAACATCTTTATGATGATTATGTTGGTTTATAAGGGTATTACTTGCAAGCTTGCAACCCCTCATTCTAAGTTTATTCAATTATAATGATTGAATGTGAGGTTGGCAAAATATAATAGAATAGTAATCCGTGGCAATAAATTAATTGCTGTGAAGATGATGATACAAGTTGGAGGTAAAGCAGTGTTAAAATAATACTGCCTATTTGAAAGGAGACGATTCCACCCGGATGAAATGGAAAGATAAAATTAACTGGAAGTATTTTCAAATATCGTTGTATGTAATAATTACGGTACTCATTATAATTACAATAGGATTACTCTTATGGAATGCACCAAAAGTAATGGATGAACTGATAGAGGTTTTGAGCTGGGTGGTTAGGGTAATTAAGCCCGTGATTATTGGTTTTGTATTTGCTTATCTTATGGAGCCTTTAGTTGTATTTTTTGAGAAGCAATATGAGAAATTAAAAAAGCTAAAGGTGTTTCGAAGAATTGTAGTGCCAAGAACCTGGGCAGCAGTTACTGCTATATTTATTTTTCTTTTGGCTTTGACTGGGTTGATTTCTTTATTGGTATTTACATTAACCGATCAGATAAGACTTGCGAAGTTAAGTGATATCACGAAATTAGCGCAAGGATTAATAGAGAATGTTAATGGGTTGACTAGTAGCCTCTTAAAAGAATTAGAAAAGCTTGATATTCAAGCCGATCAGTTTGAAGGGTATGTTAAAGAAGTTGGTGTTCATGTAATTACAATGCTAAAGAATTTTGTAAACAATACAGTTAATTCCTTTACAAATATTTCTGGATATTTTACAACATTAATTTTTAGTTTTATCATTGGTTTTTACTTTATATTGGACGGCAGAATGTTTGTAGATTATCTTAGAAAGATTAGTACAGCATTATTTACAGAACGTGCAAATGAAAAATTAAAAAGAAATATTAATGACTTAGATAGAGTGTTCTCTGGTTATATCAGAGGACAACTAACCGATGCTATGGTTATGATGTTGCTGATAAGTATTGTATTAACGATTACTGGTGTAAAGTTTGCAATTGTTATAGGTGTATTCGCTGGAATTGGTAACCTAATTCCCTACTTTGGACCAATTGTTGCTTATATTAGCACATCTTTAGTATGCCTTATCAATGGAGATATTAGGACCTGGGTTATTTCAATGATTGCACTGTTAGTGATTCAAGCGATAGATGGTAATTTTATTGGACCGAAGTTATTAAGCCAATCAATCCAGATTCATCCACTCATTGTTATCGTGTCTTTGATTTTTGGCAGTGCATTGGGAGGGTTTATGGGAATGTTGCTGGCGGTTCCCGTTGGGGCATATCTTAAACTGATATTTGCTCGTTTTATTAATCATAGGCTAGAACATAAAAATGAGGTAAGAAAGGAGTAAAATGAATAATAAATCCGAGAACATCATAGAAGTAAAAAATGTTAAGAAGATATACCGAATGGGTAAGGAACGCATCTTAGCGGTAGATGATGTAAGTTTTACGATAAAGAAGGGTGAGTTTTGCTGCCTTTATGGTGCGTCTGGATCAGGAAAGTCTACGCTGCTTAATTTAATGGCTGGAATTGAGAAGTTATCTGCAGGGCAGATTTTAATAAAGGGAAAGAATATTCCCAAGATGAGTGAGAGGGGTTTGGCAAAGTTCCGGCAAAACAATCTGGGATTTGTATTCCAGTCCTATAATCTTCTTAACACGATGACGGCACTTGAGAATGTGGAACTCCCTTTAATTTTTAAGCATGTTACTGCAAAACGCAGAAAAAAATTAGCAAAAGATATGCTGGTTAAAGTGGGGTTAGGTTCAAGACTTAAGCACAAGCCGAAGGAGATGAGTGGTGGTCAGCAGCAAAGAGTTGGCATTGCCAGGGCATTTGTCAGTAGTCCTGAAATCGTATTTGCTGATGAACCAACAGGTAATCTGGATTCTAAAACGTCAAAAGAGGTAATGGATATCATTAAAAACATGGCTAAGAATAATAAACAGACCATTGTTATGGTTACGCATGATAGAAAGCTTGCAGAGTATGCGGATCGAATTATTCACATCTTGGACGGTAAAATTGAAGATATAGAAATTATTCATCATGAGGATACTCCTAAAGAGGTAGATAATCCTACACTGGGAGAAGAATTAAAAACAGAAGTCGAAGCAATAATTGAAGAAGACTCAAAAATAGAAGAAGACTCAAAAATAGAAGATGCAATAAAAGAAGAAGTACAATCTGCTGATGTTGTGGCTGATGTATCCTAAACATAGAGAATAAACCACTATAATAAATAAAAAGGAAGGGTATCAGGATGAGAATGAAGAAGGTATTAGTTGCTCTCTTAGCGATTGCTATGGTAGTAACAAGTTTTGTAGGAAATAATAATTATATCCAGGCTGCAACTACGGTTGACACAATTAAAGTAAAAGAAAACCCAGAGAATATAGTGAAACCCGGTGAGACAGCACATGTAAAGATGACGATACAGGCAACTGAATTAATAACTACACCAACAATTGAAATAAGTGATGAAAGTGGATACTTATCATTTGGGACACCTGTTCTTAAGTCTAATAGCCAAGAAATAAGATATGTATACTCGGGTATTGATACAACACTTGAATTCGATGTAACCGCAAGTGATTATGTTAAAATAGGCACATATCCAATAAAGATTAAATTTACATATGCACCACCTAGCTACTATGAAGATCAAACACCTTTAGAATGTACGATATCAACTAAAATTAAAGTACAGGAAGAGAAGGTTCCGGTTCAGTTAACAGCAAACAATATTAATCTTGAGAACTCGAGTATTGGTAACGATACAAACATCTCCATGTTAATCAAGAATGAGGGCGAGCTTTCAGCTATGAATGTATACCTTACAATGGATTTCGGAGATGGAATTGATGGTAAGTACACCGTTAAAAATATTAAAATTGGTGATTTAACAGCGGGAGCTTCCAAGAATATTAATTTACCTATTACTATCTTTTCTAATGCAGAAACAGGCAGAAGAAAAATAACAGCTAATTTTACATATAAGACTACAGGTGGAGAAGAAAAAACTTCTAAGTTCGAAAGTTACATTAACCTGACAGCGCCTACGAACACAACAAAAGCACCTAATTTATCAGTTCAAAATATTGACACAAAGGAAGGGTTAAAACTAAGTCAAACCTTTAAACTTGGTGTGGATTTAAAAAATATTGGCGGTGCTGATGCAAGAAATATTACGGTTACCATAGATGATGCCAGCGCAGGTGTAGGCTCTGAAGGTATATTGAAAGATTATTATACCGCAGGAATATCTGCAGCTTCGATTAAAGCGAGCAAGACCGGCAGTGTTGACATCCCACTTAAAGTATCTAAATATGCTACAGGTGGTTTAAAAGAAATTAAGGTAATTATCAGTTATACAGATGCTTCAGGTAACCCATTTACTGTAACGGAAAAAACTTATGTTGATGTTGTAACCCCGACCCCAACTCCAACTCCGACACCAACTGTGCCGCCGGAAGGAAGTCCTAATATTATTATTAGTAACGTAACACAGTCGCCCGCTAGTCCAGTTGCAGGTGATAAAGTTGAGTTAACATTTGAAGTTGAGAATAAAAGTAATGTTGATGCAGAGCTAGTAAAGATTTCAACAGAAGGATTATCTACAACGACCTTTATACCATTAGAATCAGAACCTTATTTATATTATGACAAGATTAAGGCAGGGGAAAAGATTCAGGTAACACTTGGATTTCTTGTATCTAATAATATAACCGAAGGGTTAAACAGTATTACTGTGAAATGCTCCTATAAGGGAGGAGAAAGTACAGGAGTTATCCCTGTTCGCGATGTAGTTAATGATGTGGGTGGCATTAGTAAGCCAAAGTTAATTGTTAGTAAGTATTACACAGATGCAGAGGAACTTCGTGCAGGTTCTATATTTAATTTTACCTTTGATCTTTATAATACCAATGCTACAGTGGCGGCAAAGAATATTACAGTAACCATATCTCAGGCAGATAACATTTTCACAGTAACACAAGGTAGTAACAGCTTTTTCATAAGTAAGATTGCAGCAGGAGAAACCATAACCAATAGTCTGGAAATGAAGGTAAAATCTGATGCAACAACAAAAGCATATCCAATTGAAATTACTATTGAATATGAATATGACGGTGCAGAGCCGAACCCGACAACGGGTGAAATAGGTGAGAGCAAGACCGAGAAGTTAAATCTTCAAGCGGTTGAGAATTCCCGCCCTGTGGTAAATAACGTTCAAGTGTATTCCTATGATGGTGCGATTACCGTTGGAATGCCAGCAACCTTAGCCTTTGAATTCTATAATATGGGTAAATCACCTTTAAATAATGTTATTGCTAAAGTAGAAGGTGATTTTATAAAGTCAGATGGAGAAATGCAGATAATTGGTAATGTTGCAGAAGGTACCCCATCTTATGTCGAGTTTCAAGTTACACCAAATATAGAAGGTGACGCAAAAGGTGTACTGCGATTTACCTTTGAAGATAGTAATGGCGATCAAGTAGAGTTTACACAGGACTTTTCTACGTTTGTTTCGGGAGTGACAATCATTGATCCAGGTCCAATTGATCCAGGAACTGGTGTATTTAATCCTGATGATGGTGTTCCTAAAAAAGAAATTTTACCTTTATGGGCATTTATAGTGGCTCAAATCGTAATCTTCCTCTTATTTATACCAATTACAAGAAAAGTTATTATCAATGTTTATAAAGCGAGACTTCGTAAACAGGATGAAAAAGGATTATAAAAGGGAAGTCTGATGAATGGAGGACATTAAGAATATGAATAGTACAGTAGAAAGCAGTAGTGTTGCTACCACATCTGTTGCGGTTGCACAAGAACCTAATGTTAAAATATCAGTACCAGAAAGTACAACGAAAGACGTTAAAATAGCAGCAGAAGAAAATTCTTCATCAAGTACAACAGTATCAGAACCAGTAGTAACGGATGAAACCACAACGGATGCTGCAACAGGCGAAGTAGTAACAGGTGATGTGGCAGACGAAACGGTTACAGATGACGCAGTGACCGATGAAACAGTAATAGATGAAACAGCGACAGACGCGACCGGAACAGAGGAGGTTCCTGTTGATGCGATAGGAACAGATGATGCTTTAATAGAGGAACAGCCTGTGGAAGAAGTAATAACAGACGGCGGATACATTGACCCTGGATATACCGGTGAATTGGGTGAGGGTATGGTGGTAGATCCAGGTGCGGGTCAGGTAAAAGATCCTCTTCTTTCCAGCTGGTTCTTTGTAATCGGTATTTCTGTAGCAGTTTTATTTGTAAGTATAGCACTTGGAACCTTACTGGCACGCAGAAAAATTAAAAAAGGAATTGAGATTTATGAGGATTGATGATCTGTTCAAAATGGGCTTAAAGAGTTTGTCTCGCCGAAAAGCCAGAACAATTCTTACAGTCCTGGGAGTTATCATTGGTTCACTATCTATTATTATCATGGTTTCCATTGGTAAAGGAATGGAGAACAACTTTGACTCACAAGTCATGCAGCAGGGTGGCTTAACCACCATTACAGTTGATGCTAACGCAGGATATGTGGATGATAATGGCAACTGGAATAATAGCAAACAAGTCATAGATGATAGTGTAGTGGAACTGTTTAAGACCATTGATCATGTAAAAGCTGTTACGCCTTTAATCTACAAACAAGCGATACTGACTTCTGGAAAATATCAGGCGTGGATCAGTATACAGGTCATGGATTATGAAGCGATGAGGGATTTTGATTTCCCTGCGCTGCAATACGGTGAATATCCCGATGAGGAGGACAATAGTCCAATTGTTTTTGGGTCCTCTATGCCCAATGGATTTTCTGATCCGAAGTCCATGATGTGGCAGCCGGTAGAAGTTGATATTCAGAAGGAAAAGGTTGTATTATCCTTTCAAGACTATCAGGCAGACCCTAAAAAGAAGGCGTTTAAAATGCCTCTCACAAACATTGCCAAGATGGTGGAGACACAAGGGGAGTTCGACTGGAGTATTTATATGGATACCGAATACTTTAAGGAAATCTATTTGAAATACTGTAACACCCTGTCCTTAGCAGATCGTAAGAAAGCAATTAAATCCTTATACGAATATCAAACGATCAAACTAAATGTGGATAATGTTGACAATGTATCAGACGTACAGGATAAAATTAAAGAAATGGGTTACCAGTCCTATAGCCAAATGCAATATTTAGAGCCGTTAAAAGAAGCTTCCGAAACATTACAGATGGTATTAGGTGCCTTAGGTGCTGTTGCCATGGTGGTATCTGCAATCAGTATTGCAAATACCATGGTAATGTCCATCTATGAAAGAACCAAAGAAATCGGTATTATGAAGGTTCTTGGATGTACCATAAAGGATATTCGTAAATTGTTCTTATTTGAAGCAGGAATGATTGGTTTGTTTGGAGGATTGGTTGGAATCGGGTTGGGTTATCTGGCTTCGTGGGGTATCAATAAGTACGGTGCACCTATTTTTGGAGCGCTGATGTCCGGCAATTATATGTATGATACAAACAATACCAGCTTTTCCATAATTCCATTCTATTTACCATTCATGTCGCTTGGGATATCCATTATAGTTGGTCTGGTCTCTGGATATTTTCCGGCACGCAGGGCAACCAAGATTAGTGCTATTGAAGCCATGAGATCAGAAGGCTAATATGAGTGGGATAGTTAGAAAAACACGATTATGGAATAAAATATGATTTAAAAATGAGATATTTGAAATGGAATAATTTCAGATATCTCATTTTCGTATCTTAGGACTAAAATATACAAAGTAAACACATCAAAAACAGTTATGTTGCAGGGTTAGAAGAAACAATTGCAGACAAGATACCGATTGGATTTTCAAAAGTAATGTGTTATAATGTCCATTATTGATAAAACTTAGAATAAGTAAGTGGATAGGTTGAATAATTTTTTCAGCCGACAAAAGGCACGGGGATGTGCTTTTCGCTCATAATTTGTATGCCGCTGAAGCGGCAGATGGAGGCTAATATGAGATGTAAGGTTTGTGGAAGAGAGAGTCAGAATGAGGGAGCAAATTTTTGTGACTACTGTGGAAATTCATTTCGAGAACAGGCACAGGCTCCGTATCATGCAGATCCTCGACAACATGAAATGCAGAATAATCAAGGATATTATCCTAATACAATGGGAATGCCATATCAACAGGGAAATCCAGCACAGGGATATCCGGGACAAGGATACCCACAGAATCCAGAAGACAATAGACCAACGACATTTCTTAATTGGTTGGGTACATATGGAATTTTGTTTATACCATTTGTAGGCTGGCTAATATTTTTAATCATGCTGATTGTATGGTCGGTCAGCGGTAACACACCAACCAGCAAGAAAAACTGGGCAAGAGCTACACTGATTTTTTCTGCTATTATGTTTATAATTGTAGTGATTTATCTTGTTGTTATAATTATGTCAATGGATCCTGAACTTATTAAACAGATACAGAGTGGAACCATTGACTTTGATACTTATAATCAAATTCTGCAAGAATATAAGTAAGAACAGTTTATTAAGTAATAAAATAAATAGTGTGAGGTTAATAGAATGAGTAAAATTAGAACCAGATTTGCACCAAGCCCCACTGGCAGAATGCATGTCGGCAATTTAAGAACGGCATTATATGAGTATTTAATCGCAAAGCATGAGGATGGAACATTTATTCTAAGAATAGAGGATACGGACCAGGAACGTCTTGTAGAAGGAGCGGTAGATATTATCTATCGTACAATTAAGGGTACTGGTCTAATTCACGATGAAGGACCGGATAAGGACGGAGGTTATGGCCCTTATGTTCAGAGTGAACGTCAGTCAAGTGGCATTTACCTGGAATATGCAAAGCAATTAATTGCAAAAGGTGCTGCTTATTACTGCTTCTGTACAAAGGATAGACTTGCGACTTTAAAAACAGCAGTTGGTAATTCTCCTGAAGAGGAAGAGGATGCAAAGGATGTTAAGGAAATTACAAAGTACGATAAACACTGTCTTCACCTTACAAAGGAGGAGATAGAAGCGAACTTAGCAGCCAATATTCCTTATGTTATTCGTCAGAACAATCCAACGGAAGGATCAACCACCTTTCACGATGCAATTTTTGGAACCATAACTGTAGACAATGAAGAGCTTGATGATATGGTTTTAATAAAGTCCGATGGATATCCAACCTACAATTTTGCTAATGTAGTGGATGATCATATGATGAAGATTACACATGTAGTTCGTGGTAATGAATACCTATCCTCTACACCAAAATATACAAGATTGTATCAGGACTTTGGTTGGGAGGAGCCAGTTTATGTGCACCTTCCACTGATAACCAATGAAGAGCATAAGAAGCTTAGTAAGCGCAGCGGACATTCTTCTTATGAAGACTTATTGGAGCAAGGCTTTGTATCAGAGGCAATTATCAATTTTGTTGCATTACTTGGATGGAGCTCTTCTAACAATACAGAAATTATGTCCCTTGAGGAGTTAATTAAAGAGTTTGACTATACTCATATTAATAAAGCACCTGCGGTGTTTGACATTGTAAAGTTACGTTGGATGAACGGTGAATATCTTAAGAGTATGGACTTTGAGAAATACTACGAATTAGCACTTCCTTATATAAAAGAAGTAATCACCGGAGAGATTGATACCAGAAGAGTGGCAGCTTTAGTAAAGACAAGAATAGAAACCTTGGTTGATATTAAAGATATTATAGACTTCTTTGAAGCACTGCCAGATTATGATATAGAGATGTTTACACATAAGAAAATGAAGACAGATGCAGAAAGCTCTTTGCGTGTCCTTACCGATCTTTTACCAAGATTTGAAGCGTTGGAGGATTACTCTGAAGCTGGAATTGAAGCCTTGTTGATGGGCTATATTGCAGAGAAAGAAATTAAGAACGGACAAGGCTTATGGCCAGTAAGAACAGCGGTTTCCGGGAAACAATCCACACCTGGTGGTGCTTATGAAATCATGAGTATCTTAGGTAAGGAAGAAAGCCTTCACCGTCTTCAAGTTGCAATTGATAAATTAAGTTAGGTTATATCATGAATTGAGTGTTAAAACATATGTTTTATTTTAGCTTCGTCAAATTACGCAATAATATTACCAATTTGTAAGTGTATGCGCAATTTGACGAAGCGGGAATTCATACTAATTTTAAATGAGACTTTAAAATTAAAGGTTTCTTTGATTAGTGTAACTGCTGCCATTAGTAACATATATTTTTTTAATCTTAGTTACCATCTCAAAATTCTATGCAAATTAGCAAGTTGCGGTCCGTATAGCTATTCTTTTTACTGTTCATATTTTTCTTTATGAAATCCAATCATGGGTAACAATGAATAGAGATTATAGTTCATAAGATTGTAATGATTTTATGTAATATATAGCTACAAATTACATAAGTGACGAGAGAAATATAGCCTTCTAAGATTTGTTAGTAAATAAATATTTACAAAAGAAAGGAGGAGAAGAGTTTGAAGATGAACGAAGCACAGCTGGAAGCTGTGGTACATGGAGATGGACCAATGTTGGTACTTGCTGGTCCGGGATCAGGTAAAACTACAGTAATAACGGAGAGAACGAAGTATTTAATTGAAAATAGTCATATCAAGGAAGATAAAATCCTAGTTATTACTTTTACTAGAGCTGCTGCCACTCACATGAAAGAACGGTTTCTAAGTCTAAGAGGAATGAGCCGCACTGGAGTTAACTTCGGTACCTTTCACGCAGTTTTTTTTACAATACTTAAGCATGCCTATCATTTTACCGGAGCCAATATTGTAAAAGAAGATGTAAGATATCAATATATGAAAGAGATTATTCATCGGTTAGAACTGGAATATGAGGATGAGAAGGATTTCATAAATGAATTGTTTTCTGAAATTAGTTTAGTAAAAGGAAATCGGATGGAAATTAGTAACTACTACTCCATTTCTTGTTCGGATGAAATCTTTCGAGGTATTTACCAGGAATATGAGAAAAGATTAAGAAAATCTAACCTGATAGACTTTGACGATATGCTTCTATTAAGCTATCAGTTATTGACAGAACGTCCGGATATTTTAACGCTGTGGCAGGAAAAATTCCATTACATATTAATCGATGAATTTCAAGATATTAATCTTGTACAATACGAGATTATTAAGATGTTAGCATTACCACAAAATAATCTCTTTATTGTAGGAGATGATGATCAGTCCATCTACCGATTTCGTGGTGCGAAACCCGAAATAATGCTCAACTTCCCGAAGGATTATCCGGATTGTAAACAGATTGTGCTTAATATAAATTATCGCTCTACAAATTATATTCTGGAAGCCTCCAACCGACTTGTAAAGTGTAATCAGAATAGATATGAGAAGGTAATCAAGGGAGTAAATGGGCAGGGAAATGAAGTGGTTTGTAAGTATTTTAATACTTTGGCGGAGGAGAACCAAGCTATTGCAAGTGAAATACAAAAACTAATGACGGAAGGGATATCCCTATCCGCTATGGTTATTTTGGTCCGCACCACTCATGGTTCTGGATCTTTGCTTCATAAGCTGATGGAATATAATATTCCCTTTCAGATGAGGGATTCCTTACCTAACTTATTTGAACATTGGATTACACGAGATATTCTATGTTATATTAAGATTGCTATGGGAAAGACTGAGAGAAGTCTATATTTGCAGATTATTAATCGACCTAAGAGATATATCAGCAGAGAGAGCTTTGACTCTCCGGAAGTGGACTTAGAGACTGTAAGGGATTATTACGAGGATAAAACCTGGGTTTTAGAACGAATTGAGCAGTTGGAATATGATTTAACTATTCTTAGTACAATGAATCCTTATGCAGCCATCAATTATATTAGGCGTGGTATTGGTTATGAGGATTATCTGAAAGAATATGCAGATTATCGAAGAATCAAGCCAGAGGAACTGATTGAGGTATTGGATGAACTTCAGGAAAGTGCAAGGAGCTTTAAGACTTATAAAGAATGGTTTGCCTATATGGACGAATATAAGGAAGAGCTAATTAGACAAGCTACAGAAAATAAAGAGTACAAAAAAGACTGTATTACCATAGCGACCATGCACAGTGCAAAGGGGCTAGAATATCATGCCGTATTTATTGTAGATGCTAATGAAGGCATTACACCTCATAAAAAGGCGGCATTACCAGCCGATATCGAAGAAGAACGAAGATTATTCTATGTCGCGATGACGAGAGCAAAGGAATTACTCCATATTTACGGGGCTAAAGAGCGATATAACAAAGTTATGCCGTGGTCACGATTTATTGATGAACTAAAGGAAGAAAAGACTACAGTCAAGCAGGTGAAAGAAAGTAACTAAAAAGGCGTCTTGCATTACTGCAAACGCCTTTTGTAATCAGGGAAAAATTATTCTTCTTCCTCTTCCTCATCTTCGTCATCAAACATGTCATCATAGTCTTGAGAGTCTAAGAGTTCTTCGAAAGCATCAGCTACAGCTTCAAATTCATCATCATCATCAATGTTAAGAAGCTCTGGTTCGCCATCATCCTTCTGAATAAAACGATATAAGAAGACATTGTCTTCCTCTTCGCCTTCTTCTGGTTGAAGAGCAATGTATTCTTTGTTATCTACAGTGAAAATGTCTAAAATCATGCAGTTTAACTCTGTACCGTCATCTAATGATAATGTAATTGAATCATGTTCAAATTCGTGATCGTGATCGTGTCCGCAACCGCAGTCGCCATCGTGATTATGTCCGCCCATAATACTACCTCGCTTTTTCTTTTTTTCAGTGATTTGAAATCTGATGTTACTTTTATTCGTCATTAAGTCTTGCCTGTTTCAATCACTTATATACTAATAATTTGTTCCTCTATTTATTATGGTTCCGCTTATATTAGAGGTACCTCTAGTAAAAATAGGAATACAAGTAGAATGTATCAGATTAAGGTAAAAAATGCAAGTACTATTACTTCATTTTGTACAAACACACTAAGAACGTATGCAGCGAAGCGGAATTGAGCTTATGGCTGAACTGTTACAAATGTATTAGTAAAAACATAGGAAATATGTTGTCTGACTTGGCAGAAGCATGGTGTGGTGGTATACTAAACAAGACTGCCAGTACTGGTAAGAGTTGCCCAAATAAGGAGCGTCATGATGCAGGAAAATAAAAAAATAATAAGAATATCAGTACGAAATCTTGTGGAATTTATCTTGTGCTCTGGAGATCTGGATAATACGAGGTCAAAGAATGCAGCAGATGCCATGCAAGCCGGAAGCAGGATACATCGTAAGCTGCAAAAACAAATGGGGGAAAACTATACCGCAGAGGTTCCGCTAAGTATAACAGTACCAGTAGTAAGTCAGGAGATTCCCTTTGAGTTAACCATAGAAGGAAGAGCCGACGGAATAATTATCGATCGAAGTAAAAGAGAGGATATTATTCCGCTGTTTCTGGAGGAGGAGCTTCCTCCAGAGGTTATTATAGATGAAATTAAGGGGATGTATATGGAGTTGTCCCATCTACATGCTCCCATTGGTGTACATAGAGCCCAGGCAATGTGTTATGCATATATGTATGCGACGAAACACGACGAGAATAAAATTGGTATTCGAATGACGTATTGCAATCTGGAAACAGAATCAATCCGCTATTTTGAGGAGTCCTTTGAATATAAATATTTAAATGAATGGTTTGATCATCTAATTACAGAGTATGCAAAATGGGCAGCGTGGCAGATACGGTGGACAGAGATGCGTAACCAGGAGATTAAAGCAATGGACTTCCCATTTTCCTATCGAATGGGTCAAAAGGATTTAGTTACCGGCGTCTATAAAACGATACTTCGTAAAAAGAAGTTATTTCTTGAGGCACCTACCGGGGTTGGTAAGACCATCTCCACAGTTTTCCCAACGGTGAAGGCAATGGGAGAAGAGTTGGTAGAGAAGATATTTTATCTGACGGCAAAGACAATTACCCGTACTGTGGCAGAGGAAGCCTTTCGTATCTTAAATCAAAGCGGGCTGCCATTAAAGGTGGTTACGATTACAGCAAAGGATAAGGTGTGTATTCTTGATAAACCGGATTGCAACCCGGGTGCTTGTCCAAGAGCCAAGGGTCACTATGATCGCGTCAATGATGCGGTATTTGATTTATTAACCAATGAAAATGAAATTACTCGAGATAACATAGACGAATATGCAGAGAAGCATTGTGTCTGTCCCTTTGAAATGGGACTTGATGCGACTCTATGGGCGGATGCCATTATCTGTGATTACAATTATGTGTTTGATCCAAATGTATATTTAAGACGGTTCTTTATGAATGAAAAAAAGAATGATTATGTATTTCTGATAGACGAGGCACATAATTTAGTGGACCGTGCAAGAGAAATGTACAGTGCAATCTTGTATAAAGAAGATTTTCTTGAGGCAAAAAGGCTTATTAAGGATAAGAATGCGAATTTAGCCAGGCAGATCGAGTTATGCAACAAAGATCTTTTAGCCATGAAAAGAGACTGTGATGAGTTTGAGGTATTGGAGCAAATTGATGGATTCTGTTTACATTTAATTAGTATGATGTCTGATTATGAAGCCTTTTTACAAGACGGTTTTATTCCAGAGGGAAAAGACGAGCTGCTTGGACTTTATATGAACATCAAACATTTTTTAAGTATTTACGAGCTGCTAGATGATAAATACATGATTTATACGGATTATGAAGAAGAACGTTTTAGATTAAAACTTCAATGTATGGACCCATCAAAAAATCTATTAAACTGTATGGAGAGAGGCAGGAGTACAGTCCTGTTCTCAGCAACACTTCTTCCAATTAATTATTACATGGAGCAATTAGGTGGGAAAAAGGAAGAGGACTATGCTGTGTATGCACCCTCCTCCTTTCAGGAAGAAAATCGCTTGATTATGATTGGCAATGATGTCAGTACCAAATATACACGTAGAAATGACAGAGAATATCAGAAAATATATGGATACATTAAGGATTTTGTCAGTGCAAAAAAAGGAAATTATATGGTGTTTTTTCCTTCCTATCAGATGCTTTTAACCATATGGGAATTAGCGAAGGAAGAATTAGAGGGAGTTGTGGTTCAAAGCAGTAATATGACTGAATCAGAGCGTGAGACCTTCTTATTAGAATTCACCGATGACCCGACAGAAAGCAGAATTGGCTTTTGTGTTATGGGAGGAATCTTTAGCGAAGGAATAGATCTTAAGAATGATCGATTAATTGGAGCTGTTATTGTAGGGGCTGGGTTACCTATGGTATGTAATGAGCGAGAATTATTCCGAGGGTATTTTGATGATAGGAATGGGGCAGGCTTTGATTACGCCTATCTTTATTCTGGAATGAACAAAGTTCTCCAGTCCGCAGGACGAGTAATACGAACAAAAGAAGACAGAGGAGCAATTTTATTATTAGACGAGCGCTTTTCTCAAAAACAGTATGTGAATCTGTTCCCTAAGGAGTGGTTCCCAAATGTCGTTGTTAATCAAGGAACAATGAGGGGATTATTACAGGACTTTTGGAACGAAAAAAGATAGTAGTGAGAAGAAAAGAAGTGATATACTGAAATTAAAAAGAAAATAAAAAGGAACGAACTATATCTTTCCGTATACATTTTTATGACCGATGATATTGGTCAAGATGTGTGAGGGAAGGTGTAATTCGTTCCTTTGTGTTTTCTTAGTTATTAATATAGTTTTATTTATCTTGTAAAAATTTAAAAATGTAATTTTGAATTGGCATATCCATAATGCTGATTTTCACTAAGAGCAAAATTTCTACCAGTAAAAGCTCTGAAGATTAAGTTAATAAGAAAATAAATTAATACTCCCAGATATCCTCCAATCAAGGCATAGATAATATCATCAATATCACAACGAGCTGGTATAATAAATATCTGTAAGAGCTCTATACATAACGGAAATAAAAATAATGCCAGGAACCGTGTTAAATGTTTTTTACCACTAAGCAGTAGAGCAGCATAAAAACCAAAAGGCAGGAACGGAAGAATTCTAGTAAGGAGATAGGTAAGAATATCCCCAAGTGCTAGGTTGCCATATAAGTAATCTTCAATCTGTACTGATATAATACCAAATGGAAAAAGATTAAAGGATTCAAATACCTTTGGATATGCCCAGGAGAATGCGTCTGTCGCAAATGCCCCATAGAGAATAACTAAAAAATAAAAGGATAAAAATAAAATAGAAGTATTTCTATAAAAGGTTAGAAAACCTTCCAGTCTGGCACCATATTCAACCATATACCTGAAAAAGCAATGAAGCAGAGGAACTATCCAATGAAAAGCAGCAATGATTAGCATTGCATCTGTATATACCAGCAGGACTTGCACTTTACCAAAGTAAGAGATAAAGGCAATCATAAGGCTGATAAAAAGTGTTAAGGCGGAATACTGAAAGCAGGCTTCATAAGTTGCAGTAACTTGCAAAAGAATATGACAGCTAATGATAGATAGCAAACAAGTAATAGCAAGGATGAGATAAATGCTGTCAAATAAATAATAAGCTATAAATTCTGCGATAATCGTAAGAATACTTAGAAGTATGATTAATGATGAAGTCTGGATAGTGATCCGTCTTTGCATGATAATTCCTTCTTTCTTATAAAATCATTCGTATTTGTTCTGGTATACAGGTAACCTTAATGTGCTTGCAAACCGCAGGTACTTCTCCGTCAGTATGAACAGCTGATTCACTGTCCATGATAATTTCAATTTCATTACAATGAAAGGATTCAACGCCCTTGTGTTTTACATGCTGCCCGGTAAATATGGTTGGTAGTAATAATAGTGCCTTTATGTTACTAAGTCCATGAACGAGGCATACACTTAGCTTACCGTCACAGGGATCGGCATTTGGAGCCATCTTAAGTCCTCCGCCTTCATACATGTGAATCATACTGGAGACAAGAAGAATACGATCAAAGCGGGCTCTTGTTATCCCATCAACCACAACTGTTGCACTCATATGCCTGGCTGTTAATAGCTGCTTGATTGCAATTGCAATATATACAAACTTACCTGCACCAAAACGATTCAAACGTTTCTTTAGTGGGGAGGCTTGGACCTCATTACATACATTTGCATCATAACCCATTCCGCTGGAACAGGAGAATTTACGAGGAGCCGTATCAATATCTTGAAAGGTTATTTTACCGTGATCAAGATATTTAAATTTAGAAGGGGATAAAATATGATCTAATGCAACAATGGGATTCTTGGAAATCTTAAGGCTTCTGGCAAGGTCGTTACTGGAACCGGAGGGAATATAGCCGAGGATTACTTCGGAATAATTATCAATGCCATTAATTACTTCATTTAAAGTGCCATCGCCGCCAAGCACCACAAGGTTCTTAATTCCAGGATTCTCCTGGCAGATCTGTCTCGTAAGTTCTGTGGCATGTCCCATATATTTAGAAAAAGCTGCGGTATAGATTACTTCTCTTTTATCCAATTCCTCTTTTACTGTCCACCAGAATCGGATTCCACGCCCGGAGCTTGATTTTGGATTAATTATAAAATAATACATGAATTTACTTCCTTCGTCAAAAGTTATAAATAAATCTTATATGAAAATAAATATATTGTCAATCATTTGCAGGGTATTATGCATTATATAAACAAAGTCTATAAAATAACAAAAATGATAAGTAATCAAGCATAAGATACAGGCACAGAAGTGTCCCGTCCTCATAATATATAGAGAACAGCAAAACTATCATGCTATTCATTTATCTGTAACTGTTCAGAACCAAACAATGAGGAAACCGCAGGGTTTTAAGATTAGTTCTGAATAGTTACCATTATATAATGTAAAGTGAAGGTTTTATATGGATTGAATAAATTCGTGACGGTTACCTTCTACCCAGTTCAATCCTACCTAAGATTCACTTATAAGAAAGGAAGGCTAATATATGGATAGGCGGAATTATCGTGGTAATATGGGGCGCAGGTCAATGAACATGGATCCCTATAGACCAAATGATCCTATTTGCAGCGACTTAATGAACAATTATACCTCGGATGACATGTGCGATAAGGAGGACTTTGATAGGGATAGAGACAGATTTCCAATTGGTATGTGCTATGTTCCTTGGCAGCGTTTTAGAGACCTCTATGAAAATGAATTTGTAGCTCTTGCAAATGGCACCCTATTTAAGGAACTGGATTTAAAATGGTATGGAAGGGGATGCAAGTAGATGGATGGTCGTAGAGAAAAATTAATGGCATGTATAACAGCAACTAGTTTTGTTTGTGATGAACTCAGATTATTTCTAGATACACATCCGATGGATCAGGCTGCACTGGAAGAGTGGGATAGAATGTCTAAGGTTAGAAATGAAGCGGTTTATGAATACACCAATTGTTTTGGGCCAATCGAATCCTATCGTGTTGAAAGTGATAACAATTGGGCATGGGTTGAGGATCCATGGCCATGGGAAGGAAGGTGCTAGTATATGTGGAGTTATGAAAGAAGATTACAGTTTCCAGTTAATATTAGTGAACAAAATCCGAAGCTGGCACAGGTTATCATGTCACAGTATGGTGGACCGGATGGTGAAATCGGAGCATCCCTTCGTTATCTGTCACAGCGATATGCTATGCCAAATAGAAAAGTTGCGGGAATATTAACAGATATCGGAACCGAAGAACTTGCTCATATGGAAATCGTTGGTGCAATTGTTCATCAGTTAACCAGAGATCTGACCCCGGAGCAAATCGTAGAAGGTGGCTTTCAAAATTATTATGTGGATCATACTTTAGGTATTTGGCCACAGGCAGCAGGTGGCGTACCATTTTCCTCTACACAATTTGCAAGTAAAGGTGATCCTATCACTGACTTGGTAGAAGATATGGCAGCAGAGCAGAAGGCAAGAACGACTTATGACAATATTCTTCGTTTAGTTCATGACCATGACGTGTGTGAACCGATTAAATTCTTAAGAGAGAGAGAAATCGTTCACTTCCAGAGATTCGGAGAAGCTCTTAGAATAATTCAGGATGAACTTGATTCAAGGAACTTCTACGCATTCAACCCGGCATTCCCGGCGGATTTATGCAAATAATGTGTCTTTAACTTAAACAGGAATTACCGCTTACTGGCGAAGTCCAGGAGCGGGTACATATTAAAGTGCAGGCTATAAACCTTTATAAAGCCAGGCGTTTTCAGCAATTAATAAGTCGTCCTGGTGAGTTTCAAAGTAGTTCATATCTATTGTTGGTTTATCACACTTTTTACAAATAGGTTTATTGGAATTAAAAATAATTTCATCACAATAGATGCATTGGGTCTCTTTAAAAATAAAATGTTTATACTCCGTTTTATAAAAATGCTCATACATTTTTCTATCACTATCGGTCATTCCATAGGTTTTCGCACTATAAAGCCATCTTTCATAGAATTCTTTAGCGTATTTTGCACATTCTAAAGAAATATTAAAGAGGTTCGAAATCTCCCTTATGTTATGAAGCTTTGAAAAATGCAATGCCAGAGAAGGGCATAAGATATTGCTGGCAAAGAGATTTGCTTCTGTTTCGTTATCAGTATCTAATTCAACATGACCCAATTCATGCATGAGGGAAAAGCGAATCCTTCGTGGGGATTTCTTGTCATTGTAATAAATCGTATCCCCTATGGTACACGCATCAGAACTAAGCTCCATACAAGCTTGATATTTAGTTTCAGATAACTGGGAATACTTGATGCATTGATACCCCATTTTCATAAGTATATCAAAACAATTCAATGGAAGTTCAGTAATTCCACAATGTTCATATATTGAAATAACAGTATACTTGATTTTGTCATAATCCATGCCTGTTAGCCCTCATCGTCCGATAATATAATCTTTGCCAGTTTCATCTTTTCCTGTGGCGTTAAGCCGTTCTTACTTCTTGTGTAGATTCGAATCATCTCATCATAGGTAATCTGTGTCTCATTCTTTTTGGTCTCTAAAAGATCTGAATTATTAACTCCCAGCCAATTGGCGATTTGCTGAACTTTGTCCATACGGGGTAACTTTTGCCCCGTACACCAATTTGACACAGTGGAGGAACTGACGCCTATAAAATCCACCAAATCCTTTTGTGACTTATTCCTATCCTCAAGTAGGTTTGTTAAGTTTCTTGAGAATATCTTTCGGATCTCTTCTTCCGACATATGTGATCTCTCCTTTCCTATATTTATTGCTTTATTATACAGTTTTATTATACAACTAAAAGAGAAATTATGCAAGCTAAAAGTGAGTAAAATACACTAAAAGTAAAAATAAGTTTAACTTACAGCTTGACAACTAGCTAAAAGAGAGTATAATCTAATATACAAGCAGGAAATATTAGTGAAATAATTGCTGGAACAAAAGGGGAAGTATTTAGTAAAATTAGAGAAACGAAGGATATGAGATTAAAGATATAGCTATTTAGTTGATAATTTTATGATAGTTTTTTTGTACGTTGTTGATACGAAATTCTGAATATAAAACACAGACAACATGTTTCAAAGAGTTGTAATCATGATAAGGAAGTACAAAACCCTGAATAGTTGCGATTAGGGATTTATATTATAATGATAGGTCTATTATTAATAAATAGACTGGGATTTTTACACCTTATTAGCTATCTAAAAGAGAGCGAAAATGTAAAATTATTTAACTATTGGAAAGTAATGATGCATATGTATGAAAGAGTAAGCAAGAGTAAGGATGCTTACAGATAGTTTAGAGGGTCATTAATTGAATTAGAAAAAGTACTGTTGGACAAGTTATGGGCATAGCAAAAAAGGAGGATTTACAATGAAAGAATATGAATTAAACCAATACCGCGCCATTAAAATTGAAATTGAAGACCTAACCTTTCGGATTAAACGTTTAGAGGAAATGGGAGTTCCGATGATATCGGATCGAGTGAAGGGGTCATCAAAACATTTTCCATATATAGAGAAGCATATTTATATCTCTGGTGTGGATACACAGGCAAATGAAAGACGTAAGAAGTGGATAGATGAGCTGCAAAGAAAGCGCAATCAAAAACTGGAAGAGCTTCTGGAGATGGAATGTCAAATACATGATTACATATATACCATATCGGACAGTGAAATTAGACAGATATTTATTTATCGCTATGTCGATGGTATGTCCCAGGAGGAAATTGGGATGAAGCTGCACATGGACCGAAGTGGAGTATCCAAGCGCATAACAAAGCAGTTGGGTGAAGGCAAAGTAAAATGCAAGATGGTTTAGAAGAGAAGCGGAACACAAATCACAAATAAAGGTGTTAGAATAGTAGTATGGAAAGCTGCAGTTAATGAAATATCTGTACCTCCTCCTTTAGATAAACAATTAGCATTGGTTGCGTTTGGTGCGCGGGGTTATGTAATCAAGAAGAAATTCAGCGGGTGGGCAAGTGGTTACAGGTAATTGTTTATATTTAAATAAATGCATCTATTTAGAACCAAGCTCGAAAACCTATGGTTTCCTCGCTGTTTGGCTCTCGCCAATTCCGGCTCCCTTTACGCTATGTAAAAGGAGCTGTGATTTTATATAGAAGGTAAAATGCAACTGTCTTTTTCCTGCTTGAAGACGTAAAAGAACAAGGACAGGTACCATATCAGGAGATGGAATACTCGTAAAAAACCGTAGATATAGGAAGGAGAAATTCATGAATTTTTTAGAGGTATTACAAGCACAGGGGTTGTCCGAAAAGCAGATCAGTTCAATTACAGATGCAATGCTTAGCAACAAAATATTCATTACCTATGAGGAAAAGATAGAAGAACGCTTTTCCAAAATGAAACAGCAAAGAGA
The DNA here is from genome assembly GCA_047606065.1 of Mobilitalea sp. GTDB lineage: Bacteria > Bacillota > Clostridia > Lachnospirales > Lachnospiraceae > Mobilitalea. Next base: position 29,055 of record JASGEU010000209.1, read on the forward strand.
CAGACTAAGAGCCAGATTAGAATTAATCGAAAAGGCACTTCGTTCGTAATAGAGAGAGGAAGTGAAGATGAAGCATGATAGATATGATCAAGGATGCGATTAAAGCAAAGTTAGAGGAGTTATATCCTTCGGGACATACAGTATACGATGAAGTATTACCGGAGGCATTTACAAAGCCCTCCTTTTTAATCATGTTAACGGAGCAAAGTTATCAAAAGAGCTTGGGGGAGAGATTTTCTAATGAGGTTTTCTTTGATATCTCCTACTATAGTGATCAACCAGCAAAACGAATGGATTGCATCAGAGTTCAGGAGGAATTGCTACGTGCCTTTGAAGCTGTGGGAACATTTCATATTAGAAATAAGAAAGCAAAGATAACTGACGATGTGTTGCATTTTACCTTTGATATCCGTTACAGCGAAAGGAAGGAAGAGCTGACCTCCAGCCTTATGCAGCAACAAGAGATTAGTATTGTCAACGAATGAATTATATAAAAACAAATATAAAGGAGGGTTATCATGTCAGGAACATGGACCAGTCAAAATAAAATTTTACCAGGAGCATATATCAACTTTCTTACCAATGCTCCATTATCCATTACCCCAGGAGACAGGGGAGTTGTAGTATTACTTAAGGAAATGAGTGTTGGCGCAGCCGGTGAAATTTACACCGTAACTGCAACCAATAGCGATTATCCTTCCGGTGTTACAGCACAGGATAAGCTGCTTGTAAATGAAGCTCTAAAGGGAGCACAGACAGCTCTTGTTTATAATTTGGGTACCAGTCACACTTTAGAAGTTGTGGAAACTGCATTAACTAAATTAAAAACCGTACAGTTCAATACATTATGCTATCCTTACGATGGAACGGAAGTAGCAGCAACGAAATCCGCTATTATTACTTGGATTGAAGAGTTAAGAACAAATGACGGAGTAAAAGCACAGGTAGTTCTGGCAAATCAAACAGCAGATAAAGAAAGTGTAATCAATGTAGCAAACGGTGTTATATTATCCGATGGTACTACGCTTACTGCAGCGCAAACAACCGCTTGGGTTGCAGGTGTAACCGCAGGTGCTAATATTAATCAGTCCAATACGGGTAAGCTGTATATGGATGCGGTTGACGTAGCACCAAGAATGACAAAATCCGAAATGGAAGCAGCAATTACAGCTGGTAAATTTATCTTTAAGGTAAATTCAGCGCAGAACGTTAGTGCAGTTTATGATATTAATTCATTAACTACAACGACAACAACAAAGAGTGAAGTATTTAAAAAGAACAGAGTTATTCGTGCAATTGACAGCATTAATAATGACATAGTAGAGATCTTTGAATCTAACTTTGTTGGTAAGGTTAATAATAACAAAGAAGGAAGAACAATTTTACGTTCCTATTTAATTGATTATTTCAATGAGTTACAGAGACTATCTGCAGTTACTAACTTTGCAGCGGATGACGTAAAAGTCAATGAAGGTACAGCAAGTGATGCGGTAGTAATTGATTGCTATATTCAGCCGGTTGACAGCGTAGAGAAAATCTACATTACTGTTAACCTGGCGTAAATAAAGGGGGAAAATAAACATGGCAGGTACAAGATTAGCAGACACACTTTCAGCACAGGAAGGAACCGCCTTTATTACAATAGATGGCGTTACCAGAGAATTATTTGAGATTTCAAGTGTTAAAGCACAACTTGACTTAATAGTACAAGAAAGAAGAATGCTGGGCAGCAGAATGACACAGCATAAAGTTACAGGCGTATCCGGTTCGGGCTCTGCAACTCTATATTTTATGAATAGTGAGCAGTTAAACCAAACCATTAATTATATTAATAATGGAACACGTGGAAATATCAGTTTATTAATTACAAATAATGATCCACAGTCAAGTGTGGGTGAGCAGACAGTAGCACTAAGCAACGTTATCTTTAATACAATTCCAGTGGCAACTTTGGAAGAATCAGATGATCCTGTAACATTTGATAGTGATTTTACGTTTGATAGTATTGAAAGTCAGTCATCCTTTGCTCTACCGGAGTATATAAAACCAGTTAAGAAAGATTAATTATATTAAGATAAGTGGGAGCCTAAGGGCTCCCCTTTTATAGGAGGAAGTCAATGGGATCATTAAATGCATTTTTACATCCAATACAAGTAGAAAGTAAAGAAGTGGTTATTTCTAATAGATTCATTGAAGATGGCAAACCAGTACCATTTATAGTTAAGCCAATTACACAGGAAGAGAATAAGTATCTTATCAAAAAGTATACCAAAAAAGATAAAAAGGGAGCAGATACCTTTGACCGTGCAGAGTATGTACAGGCGATGACAGCAACTGCGGTGGTATACCCAGACTTAACAAATGCAGAGTTGCAAAAGGCCTATGGCGTTATGGGTGAATCGGCACTTCTTCAGAAGATGCTCTATGTTGGAGAATATGCGGCCTTAGCACAGGCAGTACAGGAAATCAGTGGTCTTGACAATGATATTAACGAGGATATTGAAGAAGTAAAAAACTAATTAAGCAAGGTGATGCAGAACTCAATCTGGCTCACTTTGCATTACAGAAACTTCATATTCTGCCTTCGGTATTAGATAATCTAGATGACAGAGAAAAGGCATTTATATACGCCAGTATTCAACTAAGGGCAGAAGAAGAAAAAAGGGCTTCAAGTAAAGCAAAAATGAAAGGAGGTAGAAGGAGGTAATGGCAACAGAAAATGATACAGGACAATCAAATATTTTTCTAGTTAGCAAGGAAGAGATCACCAGCAATATTGCAGCGTTATATGCATTATCCGCAGTTACGGATACATATACAAAATACGTCTCAATACTTTCAAGCAATATACAAACTCTAGGAGATAAGTTTTTGAATTTATCAACAAGTACCTATAATTTAGCAATGGATATAGGTCTATTAAATTCAGGATTTTCTGGACTTATTGGTGATGATGTAACTAATGGATTAAAAGATATGTCCAATAATATGAGTAAATTGTCAAAATTAGCAACAAGCTTATCTGGAGATTTTTCGGATTTAAAGGATAATATTGATAATGTGGCAGATACTGATCTTTCGGGTGCGAAAGATGAAGTTGACAAACTAAAAAAGGCTACTGAAAAAGCAAACAAAAAAGCAGAAAAAAAAGCAAAAAAAGATTCCAAAGCTAAAGCGGATGATAGCAAGAAAAAGTCTAAGTCCACTAATACTAAATCTGGGCTTGAAATGCTAAAAAAAGGAATGGATGTTTATGATAAGTATATTAAAGCAAGTAACGGCTTATCTGGAATAAATGATGGTTCGCAGAGTCAAATGGAATTATTAGATAAAGTGAATGCAGCAGCGACTAGATCCAGCATATCAAACAGTGATATGTCTACTGCAGTAACGGATATTGGCTCACTTGATACTTTTGCTAAGGATAATGATCAAGCAATTGCATTTTCGGAATTATTACAAAAGTCGCTTAAGATTGATGGTTCCGATCTTAGTTTGACAAGCATTGCTGGAAATTTATCAGATGGGCTCTTAAAAGGTGATGAATTTGACAGTTTGATAAAAAGTGCACCATCTATTGGTGAAGCAATGACTAAATGGACTGGAAAATCCAGCAGTGAATTAAAAGCTATGGCAGAGCAGGGTAATATTACTGCAGATATGTTAAAAAATTCAATGTTCTTTACCGCTGATAGTATTAATACAAAGTTTGACAGCCAACCTAAAACATTTGCTGATATCTGGATACAAATAAAAAACACCGCAATGAATGCTCTAAACCCTTTAATGCAACTTATAAGTGATATTACCCAAAGTAAAGCCTTTCAGGGAGGTCTGAATTTAATAATATCTGGATTAAATGGATTATCAGGATTAATAAGTTCACTAGTCAATTTTATTACAAACAATGGAACAATAATTCAATCTCTTTTAATAGCTCTAGGTGTAGTTATTATGGGTGTATTAGCAGCATCTATTATTTCTTGGTTTATGATGTACCTGCCCATTATATTAATCATTGGTGCTATCACAGCAATAATCTATATAGTTACACAGCTTGGTGCCAGTTTTCAAGATGTCTTTAGTTTTATTGGAGGTATAGTGGGTGTATTTGGAGCCTTTTTATACAATATATTTGTAACTGCATGGAATTTTATTGCAGCTTTCGTAAATTTCTTTGCAAATGCATTTACAAATCCAATTGCATCAATTAAAGTACTATTTTTAAGTTTGGTATTGACTATTTTAAGCTTTTTAGAGAATGCAGCTAAAGGATTAGATAAACTATTAAATTCAATTCCAGGTTTTAAAGTTAATATAACTGGAAATTTAGAAAAGCTAACCCAGGGTATTGAAAAAGAAATTGCAGATACGAAAAAGGACTCTCAATTAAAAACAGTTATGGATACCAAAGAGCAAATGGATTACGCAGATGGAGCAGACTTTGGCTCGGAATGGGGATTAAAGGCATATGATAAGGTAAATGGTGCTGTTAGTTCTATTACAGATGTTACTGGATTTGATATTGGTGAATATAGTGACAAAGGAACTCCAACAGATCCAGTAACTGTTGAGGGAAATGTTGATGTCAATATGGAAGAAGAAGACCTAGGTTACCTTCGTAAAATGGCGGAGCGTGATTACATTGCCAATATAGCTACCAATACCTTAGCACCTAACATATCCGTAAGTTTTGGTGATGTTCATGAAACCGCTGATGTTAACCAACTATTCAGCCGTATTCAGACAATACTGAAAGAGCAAATTGCGGTGTCACCGGAGGGGGTATATTAATGAGTGATTATGCAATCTTTTTTGACAGAGATAATAAAACCTACCGCCTTCCGGTCAACCCGGAACAACTGGAAGTCAGTACGAATCAGGCAGTAGAAAAATATGAGATATTAAAGTTGGGTCAAATCGCTGTACCAACGCATATGGAGTTAAAGGAGTATAGTTTTGAAGCTGAGCTCCCCAATGAAAGTTTACATTATGTTGTGACACCAAAAGGCTTTATAAATGCAGAGGAATACCTAAAAGTATTTAGCGAGTGGAGGGAGCAGCTTGTACCAGTTAGGTTTTTAGCAGGGAAAACTACCAAGAATAAGCTTGATAATGATGCAATTAATACACTTGTATTAATAGAAAGTCTAACAATTACAGAAAAAGCTGGGGAAGAAAAAGATAAATATGTATCTTTTAAACTTGTGGAATACAAAGATCATGCAAAACAAGAATATATCCCACTAGTTGATAAAAAGACTGGTAAAAAAACCTCAAGTAAAAAGGAAGAGAAAAATCCAAAAAGCTCAGGAACCTATGTAGTGAAATCCGGGGATACCTTATATGCTATTGCCAAAAAATATTATAACGATGGATCAAAATATCCTAAAATATATAATGCAAATAAAAACATTATCTCTAATCCTTCTGTAATAAAAGTTGGAATGAAGTTGGTGATTCCTTCATGATGGAGTTCTTAGTTAAGGTCGGAGATAAGGTCTATGATATTAGTGAGCTGGTCAGTAAAATAAGCTTTAAAGATAGCTTGAACGAAGGTTGCAGTACTCTTGAATTTACTTATATTAACGAGAATCTGAATATCACAAATGGCAGTGTAATTAGTTTTAAGTATAATTCAACTGCTATTTTTTATGGTTATGTTTTTAAGGTTAGTAGAGGAAAAGGAAAAGAAATAAGTATAACAGCATATGATCAGCTTCGTTACTGTAAAGCAAAAGATACCATTGTTGTTCAAGAAGATACAGTTACAACTCTAGCTACAAGAATGTGTAATTATTTTCATCTGAAAAAGGGTAGTTTGAAAGATACCAAATATAAATTGGCAACGGAAGTAAAGGACGATTCGACTTGGTTAGATATTATATATTCAGGTATTAGTGATACGTTGATGAATAAAGGCGAATGGTACTTATTACGAGATGAGTTTGGTAAGATATGCATCCATGAACTAAAGGACTTACAGCTTAACCTGATACTTGGTGATGAAAGCCTGGTTTACGATTATAAATACGATACGTCTATAGATGATGAATTTTATAATCAAATAAAGATATTTGTAAAAGGTGAAACGACGAAAGAAAGTGAGTTTGTGGTTACAAATGACACTACCTCAGTTTCAAAATATGGATTACTGCAATACTATGAAACGATAGATAACTCAAATGCAGCAAAAGCGAAAGCAAAGGCAGAAGTGTTGTTGAGGCTTTATAATCAAGAGGTAGAAACTTTGAATTTAAGCTGTCTTGGAGATACCAGGATTAGAGCTGGCAGTAGCTTTTTTGGAAGAATTGAAGATATAGAGTATAACAAAAGATTAATTGTAAAATCAGTTACTCACGAGTTTATACCTACACATACCATGGAAGTGGAGGCGATGCTTTGATTAATGAGATTAAGGAGATTGTTCAGAATTATATTAATAATGCAAAGTTATGCAGTCTAACTGTTGGGACAGTTGTTAGCGGTGGAATTAAAATAAGTGATAAGCTTATTATTCCAAATGAACTTATGAGAGGAAACTTAGTAAAATATGTATTGATTGGAGAGAAGGTTAGGATTATTCGAAATCATGGAGGAAAGGAATTCTATATTGTTGAGATAATCGATAAACCCTTTCCAGTGAAAGGAACTTCAATCATTTTATCTTTGGAAGGAGTTTCAAAAGAATACAAAGTAGAGGATGTGAAACTATGATACCGGATTCAAGTATAGACGTAACTATTTCAACCTCAGAGGCATTAGCTCCGACGAAAACTTATAAGATAACGGGCAATCGAATTCAAGGTTATATTGACGATAAGGAAGCATTACAACAGGCAATCTACAAAATGCTTAATACAGAGAAATATGAATATCCAATCTACAGTTTCTCCTATGGAATTGAATTAGAGAGCTTAATAGGTAAAGATCCAATGTTTGTACAAATGGAGCTTGCCAGAAGAATAAAGGAATGTCTGTTAACCGACGAACGAATTGAGAAAGTTGATAACTTTACATTTGATACAGTCAGGGATTCCATTGAATGTAGCTTTGATGTAACAAGCGTTTATGGACAAAGTACTTATAAAAAGGAGGTGACTATTTGATGTTTGAAACAATGACCTATGAAAATATATTAGCGGATATGCTAAGTAATGTAGCGGATGATGTTGACAAAAGAGAGGGGTCGATAATATATGATACATTAGCACCTTGTGCCTTACGATTAGCTCAAACATATTTTGACTTGAACAACTATATAGATTTATTCTATGTGGATACTGCTGTTGGAGAATATCTGGATCGCAATGCTGGGGATTATGGATTAAGCAGAAAGGCGGCAACTAATGCTGTAAGAAAAATAATAGCTTCCGGGCCTATTGAAATTGGAACACGCTGGGGACTAAATGATACAACTTATAGAATAACAGAAGTAGTGTCTACGAATATTTATGCTGCTGTTTGTGAACAAACTGGAAAGCTGGGAAATCTATATTCTGGAGCACTTGAAAATATTGATAATATAACAGGAGTTAGCGCAACTCTTTCAGATATAATTATTTCAGGTGAAGAGGAAGAACCGGATGAGGAACTTCGGACTAGAATTCAGCAATATTTAATTGCCCCAACTCAGGATGGAAATGTAGCGCAGTATAAAATATGGGCTTTAGAATATGAGGGGATTGGTACAGCGAAGGTATTTCCTCTTTGGAATGGAGGAAATACAGTTAAAATAGCAATAACCAACAGAGCATATCTTCCTGCAGAAGCTGCACTAGTAAATAAATTTCAAGAATACATAGATCCAAATTCAGAAGGGTTAGGAAACGGTGTTGCTCCAATAGGAAGTAAGGTTACTGTTACTGGTGGTTCAACAAAATCCATTAATGTTACAGCGAATGTCATATTGGCGGAAGGCTATTTAGAAGCAGAAGGAGCAGAAGAGGCACTAGTTAAATACCTTGCATCCATTGTCTACGTAAAAAACAGTGTAAGTTATATGCGTATTGGAAGTATAATACTCGACTGCCCTAGCATAACAGAGATTACTGGTCTTACTGTAAATGGAGCAACACAGGATATCATTTTATCAGGAGATGAAATACCGGTATTAAATAACCTTAATTTAACGGTGGTGGCAGTATGATAGATTATATTCGCTACACGCTGGTAGGAAAAACATATCATTTAATTGATGATGGTGATGGTACTTGGAGTAAAGAAATAAATGCTCCACAAGTTGCAGGTAATTATTCTCTTATTTTTGAAGTAAGTGAGAATGGGATAGTTTCTATAATTGACAGTACAGACAGCAGATATGAAACCTACCTAAAAATAATTGAAAAACTTGAGCAGTCGGTAAATCTAGCAGATGATATACCTGATTTTTTGCAAGATATAATGGAGTTTAATGTGATTTATGATATAGAGAATCCGTTACTTGATAAGCTTCATTTTGATACAGAAAAAGTTAAGAATGATATGTTTATTACCAGTTCTTCTAATGATTCCATTACAAGGCTTGAGAAATTTCTAAAAATAAAAGGGCAAGGAACCTTGGAACAACGAAAAAGTTATCTAATCTCTTTACTGCAAAAAGGGAAGAAGTTAAATGAGCAGAGAATTAAAAATATTGCTAATACGATCACAGGGTCTGATTGTATTATTACCTTTTATGCAGCAGATGAATTGGATAACCCGGAACAAGGATATGGACTGATTAGAGTTCAGGTACTGAGTCCAGACAATAGTAAGGATTACAGGTATGAGGATATTGCCAGAGCTTTGAAAGTGTTGGTACCGGGGCATATTAAGTTACTTGTTATTAAATACTTCTCGACTTGGTCAGATGTTATATCTGAATATAATAGTTGGTTGGAGATTAAAGGAGCTGGGGAATGGCAAACAATTAAAGATTATATACCATTTTAGAGATGTACATAAATAATTAATTTGTACTTGATTGAAGTGTAGATTCTTATTTGGTTTTTGAAATACTACGAGCTATACCATAGTAATAAGTAATACATGAAACACAATATATAGGAAAGGTGAATACATGAAAACAACAAATAATTTGGGTCTAAAAAAGATAGAACTAACGGACAGTCCCCCGGATATAACCGTGCAGGATTCAAACTGGGATTTGATTGATGAAACGTTAAAAGAGCATGAGGATGCAATTGGCGAAGTTAATTCGCAGTTGGCTACAACAGCGAAAGCCGAGAAAGCTGGTGGTACTGCAACCGCAATAACCTTAACCAACGTTTTGTTAACAGACGGCAGTATTAAAAACTTTATTGTTAAGGCAGATAACAACGCCACAGCAACAACAATTAATGGTAAGCCACTGTATAAGCCTAACACTACAACAGCACCTAAACTTAAAGCTAATACAGCTGTAGTAGTTTGGTATGATGCTACAGGTGATTGTTTTTTTATCAAAGCTAGTGCAGGCGGAGGCACCGCTGTAGCAGGTGATGTACTAGCTAGCAAGACCTTCAGTAATGATGATGATAGCGAAATTACGGGTACAATGCCTAACAACGGAGCAGTTAACCACGCTCTAGCTATTAACGGTACGTATAACATCCCTGCCGGGTATCATAACGGTAGCGGTAAAGTTACCCAATCAATTACTACAAAAGCAGCAGCCACTATCACACCAGGAACAACAGATCAGACAATAGCAGCCGGACAGTATTTAAGTGGAGTACAAACAATCAAAGGTGATGCTAACCTTTTACCAGAAAACATACTTAAGGGTAAGTCTATATTTGGTAAAGCTGGTACACTGGACCATACAGATATAGCAGGACAAAATACAGCATCGGGAAAATGCTATGAAGCAATCGCAAAAGGTGACTTAGTAACTACTCGAAGGTATTTTGGATTTGATACACCTGTTGATTTAGCAAATCCATCTACATTACCAACTGGCACCGCAACTGATGTAGCATTTAGTTCTGACGGGCTATATATGGCAGTAACGCACTACACAGCACCTTACATTACAATCTATAAATGGAATGGTACTACTTATGTTAAGTTAACTAACCCATCTACATTACCAGTAGCAGATTGTCTTGCTGTATCTTTTAGTCCTAATGGAGATTACTTAGCCTGTAGTGTGGCTTCCGGCACACCAAAACTAATAATATATAAACGTAGTGGAGATACGTTTGCTAAGTTAAGTGACCCTGCAAACTTGCCAGGGGTTACAATAGGCGGTTTAAACTTTAGTTCAGATGGTGTATACCTTGCAGCCGCTCTGGACACAAGCGTAGTATATATATATAAACGTAGTGGAGATACGTTTACTAAACTATCAGATATAATAATATCAATCGGTGCTGTAAAGTGTGCAATATTTAGTCCAGATACAAACTATCTAGCTGTTGGCAAAACATCATCAACATTCATAACTGTATACAAACGTAGTGGTGACACTTTTTCAGAGCTGACAGCTCCTGCGGCATATCCAAACGGAACGGTAAATGATGTAGCATGGAGTAGCGATGGTATATATATGGCGGTAGGATATTCAGGATCATCTCCATACTTATATGTATATAAGCGCAGTGGAGACACATTCACTAAACTCACTAGTCCTACTTCATACCCTGCCGGAAATGTGACTGCCGTGAGTTTTAGTCCAGATGGTGTATACCTTGCAGTAGGTATTGCTAATGCAACTCCTTATATTAATATATATAAACGTAGTGGAGATACGTTTACTAAGCTTACTAATCCTTCCACGGTGCCTGCTTTCGGAGCCACAAGTGCTTTTTACAATCCTGTATTACCGCATTTAGCATTTTCATTTGGTGGTTCACCATATATAAAGTTATACCAAGCAGACATCCTAGGTGATTACTTACATAAGTACAACTCATTTACGGATTTCTATTATAGTAACTATATTAACTTTGGATACGCAAAAGCAGCAGGTGCGGTTAACGCAACTATTGACATAACAACATTACCAATCAAGTAAGGAGGTAACATGACAAAAACATTTTGGATACAACTAGATCAAGACAACATAATCAGAGATTGTGTTGAATATGAAGTACCTGGGTACATTGAGTATGAAACAGCTTACCCACTGCCTATAGGATTTATAGGTGGATGGTTTAAGTTTGAGAACGGAGAAGTTATTGAGATCCCGGAACTTAAACCTGCAACAGCAATTGAAGAAATAGAATTAACTATTGCTGAATTAGCAGTTGATACAGATTTTAGACTATCCATGCTAGAGCTTGGGTTAGTATAAGAAGGGAGAATACAAGGTGAATACATACGAAAACATGAAAAAGGTCATTGCCACTGGCAAGAAATCCAGCGAAGATTTATTGACTATGTGCGATATATTTTTAATGAACAATCGTATTACAGCAGAGCAGTACACAGAGCTAGTTAACTTAATTAATGCCGAATAGGTTGAAACTGCGAACTAATAAACAGGGAGTTAAGTAGTATTTGAGAGCGTTGGATCACATATTAGAGTGTGCTTAAAATAGATGAAATAGAGATTTTAATAGTAAAATCTTATTGGATGGTAGAAGGATTAGCCCTCTTTATGCATTAATTGAATACAACAGACTTCTAACATTGGTTGAATTAAGAAACTGGATATAAAAATTCAGAGAATATGTGACATTTTTCTAATGAACAACCGCATTACATCAGAATAATTTACCGAAGTAGTCAACTTAATCAATGCCTAAGCAGCATCCCTAGGGATGCTATTTTTACCCAAATCCAAGGAGCCCTTTCGGGCTCCTTTTACAATATTCATCATATAAGAAAGGCTGGTTCACCATGAATGAGTGAAGGAGTATTAATTGCAATAATCACATTAGCTGGCAGCGGAATTGGCTCACTTTGCGGAATTATTGTATCCAGCAGGCTTACGACTTATCGGCTGGAGCAGCTGGAAAAGAAAGTCGACAAGCATAATACTGTGATTGAACGGACCTATGCAGTGGAGCAAAAATTGGCTGTGCAGGACGAACAAATAAAAGTAGCAAATAACCGGATCGAAGATTTAGAGAAAGAAAAGGTGAGTTAAATGAATTACAACGAAATCTTAATGACCATCATAACGTCGGTAATAATACCGTCAATTATTATATTAGGTAAGGCAGTTTGCAAAGAGATAGAAGAAAATATTAAGGATAAACAAGTTCAAAAGTATCTGCTGATAGCTACGGAATGTATTGCAGATGCTGTAGTGGATACCGCGCAGACCTTTGTTGACAAGGTGGCTGATGAGGATTGGAATACAGAGACAAAGCAGGAAGCATTTGCACTAGCTAAGGAAAAAGCGTTACTACACCTTGGACTTACAGGAAAGTTACTTTTAGAAGAAATCTTGGGGGATTTTGATGGGTGGATCAATACGAAAATTGAAGCCGAGGTTAAGAGATTGGCGGTGAAATAGATGACTAAATTAACAGGAGTGGAACTGGCAGAACACTGCAAATCCAAATTAGGAACACCATATGTATACGGAGCCAAGGGCAGCTATGGAAAGCTGACGCAGCCGTATTTAAACAGTCTTATTCTTGCATATTCCAATATATTTACAAATATGTATGTTACAAAAGCAAGAAGACTTGTAGGACAAGTGTGTACAGACTGCTCTGGTCTTATTAGTTGGTACACCAAAAAAACAATTGGTTCGTATCAAATGTATAAAACAGCAGTAACAAAAGAATTAATAACAACAGTGGATAAAGCACCAATCGGCGCGGTTTTATGGAGGATTGGGCATGTAGGTGTTAAAATAGATGATGACTATTGTATTGAAGCAAAAGGGATTGATTATGGAACAGTTCAAACTAAAATATCCAGTACGAAGTTTACCCATTGGCTGCTTTTCGAATATATGAATTATGAGATACCGTTAAATACCTCAAAGACGAAAAACCCTTATAAAGAGCCAACAGAGATAATTACAAAAGGCTCCATTAGCGAGGGAGTAAAATGGGTTCAATGGGAGTTAAATGATGCAGGTATTAAGGTTGAAATTGATGGTGATTGTGGGCCAATCACCTATCAGGCTATTAAGTCCTATCAACAAAGCTGTAAAATAGTTGTTGATGGAAAAGTTGGTCCAACTACTAGGAAAGCATTTAAGTGCGACTAGGTGTGAGGGTTATATATCGAAGGCTGCGTTTATATCTGATTAACAATCTAGTTGTCACTTTACCTTGCCTTCGTATAAATAAGCCCGGTCATTGCTGACCGGGCGCTTTATTAATCTTTATAATAATACGAATAATTAACAAATATTTTATAATCATCCACTGCTATTGTGTTATAGTCACTGTCGTAAGGAAAGCTGAATTCTACATAAGCAGTACTTCCGGGAACTATAACGTCAGCATATCTGTAATTGTAACCAACAGGAACTCCGCCATTGTAAAATACAATGCTAACTACGGTGCTTTCAGGTTCTTTTTCACCTGTGTTTGTTACTTCGGCTATTACATTATTAGTACTAATATCTGCGGTTACTTCTATATCAGATAAAGTACTAACCTGGCTGGATAATACGGTTCTTGCTGTATAAGTTATTTTATAACTTGCATAGGGTACTTTGTCATAACTGCTATTATGTGGTCCATCAAAATATAATGCACATTCTTTGCCTTTTTCAAAATAGTAATTCGCATCAGAACTTGTGTACATCATCTTACCTGCTTCATCATAGAATACTGTTGTTGCGGTAAGGTAGTAAGGGAAGCTATAGTTATTCTTTACTATAATTACTACACCATCTCCCAAATCCATTTCTTCTTCAACGCTAATTTTCTCAACAGCCTTTTTTGCATTAAAAACTTCATTTACAGTTACTTTGCAAGTATATTTCTTTCCTGATACAGCAGCGGTAATCTTTGCACTACCTTTTTTAATTGCCTTTACAGCACCTTTTGCTGATACACTTGCAATCTTTGCATCGCTGGATGACCATTTCACAGTTTTTGTTGTTCCTGTTACCTTCAAGGTATAGGAACTACCTGCGTTTAAAGTAATACTTGTCTTGTTCAGTTTGACAGTTGCAGCATATGCGCTTTGCACAGGCATAACATTAATGACCAAGAACAGAATGAGTAAAACACTTACTAGTTTCTTCATTAGTACCTCCCACAATTTTCATAATTTTAGTTAATTATATAACATTCGACACCATATGTAAACAAGATGGAACGACAAGTCGTTTCACTTGTCATAAACAAAAAACCCAATATATTCCTCAATGAGAGATATATAGGGTATTAAGTTTCATAGTAGTGAATATTACCTATGACTATTATGCAAAATTAGTGAGGCATTTGGTATAGGAAATTGGTACTTATTGTTAATTACAGGTTAGTACCGGAGTTTTCCAAAGCTTTTACCTGTTCTTTATAAAGATCTATCATACGACCTTTGATGTAATCTTTGTTTTCTTCATCTAGTCTATTGTAATAGGAGATTAATTTTTGTTCATCCGCAGAGTAGTCAGCTTTTGATGGAAAGCTGGAGTCTTCACGAATATCTTCCACCTTAGTCAAATTTGTTTGAGTGTCCTCATAATTAAGGAATCCACTTTTATTATCACTTAATCCCAATAAATAATCAGTGCTGACACCAAATAACTGGGAAGCTTTTATGATGGTATCTTCCGTTAAGGAAGCCCTTCCGGTTTCATATTTTGAGATGGCTGCATTTTTCACATGTAAAAGAGAACCCAGATATTTTTGCGTCCAATGTCTTTCTTCTCTAAGTATTCTTAATCTGTTCATGGTTACCTCTACTCCAGTTCATGTTTTCTGCGCATCTAAAAATTTTATCTATGATTACGCAAGTACGTTTTTAAGTAATAGATCTACAAAATCTAAAATCCTTAACTTCTTTCTGTATAAATAATTATAGATGGTATTTATCGGGAGTTAAACCAATTTTCCGTATTGGAAAAATAATGAGAAAAATATGTAACTGATTATTGACAATATCTTAATGAGACATTAATATAAATATATAAGGATAATTCATTTAATAAATACTATTAAATTATCTTTAAAAGATATTAATAGGCAAAATAACAAAACAATTAATCATAATATCATAACGTATAATGTAAATATTGCCCCGTAAGAAAAGAAAATGATTTACGATAAGTTTGATTTTATAAAACAATTAACAACCAGAGATATAGAATTGCCCAAATATCACATTTCAATAGAGCATAAGAATTAGAGCATAAGAATTTCTATTTATTCCCCAGATCCAAAATTACGAAACCCTTCAATTCTTATGCTCTGCTGAAAGATGATATAAGTTATTAAAATGAAATTAGAATTTTTAAAAATAGCATTTGACAAATTTAAGTTATTATATTAATATTTATACATTAATAAGCGAAACCGTTGAGAAAGAAGAGTAGGCTTTGATACGACATCACAGAGAGTCGCAGTTTGGTGGGATGCGATATGGAGTTTTTAGCTGAATGGGCTTTTGAGGGCAACCCGAAATGTAAGTAGGCGTTGACGGAAACCATAACCGTTATTATCATGGCACATATAGTTGTATGTGAAGGAGTGGTCAGGTGAATTCTATTCACTTGTCAAATTGAGTGGTACCGCGGATTATATTCGTCTCAAGTAAGTTGTTACTTGGGGCTTTTTTTATACCCAAAAACCTTAATGTAATGACCTGCAAAAGTGTATTACCAATAAGACTGACCACGATATGGCGAAAACGAACGGTTCAAGTAAGTCTTTTAGTAAGCTTCAGTAAATCAATTATTTTAAGGAGGAAATTAGTATGAAAAAAGTTTTAGTAATGTGTATGGTGATGGTTTTAGTTCTTGGTCTGATGACCGCTTGTGGCAAAAAAGATGATGATAAGGTGACCATTGGAATTGGACAGTTTGCAGAACATCCTTCTCTGGACAACTGCAGAGAAGGTTTTCTTGAAGGACTGAAAGAAGCAGGCTATGTGGAAGGTGAGAATTTAGAAGTATTATTTGAAAATGCTCAGGTAGATGGTGGTGTTGCCACACAGATAGCGAATAATTTTGTAGCTAAGAAAGTTGATTTAATCTGTGCAATTGCTACCCCTATGGCACAAAGTTCCTTTGCGGCGGCAAAAGGTACAGATATTCCGGTAATCTTTACCGCGGTAACTGATCCAGTGGCAGCAGAACTTGCGAAGGCAGATAAAACACCAAACGGTAACACAACAGGAACCAGTGATAAGCTTCCAGTTCAGAGTCAGTTGGAAATGATTCGTGCAATCCTACCGGAGGCAAAGACCATTGGTATTATGTATAGCACCAGTGAAGTTAATTCTATATCAGCAATTGAAGAATACAAGGCAGCTGCAGCTGATTACGGGTTTGAAATCGTAGAAAGCGGAATTGCAACCTCTGCTGACATACCTCTTGCAGCAGATAACTTATTAGAAAAGGTAGATTGTATTAACAACCTAACAGATAATACAGTGGTAAGCTCTCTTCCTATTATTTTAGAAAAAGCAGCCAGCAAGAACATACCTGTATTTGGTAGTGAAGTAGAACAGGTGAAGATTGGATGTTTGGCAACGGTGGGACTGGATTACTTTGACCTTGGAAAGCAAACCGGTGCAATGGCAGCCCAGGTTCTGAAGGGAGAAAAGAAAGCCAGCGAGATCAATTTTGAAATCATCCAAGAAGCTTCTTTCTATGGCAATACAGCAGTTGCAGCTAACTTGGGAATTACCTTGCCAGATGACCTTGTAAGCAGTGCAAAGGAAATGTTTGATGCCATTGCAGAGTAATTATAATAGGTAACTTATTAAAATGTAAATGTGTACTTTGTAAAACCGATTTTAGGAAGGAGCAAGAAAATGTTGTCTTATATAATAACAATGACAATTGGTGTGATGGAGGAAGGACTACTCTTTGCTATTATGGCACTTGGAGTCTATATCACCTATCGGATTTTGGATTTTCCGGATCTATCTGTGGATGGAACCTTTCCGCTTGGAGGCGTGGTGACAGCGGTTATGATTGTATCTGGTATGAATCCTGTACTAACACTGTTTGTCTCCTTCCTTGTCGGAGCACTGGCTGGGGTTTTAACTGGACTCATTCATGTAAAGTTAAAGGTTAGGGATTTACTATCCGGTATCATTATGATGACTGCTCTATATTCCATTAATCTTCGCATTGGAGGAAGATCAAATATACCGATTTTCTCAAAGGAAAGTATTTTTGATAATAGCTTCTTAAGCAAAGTAATACCGGAAGGCTTGAGGGATTATTTAGTAGCTATCATCCTTTTCATTATCGTAGTAATTATGAAACTTTTGCTGGACGTCTATCTAAAAACCAAGTCAGGCTATCTTTTAAGAGCTGTGGGAGACAATGAAGCTTTAGTAACCTCTCTGGCAAAGGATAAGGGAATGGTGAAAATTGTTGGGCTTGCCATTGCAAATGCATTCGTGGCATTAGCGGGAAGTATCTATGTACAGAAAGGTGGATTTTTTGAAATCTCCATGGGTACAGGAACTATAGTAATTGGTCTGGCAAGCGTTATTATCGGTGTTAATCTCTTTACTAAGAGACCGTTTCTAAAAGCAGGCGGTAAATTTTTGAAATTAAAAAAGGATCATACGATAAAGGCAACAACAGCCGTAGTTTTTGGAGCAATCTTATATAAAGCCTGTACTATGATTGCTATTACGGCCGGACTTACTTCTACAGATATGAAGTTAATAACAGCAGTATTATTCCTTGCTATATTAGTAATCAGCAATGACCGTAAGAGGAGGGTGAAAGCAAATGATAGAGCTGCGTAACATTACAAAACACTATAATCCTGGTACGGTCAATGAAATGTGCCTGTTCTTAAACTTTAACTTAAAGGTAGAAAAAGGTGAATTTGTCTCTGTGGTTGGCAGCAATGGCTCAGGTAAAACTTCCATGTTAAATATTATCTGTGGAAGTATTCCCACCGACAGCGGTAATATCCTGATTGGAGAGGAAGAAATTACTTATATGCCTGAGTATAAGAGGCTAAGAAGAATTGGCAGAGTTTATCAAAATCCTGCTATGGGAACCTGTCCAACGATGACAATTCTTGAGAATATGTCTTTGGCGGATAATAAAGGTAATTCCTTTAACCTTAAGCTGGGTACAAATAAAAAAAGAATAGATTACTATAGGGATAGCTTGTCCTCCCTTAACCTTGGACTAGAGGATAAACTGAATATTCCGGTGGGTTCACTCTCCGGCGGTCAAAGACAGGCAATGGCACTGTTAATGGCAACAATGACGCCGATTGAATTTCTTATATTGGATGAACATACCGCAGCCCTTGATCCAAAGACCGCAGATATTATTATGGAACTGACAGATAAGGTGGTAAAGGAGAAACAGCTTACGACAATTATGGTAACACATAATCTAAGATATGCAGTGGAATACGGTAACCGCCTTGTAATGATGCATCAGGGGAATGTTGTTATAGACAAGGCAGCAGATGAGAAAAAAGCTTTGATAATTGATGATATCCTTGATAAATTCAATCAGATCAGTATAGAATGTGGAAATTAAATGTAAGCAAATATAGTGTAATCACTATAGCACTTACCCTTAGCGAAAGAATAGTTATAAAAAATACTATAAACATAGATATTCATCTTGCAATTTAATAATTCTATGCTATACTTGGATTACAAAATTTAATAAGCAGAGTAGAAACATGTGCGTTAAGTGCTGGTTGAACAGGGAGTTGTCAGCCGGACGAAAAGGAAACTTGCGGTACATGATTCGCATCCCGCTGCTACAAACAAGGCCGTCAAATAGATTTTTGATGTTACCTCTTATTGTAGTAAAAGGTCTGCAAAGGAGGTAATTTTTTTATGCGCAAATTTATTGAAGTTTATGTTTCATCCTTTCTCGAATTTAAAAAATTGAGAAATGTAGTTGTAATGGCTATGTTTATAGCCATAGCCGCAGTACTTGGAATTTTTTTCACCTTTTTTATTACACAGGATATCAAAGTGTCACTGGTTTTCCTGCCGAGTGAATTTTCCAACTATTTATTTGGACCTGTGGTGGGAGCTGTAGTAGGAGCAGTTACCGATGTACTTGTCTACTTTTTACGTCCCAATGGGCCTTTTTTCTATGGGTTTACGATCAGTGCGGTTTTATCAGGCTTGCTCTATGGAACCCTTCTGTATAAGAGGCCGGTAAGCTGGTACAGAATTCTGGTGGCAAATCTTATTAATTACGTTACGATTAATCTTTTAAACACTTACTGGCTCTCCATATTATATGGGAATGCCTTTATGGTGATATTGCCTGGAAGATTAATAAAGGGTGCGATTATGCTGCCGGTGGAGACAATCCTCTTATATTTCGTAATTAAAGCAGTGGAAGCTACCGGAGTAATCAAACAATTACGAAGAGACTAAAAATATGTAACAGTTCAGCTATACAATAGACATTAAGAGAGCAAGCTTTCGCCTTACTATTATATTAAAAATTTGCATGGCTGAACTGTTACAAAAGTATAGCGTCTCTCACGATATTCCTTGACAAGCACCCGGAAGCACAATATATTTAACATTGTGTGTTATGGTAAAGGGGTTATGAAATACTTTAGAGGGGATTTCATAAACCAGCGTTTTGCTGAATTCATAGGAGGAAATGGAATGAAGAATGTATTGGTTGCTCAATCCGGTGGCCCAACTGCTGCAATAAATGCTACCTTGGTTGGTGTATTGCAGGGAGCACGCGAGGGCAAAGAAGTAAGTCGCGTTTACGGAGCAAGAAATGGAATTGAAGGTGCGATTAAAGGCAATGTTATAGATTTAACCGAAATTCTGACGGATGAAACCGCTTTAGAGGAACTTACCCACACGCCTTCTTCTGCACTTGGTACCTGCAGATATAAGATGAAGGACTGGACAGTAAACGAGGAACCTTATCTTCAAATTTTAGAGACCTTTAAAAAATATGAAATTAAGTATTTTGTATATATTGGTGGGAATGATTCCATGGATACGGTAAATCAACTTTCTGCATATTGCAAGTTGAAGGACTATGATGTCATGGTCATGGGTGCACCAAAAACCGTTGATAATGATCTTAATCTGACAGATCATTGCCCTGGGTTTGGCTCAGCTGCAAAGTATATTGCAACCACTATGTCAGAGTTAGCCTGTGATATAGGAGCCTATAATATTCCGGCTGTAACTATTGTTGAAATCATGGGACGTAATGCGGGCTGGCTTACAGCGGCAGCAGCACTGCCAAGATTAAATAATACCCCAGGAGCAGACCTTATCTATTTGTGTGAGAAGCCTTTTGAGATTGCAGCATTTCTAATGGATGTTCGTGAGCAATTGGCAATAAAGACAGGAATTCTTGTGGCTGTAAGTGAAGGAATTCATGATGGCGAAGGGGTATATATATCAGAACATACTTCAAGTGGTGAAGTAGATAACTTTGGGCATAAATACATAGCAGGTGCTGCTATTGCGCTGGAACATGTAATTCGTAAGGAAATTGGTTGTAAGGTTCGTTCCATTGAACTTAACTTAATGCAAAGATCCGCAGCTCATATTGCAAGCCAGACGGACTTATCTGAATCCATTATGCTGGGTAAGACAGCAATTACAGGCGCTCTTAACGGAGAAACAGGCAGAATGGCAGCAGTTAATAGAGTAAGCAATGCGCCATATCAGGTGGAATATGTAACAGTACCTGTAAGTGAAGTAGCGAATGCAGAGAAGAAAGTTCCAGAGAATTGGATTACAGAAGATGGCCATGATGTTACAGATGAGATGATGGAATACCTGAAACCGTTAATCCAAGGTGAAACAGCAATTAAATATAAGAACGGCATACCGGTTATTAAGAAGCTTTACTAATTAAAATTAATAGTTAACAAAATTGAGGGTGTACATGCGTACACCCTCATAATATTACATTATAAAGTTTACCAGAATAGATGATCGCCTAACTTCACGCTGTTGGACTTATCCGTATAGCCTTTTTTGGCTGCAGACCTGTATGTGTGGAAGTAGAGCCTTGTTCCGATATTATTGGCACCTTCGAGAGCTGCTTTTGCAGCTTTAATGGATAGAAGCTGTGAGTTGGAAGTATAATTTCCATAATTATTCAACTGTTTCTGTAAGGAGCCGCTTTTCGCTACACTAAATTGACCGGCCTGATAAATAACGGCTTTGATGGAATCGGGATACTTACGGGATTTTACTCTGTTAAGGACTATATTAGCCACTGCTAATTTGCCCTCATAGCTCTGAGTTCCAGCCTCCGAATGAACCAAGCAGGCTAAGAGCATGATATCATCCTTTGTATAGCTGAATCCATCACCATATTTAATCTCTGTTTCTTTCTTTGCACGTTCTTCAGCCTTGAGCTGTAAGATTTTCTCTTCCTCTTCCTTTGATACAGCCTCTTTGAACGTTACTTCGAAGGAAATCATTTCGGTTTTTACATAACCGTCAAGATTTTCGTCATCAATGTGTATGAAGGTCCATTCCTCACCTGCCTCAAGAACTGGATAGGTTTCATTTTCATAGATAACAGTTAGTTTTTTAGCTTCGGTTGAAGTGGTTTCTCGGACGTTAAGTCCATCCACTTCGACACAGGCAGTCTGTGTACCATATTTTTCGATTAATTCAGCATCGGATAAACCGGTTTTAATATATTCTGCTTTTGCATATCCGGTTACACTGCCGGATTCAATATAATACCAGTCTCCCTCTGTTTTAAGAATAGTACAACCGGAGTCGCGATATAATTTACCTAGAACTTCCCCATCTGTAGAGGGTTCTTTACGGACGTTTACATAGTCTTTTGCAATACAAATTCCAATATCGGAATACAGTGCTATTGGTTCTTCTGCTTTTGGTTCTGGGGCTTCTTCGCTAATCTCTGGGGTTGTACTTGTATCGTCTACTTCGGCAGTTATCTCTTCGGAGGGAATAGCAGCAGCGTCTGCTTCATCTTCCGCGGTATTGTCTGCAACTGCAAGTGGGGCAAGAGTTTCGTCTTCTGTTTGGCTGGTACCATCCTGTTCGGATTGATACTGATCCATTAGTGGGGATTCTGTAGGACCGGGACTATAGGAAAATAATTCGATTTTCCCGTTCGTCTCTTCTTTGGTTAGTGCATTTGAATTTGTTTCAACAACATCTGTTTCATCGGATGTGTTGCCGTCTCTTGTTAATAGGGGAAATTGTATGTTGAAAATTATGGTCAAACAGAATACGGTCGTAACTACAATCATAGATAGTAAGGCTCTTTTGGTTTTATTCATCCTTATCTCCTTAAACCGTTTACTTGATATCGCACCTGATATTATATCCCATAGAAATGGTAAAAGCAACTATTTTACGTATTATATGGAAAAACATAGAATTAATATACACAATATCCTAAATATATACATGATATTACAATAATAATGCAAATTAATTGAAAATATATCCAATTATATACAAACAATATAAAAGAGCTATAGAGGACTAAGAAGAAAAGCAATTGCTTTTGCAGAATACTCCTAAGGGGCAAACTGTAAAAATAATTGCTTTTTAAAGGTTTTGATATGAAATTGGGAACTATAAATAATCAATTACTTTCGCCAGGCTGCGCAAATGTCTGTATGGTTTCTTTAATTCTGGAGGTAACCAATTCGGCTATTTCTGTAGATTTCATACCTTGATAATCTTCATAATAGAGTGGTGGGAGATAGTGCAGTTGGACTGTAAGCGGTTTTATGGAACTTGTATCAAAGGCTTTGAACGCATCGATTAAGGCAACAGGCACGATGGGACATTTTGCATTCATAGCGCTTTTAAAGCTGCCGCCTTTAAAGTCTAAGAGATTATTTCCCTTGCGAGATCTTGTACCCTCTGCAAATATTAAAAAGTTTTCACCATTTTTTACTCGACGAGTCATATTTGTAATTACCTTCATGGACTGTCTGATATCATCACGGTCAATAATCTCTGCTTGTAATAACTGTATTACTTCCTTTAGTAAAATGGTATCTTTCACTTCCTGCTTCATCACTGTTACAAAAGGTCTTTCATGGGTTTCAAGAAAAGCTAAGGCATCAAAAAGTCCTTGATGATTTGGAAACATAACATAACCCATTTCCGAAGGAAGATTTTCAAGACCATGACAATCTATTTTAACCCTGCCTCTGCGATTAACTACTTTAACCACCTTGTGCAGATAAGCATAGCGGGTAGCTGCGTCATATTTTTCAATATTACATAGCTGCTTGATACGAAGTAACCAAAAAGGAAGTTGTAATAAGCTGCGCAGAACCATTAGTATAATTCGTTTCATGAATAATTCCTTCCTATATAAAAGATAGGGTTTGAGAGTTATAAGTAAATTATAATACCCCTCAAACCCTTACTGTTAATAGTTTGTAACAGTACAGAACCAAGCAGGATGTATAAAAATTAGCTGTGAAAGCTTGCTTTCTAAAGATAATTTTTATATATCCTAGTTTGGCGAGAGCCAAACAGTGAGAAAACCGCAGGTTTTCGAGCTTGATTCTAAATAGTTACTATAGTATTAGTATAAATGTTAAATCAATTCATAACCCTTAAGCATTTTTGCACGACTTGGATGTCTAAGCTTTCTTAGGGCTTTAGCTTCTATCTGACGGATACGCTCACGGGTAACATTGAATTCCTTACCAACCTCTTCCAAGGTGCGGCTTCTTCCGTCCTTTAATCCAAAACGAAGAATAAGAACACGTTGTTCACGGTCTGTCAAAGTGTCAAGCAGACGAGTAATCTGATCCTTTAATATAGAATAGGAAGCAGCATCTTCTGGACCCATAACCGAGTCATCACGAATGAAG
>JASGEU010000210.1:0-3190 GCA_047606065.1 Mobilitalea sp.
TCAATACCAGCAGGCAGCCATCTGATGATATGCCTGCCTGTATACTGTTATTTTCCGCCCACCGGAAATTTCTTGTACAAAGTACAAACTGCAACATCGTAAATGAGCGCCACCTGTTTTCTGTCCAACCCGTTTTCAATCAGCCTCCCGGCCTGCGCCCATTGTTCAGGTGCTAATTTCGGCCGTCTCCCTCCTATGCGCCCTTTCTCCCTCGCAGCTGCCAGACCTGCGCGGGTACGCTCCACGATCAGTTCTCTTTCCATTTCTGCCAGGGCTGACATGATATGAAATATGAAACGCCCCATTGGGCTTGAAGTATCAATGCTGTCAGTGAGGCTCTTGAAGTGGATCCCCCGCAGGCGCAGTTCATCCATCAGCAATACCAGATTGCGCATACTGCGACCGAGTCGATCCAGTTTCCAGACCACCAATGTGTCCCCCTCATTGATGGCCTTGAGTAGTTTTTTTAGCACTGGCCTGTTTGCCACTGTGCCGCTCATTTTTTCTTCGAAAATCTGTTCACATCCTGCGCGTTTAAGTGCCTGCTGCTGAAGTTCCGTGTTCTGGTCATTTGTTGACACCCTGACATATCCTATTTGCATGTTTCCAGTCACCTTTTTATTCAAATAATCCCGGTGACGTTATCGGATGCAACTTCAAAATGCATTATCAAAAACGTTGGTTTAGGAAGTAATGATTCCCCGACCTTTTCCTCCATCGAATTATCGGCCACGCAACCGTTCCTCGATTTTCATTACGGATCTACCACTAACGACTACTCTGCGCGATTGTGGGCCTCAGGAACAGTGTCCCTGGAACTGAAAGGCGGCACAGGTGGCGGAACAGGCATACTTCAGGTTGAAGGTGGTTATCAGTGTCGTTCCGGGACAAAAGGCAGTTACAGCGCGAGCGCGTTTAACTTGCTCTGGACCAGTGGGGCTATGCGTCTTTATGTAGACACCAGTGACGTTGGAGCCATCACCGTTACTTCATCGGACCGGGAACTGAAAGAGAATATCGTCTATCAGACCGATCGGGAAAAGGCAGCAGAGGAAGTGAGCAGGTGGCAGGTTGCTCTCTTCGATATGAAAGCCAGGGGCGTTCTCGATAAGAAACCGGGTCAGCTCGGCTTCATCGCTAACGACATGAAGGAGATCTCTCCTGAAGTTGTGAACGGTACAGGCCTGCCTGTCGGGGTTGACCTCGAAAACGATGATCTCTCAGGCATGTACTATCTTGACCCAATGGCTGCTATCGCCAAACTGACCCTGACTATCCAGCATATGCAGGGGAAGTTGATAGAGTTGAAAGAGCTGCTTAATACACAGAAACCATAAAAGTGCTCACCAGGCAGATCGCCCTGCCTGGTGCTTTGAAAGTTGATATCAATATATAAATACTCTCATTGCCCCCAGCCATTTTGTCAGATACACTCGAATACACGTTCTCATTCAACCGTAAAAAATGACTTTAAAATATTATTTAAAATATTTTCTTTGGGGTTTAGTTGGCTGCGGCTATCTTGTGTACTTAATTTTAAAAGGCTTACGAGAAGGAAAAATACTTCCTGCTTACGCTCCTTACATGCCTTACATTGCTACCTATTTAGCAATAGGCGTAGTGATTCTTCCTTTTGCTTTCTATGTTTTAGAGCAATTATCATTGAAAATAATGAAAAAAGAAACCTGGGATAATCATTTCGGTGCTGATAGCCCATCCTGGGGGGCATTCGTTTTTGTTTATCTGCTTTGCATTTTATTATCAATCCCCCTACTTCTTCTTTACCCAGCAGTAAATAAAAACCGATCAGACAATTAATTACCAAAGTGAGAATTATTACCTCTATCAAAAATGTATTCGCTTCTTTTAATCAAAGTATAACCATGGCTTCAACACGGGTCCCTTCGGGGGCCAGAACCACGGAGATGGAAGTAAAAAGTTACCCCATAATGACCGAGCAATAGCTATTAACACAAATCAGACCTTGTTGCATAACTTACGTCATTGATTGTTTCAAATTGCTTAAATATGACTGGTGTCTGAATGAAGCAATTCTGCTGCAGACTGTCAGGTAATGTACAGTCTGCGGCGAATAGTTAAAGGTTGTTATTCTGGTTTAGAATCTGCACCGGCTATTGAAGCTTCCAACACTTTTGTTTTCCAGATGCTGTCTTCAGGCATATCAAGGCGCACATCGATCCAGCTGTTCAGCGGAACGTCGATTGGAGCCCCCTTCGTTTTCACCATTTCTCCATCTTCACTTAAGATGTATTTACGCTTAAACAGGCGGATTATCAGAGCCCCATCATCACCTTGCTCAGCCTCTACAATACCGAGTTCACCCATTCCGCCCGGGTCCATAGGTGGCAAGAGCTGCCAGCCAGAAGATGCCAGACCGGCAGAGCCAGTCAGCGTATAAACACCGACATCGATGCGGCTTACGTGAATACCCTCAGCCTCTTCGTTCGCCGTGGCACAACCGCACCAGGAGAATCCGTCTTCGGCGATATCAGTACGCTGATTTTCTTCCTGTGACATTACAATACGGGCGACCGGTGACGCTGCCTTGAGCGTGCCGTCACTGGCCTTTGTGGTATTACCCGTTGTATATGCTTCATGGTAGGTCCATGACGATCCGTTGCTGTAGCTGAAGAACGTCCTTCTTAAGTTATAAGCCTGCAATATCCTTGTCGGCCGCAGACCCCGCTGAATGGTAAGGTAAGTAAAATCTGTAGTGATGCCGATCTGCGGCATGTAACCATTAGCAATGTTATACATTCCACCTGGCATTGAATGACTTGCTGGATCATCTATTACATAAGAAAGGCTCTGCCCTCCTAATCCGAATGCACCATTCAGCATAGCCCTTCCGGTCGTGCTGTCTGATGCACTTGCCTGGACATCAACCGTTGCGGCACTTCCTAAACCAAGGTTTGAGCGAGCGCCTTCCTTGGTTTTTGCACCGGTTCCGCCCTGGTCAACGCTGAGCGCCGTAGTTAACCCGGAAAGGCTGGTGATGTCTTTGTTTGCCCCTTTCTTCGCCAGGGATGTCTGCCCTGGTACCGTGACGGCTGTGCCGTTAATCGTGATAGTGACGTCTGTAGTACCGTTCATCACATCAGCGAAGCCGCTCATGTAACGCTGGTACATCGTGAACGTTTCAGCAATGTCCTGCGCCAGGCCATCCACA
>JASGEU010000211.1:0-18424 GCA_047606065.1 Mobilitalea sp.
CTTTGCTGATCTCGAAGCTCCGCCCAACCAGTGTCTTCCTCCAAAGTAAGAGGATCTTTATAATTGGTTAGCTGCACATAGATAAATGGCAGCTCCCAGCCGAATAATTCCCTCCAGTCAGATACCATGGCAGTAAACTTATCCGCATAATTTCCCGGAGCATCCGTATTACTCTCTCCCTGATACCATAGTACCCCTGCCACTGAAATTCTGGAAAGAGGGACAACCGCTGTGTTATAAAAACAGACCGGAAGCTTCGGAGGAAACATAACCTTCGGAATTGGGTTCTCCGACCTTTTACCAATTCTATAATGCCATTCTCCTTCAAGGGAAATCTCTTTGTTGTCATAGTGTAATAAATATGGTTTCCCTTTCACTGTTCCGCCATTTGTATTATTAATTACGATGCGCACTGTAATAAGATTTTTACCTTTTTTTAAAATACCCTTGGGGACCTGATACTTTCTGGGAGGGTACCGGTATTCTGTTCTGCCCATCTCTATATGATTTATCCAAATTCGATCGGAATCAATAATACTTCCCATGTAAATATAAGCCGTATCAAGCATCGGCTCCTCTTCCAGATGGATTTCCTTACATAGATAAACGGAACCCTGAAAATCCTCTCCTAAAAATTCCGAGACAAAGGAAGGTACCTGGCAGGTATTCCAGGCAGTATAATCCTTTATAATCTGCTCCTTAGGCTCCTCCTGCTCCAGCCTTGCCAGCCACTCCTCGGACTCCTCCTGCTGTTTCCTTATATCTTCATTAAAACAAGCAAGATTATCATAACCCTTTATAAGCTCTTGATAGTTGCCGAAACCGGCAAGAGAAGACGGACTCATCCAAGCTTCTATGGTACTGCCGCCTACCGCTGTCATAATCAATCCTACCGGAATTTGATAGGCTTCCTTTAGCTCCTTGGCAAAGAAATAACCGGCTGCACTAAAGTTTAGCAAGTCCTCTCCTTCTGCCTTTTTCCAGGACCCGGCATATATGTAGCTTTCCGGTTCCTTAAAATTATAGGAAGCCGGAATATGATACTGTCTGATGAAAGGTTCCTGTACCTGGGCGATTTCCTCTCCCGATACATCAAGCACTCTGCGAATTGGCAGCTCCATATTCGACTGGCCGCTTAGCAGATACACATCCCCCACCAGAACATCCTGCAGGGTAATTTCTGTGCTTCCTCTTACCGTAATCTCGTATGGTCCTCCTGCTGAAACCGGGGGGAGTTCCACGCAAAACTCGTGTTTCTCATCCACCTCCGCATAATAGTCCGCTCCCATAAAGCTGACAATTACAGTGGCTGCTATGTCCTCCCTGCCGTAAATATTATTGCTGACCTCTCTCTGAAGAATCATTCCATCACTAAGGATGGGAGCTAACATAAGACCCTGCTTCTCCATCTGATACCTAACCTCCCCATATAATGCAAATTCTATTTAGTAAAGCTTTCTTCCCAGCTGATCTGCAATTCCTGTTTTTCTATAGAAATAGGAGTTGATAACATCGCACCATTCCGCTGAATGCAGCTCTTGGTGAAGGAAGCGTTCCCGGGTTCTTTCATAGGCGGCTTTCTCCAACTCTCCCTCCAGCTCCTTCCATAGCTCGTGAAACTGCTTTGCCTCCTCGGCTCCTTCAAAATGCGTATCATAGATATGTTGCAGCACTGTCTTTCCGGAAGAAAGAAGGTGGGTATACTCCACATGATGAAAGAACAGGAGCAATTCCTCGGGGCAGGTGTTTCTATCTGCATATTGTCCGGCCAAAGGCTCATTGTACTGGAGACAATATCCCGTACCCTTCTCCGTCCGATCTACCCCTATGCCTTTATGATCCGCCCTGTGATAGGTTCCCCAGCGATCATACTCATAGCCATCCACATCCGGTCCATAATGATGGTTGGGCTTCACCATCCACCCAATGCCCAAAGGAGAAGTATACTTTTCATAGGCAGGCCAGGATTCTGTCAATATCTTCAAGACATTGTCCATTACTTTTTTTGATGCGCCAAAGGTCTGAACGATCCATTCCTCTGCAATTTCCTTTGCCGTAAGCTCCGGGTCAAAGGCCAGCCTTCCGAATCCATATAAATTGGCTGCTGCCAGATCATGCCCGGTCCAGTTATCATCATTACCGGTGTTGGCTACTGCCACGATACCACCCTGCGTATTCTGATAGGTTCTGCCGCTTATAATTTCTGCAATTCTATCCTGTATACTGCCGCAATGAGTACGAAAATCCAGAATTTGCTTAAACCAGGGAAGCAGATAACATACATGCCTTTGCTGTCCAGTATACTCCTGGGCAATCTGAACCTCCAGCATCATATTCGTTTTCTTCAAACCTCCGAATAAAGGTGATATCGGTTCTCTCACCTGAAAATCCATAGGACCATTCTTAATCTGCAGAATAACCTGTTCTGCGAAACTGCCGTCTAACGGCATAAAGTTATCATATCCGGCTCTTGCCCGGTCGGTCCTGGTATCTCTCCAGTCCTGCTGACAGTTATAGACAAAGCATCGCCAGATAATTAGCCCTCCAAAGGGTTTCACCGCCTCCGCAAGCATATTCGCACCGTCCGCATGAGTACGTCCATAAGTAAAAGGCCCAGGTCTTCCTTCTGAATCAGCCTTGATAAGAAAACCTCCTAAAGCAGGTACCTTTCTCCATACTTCTTTCGATTTCTCTGTCCACCAGCTGCGAACCTCTTCCCTGCACGGATCGGCTGTACTAAGGCCTCCCAGCTCGATTGGTGCGGCAAAGTTGATACTTAAAAACAGCTTTATTCCATAGGCTGTAAAGAGTTCCGATAATAGCTTTAATTTATCGTAATACCTGTCACTGATCAGTGCTGTAGCGGCCCCCTTTACATTGACATTATTAATTACAACCCCGTTGATACCTACAGAGGCAGCCATTCTTGCATAGTCCCTGGTACGATTGTTTAGAAGGATTTCTTCCTCCTGAAAGAAGAAAGACTTTCCCGAATATCCCCGTTCAATGCTGCCGTCCATATTATCCCAGTGATTTAGCATGCGAAGAGGCTGATAAGGTTCCTTTCTCTCTTCGAAGCTCCACTGATCGTAGTTCTCGACCTGGAAAACCACCAGATTTCTTAGTAATGCAAATACTCCATATAACACTCCTGCTTTTGAAGCTGCTGTCAGAATACATCGCCCTTCTGTGCAACTGATATGGTAGCCTTCCTTTGATACCGACTGTGAGGCATCAATCCGAAGCCACACACCGGCTCTTTTTTCAAGAAACTCTGCCTCATTGCCTGCCTGTATGAGTTTTCGCCCGTACAGGCGAAGAAATCCCTCTTCAAGCTCCTTCACTGCGGTAGCCTTTGTTTCTCCTTCAAAGTCACAAAAGAGTGCAATATCCGATAAATTATAATTTGAAATTTTATCATATTTTAACCAAGCTTCTGAATAATTCATACCAATAACCATGCCTTTCTCAGTATCTGTAAACTTTGGGACACCGGCACAAAGTTGCCGTGTGAATTATGTTTTGTGTAATTCACACCACTCCTATTCTGCTGCCTCTATTCTTTATTACAGCTCCAGTCCTTGCAAAACTTTTATATTAAAACTTAAGGGCTTTTTACCCGTCAGTTGTATACTTCTTGCATCCGGCTGAGAACCGCCTATATATACTGTGTAATTCGTAGCCAACACTCTTCGGTTACCCAAATCATCATAAAGCGCAAAGGCTTCAATGGGAAGATGAAGCTGTACTTCTCTTTCCTCTCCGGGTTGAAGCATTATTTTCTTAAAGGTTTTTAACTGTGCATTGGGTGCTTCATCACAATTAACCTTTACATATACCTGAAGGGTTTCTCTTCCTGCATATTTCCCGGTGTTTTTAACGGTAACCGCGAGATCAATTCCTTCCCTTGTAAGCTGCTCCTGATTGCAGATAAGGCCCGAATACGTAAACTCTGTATAGGACAATCCATAGCCAAAGGGATACAGTGCTTCCTTTGCCATGTAACGATAGGTTCTGTTCTTCATGGAGTAGTCAGTAAAGTCCGGCAGTTCTTCGGTAGTACGATAAAAGGTAACAGGAAGCTTGCCCTCCGGTACGCACTCTCCAAAGACCATCTCCGCAATGGCTCTTCCTCCCATAGCTCCGGGATACCAACCCTGAATAATAGCATCCAGATTGTCCTCCGGCCAATTGACTGCAAGAGCACTGCCGGATAACAATACCAGGATTACCGGCTTACCGCTTTCATAAATTGTTTTGAGTGTTTGTTCCTGAAGACCGGGCAGATTAATGTTTGGCTTATCCCCGCTGGCAAACTCATTTCCTTCATCTCCCTGTTCTCCTTCCAGTCCCGGGTCAAGGCCCATACAGGCAATAATAACATCACTCGCCTTGCATACTCCCTTCACTTCAGCAATACGGTCGTTCTCCACGCTTAATCCACCCACCTTATTTCGGTAAAGGTGACAACCCTCGGAGGTAAGTATTCTGACATCATCTCCCAGGTAGTCCTGAAAGCCCTCCGAAATTGTAATATATCTGGAGGCAGTTCCTTCATAATTGCCTACAAGCGCTCTTCGGTTATTGGCATTCGGGCCAATAACTCCTATGGTTTTAATTTTTGATTTATCCAGAGGGAGAAGCTCACCCTTATTCTTTAAAAGTACCAGGCTTTTCTTGGAAACGGAAAGATTTAAGTCCTTCATCTGCTTTGAATCCACTGCCTCATAAGGTATCTGCCCATAAGGAACCTTATCTTCATCTCCCAGAAGTCCTAATTTCATTCTGGTAGTGAAAAGTCTTGTTACTGCAGCATCCAGCTGCTCTTCCTTCACCATTCTATTCTTAACCGCTTCCAACAGATAAACAAAGATGTTACCGCAGTTTAAATCACATCCGTTTTCCACTGCCAGGGAAACCGATTCCACAGGATTTTCGGTTACCTTATGCTGTTCATGGAAATCCTTGATTGCCCAGCAGTCTGAAACCACATGTCCGTCGAATTCCCATTCCTCTCTTAATATATCCTTTAATAAGGTCTTACTGCCGCAGCAGGGTTCTCCGTTTGTCCGGTTGTAGGCTCCCATAACCGCCTCCACTTTAGCTTCCTTCACAAGCGCTTCGAAGGCAGGAAGATAGGTTTCCCTCATATCCTTAAGAGATGCTTTGGCATCAAAGCAATGACGCAGCTCCTCCGGCCCCGAGTGCACTGCGAAATGCTTTGCACAGGCTGCTGCCTTAAGATAATGTTCGTCATGTCCCTGCAATCCTTCCACAAAACGAACTCCCAGCCTTGCTGTCAGATAAGGGTCCTCCCCATAGGTTTCATGCCCTCTTCCCCAGCGTGGATCTCTAAAAATATTCACATTCGGCGCCCAAAAGGTTAACCCTTTATAAATATCGGTGTCTCCAAATTCCTGTTGCATATTAAACTTGGCTCTGCCCTCGGTCGCAATGGCATCTCCGACTTCTTCCATCATATCCTCATCAAATGCAGCTGCCATACCGATTGCCTGTGGAAATACTGTGGCAATTCCGGCTCGCGCAACACCATGCAGTCCCTCATTCCACCAATTATATGCCTTAATGTTCAGCCTTTCTATAGAAGGGGTATTATGCAGCATCTGGAATACCTTTTCCTCCAGTGTCATCTGGCTGACTAATTCCTTTGCTCTTTTTTTATATTCCTTAATAATCTCAGGATTATGAACTAATTCACTCATATTTACTTCCATTCTGCCGCCAACAACGGCGCAATAATATTGAGTGAAAGTGATTTCTTTCACTCTCACTTCTGCACATATTTTCCGCACATTTAATACCTATGTCGTTATTCACCATTTTTCGTAAGGTCATTAAACTAATTGCATTTATAAGAAAGCTGCTTCCTGACAGGTGCCTCTTTCTAAAAACAGTAAAAAAGACATTGTTTAAGCCTGCCAGGATGCAACCCGCTATGGTCACTTACAATATTTTTTTAGTGTATGACGAACTGCTCCCTCTCCGGCAAGCATCTCCTTAAACATTCCAACCACCTTCTGTGCCAACCCGTATTCCACAAGATCTATTCCGAATATGCTCTGATCCGATAATATTTGATACAAGCCTTCTTCCCCGCTAACCTCCTTACCAAATGTCATTTGGCTTAGATAAGAAGTCATCTCCTCCAGTCTTGGGTCGCTGCTTCTGGTAAATTCTTTTCCTTCATCATTTACTCCCAAAAGGTATCTTAACCAGCCGGCAAAAATCAGCGGTATCATAATCAGCTCATCTAGCTTTAGCTCCGGATTTAAGGTGTATGCCTTAAGGGTATTGCCAAAGCGGACCGGCAGCTTCTGAGAGGTATCGGTCGCTATTCTTTGGGGAGAATCCGGCATAAAGGGATTGGGAAGGCGTTTATAAAGTACATCGTTTAAAAACTCCTCCGGCTTAATAATTCCCGGGTTCTCCACTACAGGCATGCCTTCTTCAAATCCCAGACGTAAAACCAGGTGCTTCAGCTGCTCATCCTTCATTTCCTCATGGATGGTGCGGTAATCCAGCAAACATCCGAATATCGCCAGTGCCGTATGTAATGGATTGAGGCAGGTTCCCACCTTCATTTTCTCCGTCTTGTCAACGGTTAACCGATCTGCAAACCGGATACCCGCGGCTTCCAGCTGTGGTCTTTTTCCAGGAAACTTATCTTCAATCACAAGATATTCTGTTTCCTCGGCATTTACATAGGGTGCAGTGTAGGTATTACGCTCCGTGATAATTAACTCTGTATCCAGAAAACCGTCTTTCTCTAACATCTGCTTTACTGTCTCATCGGGTCTTGGAGTAATTTTATCAATCATTGACCAGGGAAAGGTTACTTTCGTTTCATCGGTAAGATAGGAAAGGAAGCCCTGCTGCGCTTTCCCCTCTAAAACCAGGTTTCTTGCCTGCTCCAGAATCTTATTTGATAAAAGCTCGCCATTATGTGCACAATTATCCATGCTCACCAAGGCTAACGGATACGCACCATTGTTATATCGTTCCAGACAGAGTTCTGCAATCGTACGCATCAGCGGTCCGGTATAGCCCTTCTCCGTAATTGTAAAGCTTACCATCGAAACTGTGGGCATGCAGAACAACCCCTTCATTGTTTCCAACTCCGTGACTGCCTTCATGACACTGCCAATTACCCTTTTTTCTATCTGCCCGTTCGCCTTTAAAGTAACTAAAAGGCTTAGATAAGCATAGGGCTCATATGCCCTCTCGATCAGCTCCTTATCAAAGCTCTCACAAACAATAATGCCCCGGTCACTTAAGCCCTGTTCGAGCAGTGTATCCATTGCTGCAGCAATAAAGGCACGAAAAATATTACCGGCTCCAAAATGCAGCCATATCGGTGCTTTTATCGTATTTTCTTTTATTTCGTCTCTATTGTAGGAAGGGATTATATAATCCTTGTTCCAATTCTCCCTTGTTGTCCAGGCTTCAACTAATCTCATCTTTTTCTCCAGATTATCTCGTACATGGTTCTCTAAATAACTCGTAAGAAAATTCAGACAAGTCTAATTGCCAGTTATTTTGAGGACGGTGTACCAGCTTAATTATAAAAGGCTGATGCCAAATAACACGGATATGATTTCATAGGAAGCGAATTATTTCCTGTAAATCAAACTCATTTTGCAGCAGCCTCATAGTTACCTATTGCTTCGGGATCAAAAGATCCCGCTTATTTCAAATTAAAATATTCTGGATATTTCTCAATAATTTCTTCCTGATCCAATTTATATCTGGACAGATGTTTTACAATAAATTCAGCCGCTAATTTCTTATCACCCAATTTAATTGCATTCATTATCGCTCTATGGTCAGCAACAATCTTAAGGTCCTTAACAGAATACATACTAAGAGTACGAATACGGTCAAAATGACCCTGTGTCGCCTCCATCAGATTATAGATGCGTTCCTTATTGCACATGAGAAATAGTGAGTGGTGAAACTCATTGTCAAGCTCAATGATTTTATCCGGCATTTTTTTGTCAAGATAAAATTCCTGAAGCTCTATGTTCTTTTCTAATTCCTGTATCCCTTCTTCGGTAACACAGTCACAAAGCTCCTCAACAATTGCCTTTTCCAAGATTCTGCGAAGAAATACCATTTCATCGACAATATTAAAATCAATGTGGGCAATAACGCTTCCTCTTTGCGGATACACCTCAATCAGATTACTCTTCTGAAGTTCCTGCAAAGCCTCTCTGACTGGAGTTCTGCTAATTCCAAGCTCCTTAGCCAGCTCATTTTCACTGACCGAACTACCTGGCTTCAGCCTTAAGGATATGATGTTATCCCTTATCTCCCGCAAAGCATATTCTCTTGCATTTTCTCTTGTTTCTCTCACCGAAATAACCATTTAACTATCTCCTCATGCCTTTAAATTTAAGCAAATATATTATCTACTTGTATTCTTTTCAATTGCCTCCCATAACCCCAGAATATAGGTGGAGCCCAAGGCTCTGTCATATAGACCATATCCCGGCCTCGCTTTTTCACCCCAGATCATACGCCCATGATCCGAACGAATATATCCATCAAATCCATTATCATAGAATGCTTTTACAACCTCATACATATCCAGGTCTCCGCAGGGGCTGTAATGAGCCGATTCAGTAAACACCATCTGATCCAGATGCTTTACATTACGCACATGCGCAAAATGTATCCGGCCCTGTGCAGCAAATTCGCTGACTATGGCAGGAATATCATTATCCAAATTTCCGCCTAAGGAACCTGTGCATAAAGTCAAACCGTTATATGGACTATTATTCAGGCTTAAAAACTTACGAATATTTTCCGCGCTGTTAATTACCTTAGGGAGTCCATAGATGGAAAAAGGAGGATCGTCCGGATGTATCGCCATCTTTACATCATACTTCTCCGCATATGGAATAACCGCGTCTAAAAAATATTTCATATTTGCCCAATATTGATCCGCAGATATCGTCTGGTAAAACTTAATATCTGCAGACATCTCCGCAAGCCTTTCCGGCTCCCAGCCCGGAAGCGAATAGCCTCCGGAATTCTCAAGCATCCCCTCTGCAATATCAGCGGGATTCATCTTCAGAATTACTTCATGGTTGTAGGCAAGAGCAGTGCTGCCGTCCTCAAGTGGATATGTCAAATCACTCCTAAGCCAATCCATAACCGGCATAAAATTATAGCACAGACATTTTATACCAATCTTTGATAAATTCTCAATCGTCTTTATATAATTATTAATATAGAAATCCCTGCTCGGTAATCCCTTTTTTATATCCTCATGGATATTTACACTTTCAATTACTTCTAATTCCAGTCCGGCCGCATGGACCTCATCCCGTAAATTCTCCAGTCTGCTTAATGGCCAAACCTCACCCACCGGTATATCTGACAGCATTGTTGCCACTCCGGTAATCCCGGGAATCTGTCTTATTTGTTCTAGTGTAACGCTATCATCGCTGCCTGTAAACCAGCGTATAATCATTTTCATATAAAAACCATGCCTTTCTCTATACCTGCAAGCTTTGATCTCATGCCGCAAAGCTGCAAAGTGAATTGCTCATTCACCTTGTGGAATTAAATACCAATTTAATAGCTAGTATACTAGCATATTATCACACTTAACCTTTATTTAAAACAATGAAATAGTTAAAATTATCTCAAATAATGACAATTTTTTTTGTTACTATTTAACGAAACCTTTTAAAAGGAAGGGGCTCGTTATTTCACGAGTCCCCTTCTTTACATTATTTCACAGGAAGACTGGTTACATCCCCAAAGGTTAATTCCCATGCAGCCTTACGCTCATCAATAATTGCCTGACCGCCGG
This sequence comes from Mobilitalea sp., assembly GCA_047606065.1. GTDB lineage: Bacteria > Bacillota > Clostridia > Lachnospirales > Lachnospiraceae > Mobilitalea. The sequence goes on from JASGEU010000211.1 coordinate 9,842, forward strand.
AGCTTAGGTAATCATTTAATCCTGAATCAAATACATCATCAAACTTATCTGCCGATGCAACAACTGCCTGATCCAGTAAAGTATCACGTTTTGCGGAAAGTGCAGGTCCCATACCTTCTTCTGCCTTAATTGTACCAACATTTACATTCTGACCAATACGTCCGTCCTTTGTAGAAATGTCAAATGCTTTCTGGATGAAACGGGAGTCCACGTTAGCGTAGCCATTAGCAATTGAATTTACAGTTTTTGCGGTATCTCCTAAATCCAATCCGTTGCAGGTAATTGTATAATCAATATTATTAGGTGAATTCATAATCTTATCGCCTGTAGCGGCAAGCGTCTTAACAGAACCATCTGCTAATGTTTCATGTGTAACGCCTTCCTCACCAATCTGTACAAATTGACGATTTTCAGGATTGCTGATCCAGTCAAGATACATCAGAGATGCAAGAGGTTCATCATTGGTGGATGGAAGGAATACTTTACGGTCAACCGGTCCGGCAAGGAACTTCTTATATATACCAGCGTCATTCTTAAATGGTTCAACTGCAATGTATGCCGCATCTGGGGAAACCAATTGAGTTAAGCTATACTGAATGCTGTTCTCACCGTTACGATAAGGATAATCCCAGTTATGCATGAAAGCACCTACATAACCTGCCTTCATCATGTTATCCTCTGTTGTATCACCTGCTGGATAGAGAGCAAAATCTTTCCAGATTAAATTCTCATTATACCACTTGTTAAGAACTCTGACACCTTCCTTGATTCCCGGCTCCAATAACTTTCTGTCATCAAAACCATACATGAAATAATCTTTATCTGTTATATCATTAGGAATAAAGGAACCCAGTAAATGGTCTGCACGCCAGCCGACATCATAGCTGATGGAGAGAGGAACCATCTTATCAGCATCTGCACCAAGAAGTAATTCTGCATTATCACGGAATGCTACGAGCATTGCTTCAAATTCTTCAATTGTAGTAGGTTCGGAAATGTTGAGTTTTTTCAACCAATCTTCACGAACAAAGGTGCTGGTACGGTTCATAACTGCAAGCTTTGCTTCCAGTGCCCATATTGTTCCGTAGGTAGGATTTCTGTCCCAGTAAATATTGGTTTCGCCTAACCAACCCCATAGATTAGGTAAAAGATCTTTATAATCTTCAACATATTTGCTTAAGTCTGTTACGCCGCCCATACCGGCATAGGTCTGAATTGTAGGATAGTCGTAGGTAACACAAACATCGGGAGCAGCGCCTGATGCAAGCAGGTTGTTAATCTGTTCCACCTCTGTCCAACGGGGAATAGGAACAAAAGTAACCTTTACGTTATGATCGCGAAGCATACCTTCTTTGATATATTCCGTATAGAAATTATCTTCCGGTGTGGAGCCGCCATCATTATCACGGTCATATACTTCTACAGTAATCTCTCTTGTCTCAAGAAACTTTCCATCAACAACACCATCCCCATCCGGGTCAACATTATCCTCTGGATCAGTTACCGTTGTATCGGTATTTGATGGCTTTGGAGTTGGAGTGTTGCCGGAGTCATTCTTTTGGCTACATCCTGACAGCAACGTTACGGTCAGACAGCAAAGTAGCACGATTGACATAAATTTTTTCATTTCATACCCTCCTAAATTGTTTTTATATTAACTTGACATATTGCGTCCGCTTTTATAATCTCCGGGTCTATTCCTTCACCGCACCCAGAGTAACACCTGTGATAAAGTATTTTTGTAACCAGGGATAAATCAGTAATATAGGTACCGTTGCAAACATAACTGTGGCTGCTTTAAAGGTGTCTGCAAGTCCCGGAGCGATAAATCCTTCCTTGGTTGAGGTATCAATACTCATCATATTGTTAAGAATGTTATATAACAGCAGCTGAATCGGATAAAATTTCTTGTCATTCATATACATTAAAGCATCTGAAAATCCGTTCCAGCGGCCTACGGCATAAAAGAGCGCCAGCGTTGCCATTACCGGTGTAGACAGTGGCAGATAAATCTTTCGTAATATCTGTATGTAGCTCGCTCCGTCAATCTCAGCGGATTCTCTAAGGCTATCCGGAATACTATAGAAGAAGCTTCGCATTATGATCATATTAAATACGCTAAGACATCCCGGGATAATTAGTACCTGCGGCTTACCGATCCAGCCCATATCATTGAGGAGGAGGAAATTCGGTATGGTACCTGCACTGAAATACATGGTTAAAATAATAAATATATTGATTGCGCTACGGCCCTTTAATTTGTCAAAAATCAGCGGATAGGCACATATGGTTGTCATAAACAGTGACAAAACCGTACAGATTACGGTCAGTATTGCAGTCCATGCCAATGACCATACATATTTTTCATCGCCCAGGACCATTTGATACGCCTCCAAATTGAAGCCCTTGGGTATTAAGAATACCTCATTTCGAATCAATGCTTCCTTGGCGCTTAAAGACCTCGCCAAAATATTCAACAACGGTAAAAGACAAATTAGAATAAGGAGAAAGCATAGGAAAGCAATGATCAAATCCCCCATTTTTGTTTTCTTTGACTTTATCATATAGACTGCACCTTTCTTTCTATAGCTTTCTTACCAGATACCCCGTTCACCAGCTTTTCTGGCAATGGAATTCGCAATCAGCAGGAAGATAACACAGACCACGGACTGGAACAAACCTGCCGCAGCGGTCAGAGAAAATTGCAACCCGCGAATACCATTGGTATATACAAAAGTAGATAAAACATTGGAGACACCTTTCACCAGATTATTACCCAAGGCATAAGGACGATCAAACTCACTTCCCAGAATACGTCCGAGACTCATTATGATGAGAACGACAATCGTTGGACGCAGTCCCGGCAGAGTAATATGCCACATCTTTTTCCAGCGGCTTGCTCCGTCAACGGATGAGGCTTCATAAAGTTCCGGATTAATACCGGTAATTGCAGCCAGATAGATAATGGTATTCCATCCCACACTCTGCCAAATCCCCAAGAGGATATAGGTCACAATCCAATGTTTCGGATCGTTCAGGAACGGGATTGCTTCAAGCCCCATAAGCTTGAGTACCATGTTAACAAGACCGTTGGTTGGCGCAAACAATTGCAAGGCCAGACCCGAAATAATAATCCAGGAAAGGAAATGAGGCATGTAGACGACCGTCTGCGTAAATCTCTTAAAGCGCTTAAAGGCCAGCTCGTTCAGCAGTAAAGCCAGTATAATCGGTGCCGGAAATCCAATTAAAAGATCCAGTAAATTAAGTCCGATGGTATTACGCAGTGCGTATAAAAAATCACGGTTGGAAAAGATTTTTATGAGATATTCAAATCCATGATTTGCTGCCCACTCCATATCCCAAACATCCTGAATAATGCTGTACTTTTTGAAGGCGATCTGTATGTACATCATGGGTATGTAACGAAAAACAAGGAAATAAGTAAGCGGAAGCACTAACAAAAGATAGAGCGACCAGTAACGTCTCAAATAATTGCCGGTCTTTCTAATTTTTATAGAGTGTAATTCTGCCTTGGTAGTCTTCATTCTGCACCTCTTTCTCAATGATAAAAATAATACTAGAATAACCAGTGACACCTCTCGTCAACTTGTATACTAGTATATTATCATGCTAGTATGGTTTTTTAAATCATAATTTTTACTAAAGATAAAGGATTTTAATTGGTGCTTTTACACAAATTAAAATCCTTATCTACAGTAAATCATATTACTTATTCCTTTTTTTTACTCAAATTTGAACCACTTAAAATCAAATTTGCACCCTGGCAGAAATAAAAACTCTACCGTCTGCATCCCAACGACACGCTCCAGTTCAAACTCCCGATGGATGAATTCCCTGGAGGTCGTAAATTCTATCAGCTGTCTGCTTTCGGCATTCCCTCCCTTAAAACATACCAGAATGGAATTATTGATCAAACATCGCCCGCAGATGGTCAGTTTTTTACAGCCCTCCGTGCCAAAATCCATTTTGTCAAAGGAAATTGTGACATTATTGCCTATATCCGTGATTTCCTCCAAGCCAATCCTATAGTCATCACCATAAAGGGTACTATAGGATAGAATGGACAGCTGTTCATAGGCTTTCTCTGTTTCCTTGAAACAGAAGCCCTTAATATGCATTTTACTGCGCAATAAAAAGGCCAGAGATGTAATCCCCTTCAGATGCCTTTTCAGCTGAAAGGTCTCCTCCTGATAGGTATTCCATATGGATTTCTTGTAATAAACAGGCTCTGCCAGTAATTCACTTCCCTCTTCCCCTGGGATACCCTCCCAGATTTCAATTCTTGCGGGTTTACTGTCCAGTTCAAAAATTGGTATAGTGATTTCCTTTGAACCAATTACTCCAAAATCCAGTTTGTCATAAATCAGTATACTTTCACCGTCACGTGCCGTTGCAACGCCACGTTCGTTTCCATTGCTGATTTCACCCCTGCTTCTGCTGTAAAGACTGCCGGATACCAGCTCATAGGGATTAAGAAATGCCACTCCCAGACCGTTAATGTGAAATTCCAATAAGGAAATCAGCCTTGGCTTGTCTCCTCCGTTATTTGTCATTGCACGCACATAAACAACTCCGTCGCCAATTGCCTGAAGAGTTGCCTTTTTTCCGTTTGGTATGATTGTTGCAAGGTTGGAATCCACGCCGGAAGCATTGGTTATCCTCCAGGTAACCTCCCCATAGGTGGCATTATACGGGTGAACCAAAGCTTCAAGCTCTATTTCTCTCATCGTTTCATTAAGACTAGTTCCCTTGCTGCTGATTATTTCAAGCTTTCGAATTGGTATTTCGGGCTTACAGGGGCTTTCTTCGTTCTGCTCTGTGGCAGATATTCCGGGAAGGCCCTCGCATTCCTTAGCCCGGAAAGTGGTCTTAACCATCTCAAGCCCCGGTGATGATACTTCCAGAGATATCTCCCCGTGCTTCGTGGTGGCAGCAAGAATAGCCAGCAATTTCCCGCTGAATAATCTTCGGCTGCTGCCCTTATAGGATTCATAATCCGTACTGTCTCCATTGTCGAGTCCAATTAATCGTCCGCAGCCCGTCACCTTCACCTGCACCCGGTTATTGGCGTTGGGAACCGGATTACCCTTCTTGTCTTCCATGGATATTTCAACAAAAATCAAGTCCTGTCCATCTGCAAGCATTGTAGTTTTATCCGGCTTTACTATAATTTTGGCAGTATCTGAAAAAGAACGCTGTATCTCTTGTGCCACTACCCTGTTATTCTCATCATATGCAACGGCACGCAACTCTCCTGTCCGATAAGGTATCTGCCAGTCTCCCAGCAGCTTATGCCCTGTCAAATGATCAATTTCACAGATCCCCTGGGAGATATTATTGAAGAACAGCTCCACTTTGGGCGCATTGGAACAAACCCTGACGTCAATTAACTGCCCCTGATTAAAATCCCAGTAGGGAAACAGATGAATCATTGGTGTCTTTTTATAGTCCGTCCATTCTGCCTGATAAATGTAATAGGAATCCTTCTTAAAGCCTGCCGTATCAAGCTGTCCAAAATAGCTGTTTTTGGTATGGTAGGGTGTCGGCTCGCCAATATAATCGAAGCCGCTCCATAGAAACATTCCTGCGCTGAAGGTCGCATCCCTGTCATCAGTTATGCATTTTTCAATACTTCTGGCTCCCCAGCTGGTGATGCTGTTACCAAGGGAAGAGCATTGCTCATCATCATCACACAAAATTCCGGCATCCAGGGGAAAATGATAGATTCCCCGGCTTTGAACCACGGAGCTGGTTTCGCTTCCGTAAATGCACCAGTCCTCATGCTGTTTATGATGTAAGTCATAGTATTTTTCCCCATAGTTATAGCCTGCCAGCTTAACAATGTCCGCGCATTTCTGGGCATTCTCCCAGGGCATGTAATTAGAACCTATGGTTACCGGTGCATTGTGATGGGAATCGTGCAGATACACCAGATCCATTAAGTACCTTGTAAGTTCCTGTCCCCGCTCTCCCGCATGGGTATCATATATTTCGTTACCGATCATCCACATAATGTTACAGGGATGATTTCTGTCCCTTCGAATCCAGTTTCTAACGTCTCTCTCCACCCATTCATTAAAAAACCGGGCGTAATCATATTGATTCTTGGGCCGTTCCCACATATCGAAGGCTTCATTCGCAACCAGAAAGCCCATTTCGTCTGCCAGCTCTAAAAGCTCCACCGCACACATATTATGTGCAGTTCTTATTGCATTTGCACCCATTTCCTTAAGAAGCATCAATTGTCTTTTGATTGCACAGCGATTCACCGCAGCACCAAGTGCACCCAGGTCGTGGTGTAGGCAGACACCATGCAGCTTTACATGACGTCCGTTGAGATAAAAACCGGTTTTTGTATCATAATCAATCGTACGAAAACCAAATCTGGTGGATTCTTTGTCAAAAACTTCATCCTGAAATAGCAGCTCTGTCTTTAATGTATAAAGCTCTGGATTCTCTATATCCCATACATGCGGTGATGGTACCGTTATTATCTGCGTACTATGGCCGTTGCTGCTTGCAATTGCCATGCCACGGCGATCAAAAATTGTGTGTTTTATCTCGCATTGGTGTTCTTCAGCATCCGCACTTACAACCTCTGCTTCCACCGTAACCTTCCACTCATCTCCTGTCTTTGCTGTGGAAATATAGATACCGTCCGAGGCAAAGTGCAGCCTGGGTACTATCTTTAACCAGACATTGCGATAGATTCCCGCTCCCGTATACCATCTGGAATTTGGCATTTTAAGCACCACATGTACCAGAATCTCATTTTCTCCCTGCTTTAAGGCAGACGTAATATCACATTCAAAGGTGGTATATCCGTATTTCCATTCTCCCACCCTGCTGCCATTCACATAGATTGTGCTATCCATATAGATTCCCTCAAAGCGGAGCAAATAGGCTTTGGATGTTGCTTCCTCCAGAGAGTTCAAAAAGAAATATTTTCTGTACCAGCCCTCACAATTCTTGCCAAAGAAATCGGTATCATAGATCATCCAGTCATGGGGAACATCAACCTTTTCCCAGATAAAATGCTCTGTATTCGTAACTTCTTTCTCTTGTCCGAGTTCCCGTTTCGCAAATTCCCAATCATTATTAAATAATATTTTATTACCCATTTACTTTCCTCTCCTTCTATAATTACGGTTAAGGACTCTTTCTTTATAGTAATATCTTTTTATAAAAGGCACAATATAACCCTCATGACTTAGCAATTTTTGATAGTATAATAGCAATTTTTTTAACTCCTATTACAACACACACTTGTCTTTATATTGCGTACATATATTAATAAAATGTTCGTCTGACAAAGAATTTCACTTGCAAAATTGGATTTATCGGTATATGATTATATTAAATCAATGAACGTGATTTGTAACTGCTTAGAACCAATCAGTGTATTAATAAATCAGCCGTGAAAGCTTGCTTTCTAAGGATGCTTTATTAATACATCATGTTTGGTGAGAGCCAAACAGCGAGGAAACCACAGTTTTTCGAGCTTGGTTCTGAATAGTTATTGTATTTATATATAAGAAGGAGGAGAGATGACTATTAATACGAATACTGAAACTACAATGTGGGCTTTAGTGAAAGAAAAAGCAGCACCCGGATTATGGATGAAACGAGTACCTATTCCAATAATCGGTAAGAACGAAGTAAAAATCAAAATACATAAGACTTCAATCTGTGGAACAGATGTACATATTTATAATTGGGATGAATGGTCGCAGAATACAATTCCGGTACCAATGACCATTGGACACGAGTTTGTAGGCGAAATAGTTGAAGTTGGAGATAATGTGGAAGGCTATCAGATAGGCGAATTAGTTTCCGGTGAAGGACATATTGTGTGTGGTAAATGCCGTAATTGTCTTGCTGGTCATCGCCATTTATGCAAGGACACCCAAGGTGTTGGTGTCAATCGAAACGGTGCCTTTGCAGAATATCTTGCAATTCCAAGTACCAATGTCTGGCGATGTGAAAAGGATATTCGTGAAGAACTCTATTCCTGTTTTGATCCTTTCGGAAATGCTGTGCATACCGCTCTATCCTTTGATTTAGTTGGAGAGGATGTATTAATCACCGGAGCTGGTCCAATCGGTATGATGGCTGCAGCGGTTTGCCGTCACGTAGGTGCCAGACACGTTGTAGTAACAGATGTGAATGAATACCGCTTAGACCTTGCTAAGAAATTGGGTGCTACCAGTGTAATCAACGTAACGAGGGAAAGAGTTTCTGATGTAATGAAATCCCTTGGAATGCGGGAAGGCTTTGATGTAGGACTTGAAATGTCTGGAAATCAGGCAGGTTTTAATGATATGGTCAACAACATGAAGCATGGCGGAAAGATTGCTCTTCTTGGCTTACAAAAATCAGATGCTAAAATCAATTGGGATAAGGTTATTTTTAATGGCCTTACCATTAAAGGTATCTATGGCAGGGAAATGTATGAAACCTGGTATAAGATGTCAACCATGCTCCAAAGCGGCTTAAACATTGATGATGTCATTACACACCGCTTTGATGTCAGGGACTTTGAAGAAGGTTTTCAAGTTATGA
>JASGEU010000212.1:0-3819 GCA_047606065.1 Mobilitalea sp.
CCTTCAGCCTCTTGGGTATTTCTCCAAAGGATAACTATGTTCAACATTATTTATACTCGTTTTGGCCTGTCCTCTTTTCAAAAGCACAAGGTCAAATGACTTGTATGTTTTGAACGGAGAGAGTGGGATTCGAACCCACGGTTCCTTGCAGAATCACTGGTTTTCAAGACCAGCCCCTTAAGCCTCTCGGGCATCTCTCCAAACGTCGCTTTGCTAGTATATCACCTTATATATTCTGTGTCAAGTAGTTTTAAATTATTCTGTTTTATTTGTTTAAAACCTTCTGTAACCCTTTATATAATGCCTTTACAACGTTTTTAGCGGTTATTTCATATTGTCTTCAAATAGCAAAAAAATTATTACCCAACTTTATGATTATACGAAATATAGTATATCTTTATTGGATAAAGTCTAATGTAGAATTATGTGTTATAGGAATCCCCTTTTATATTAGGAAGTTGCTGTAGAGGTTTTAAAAAAGGCTTATTCAAAACAGATGAACTTCATCTAATAATGAATAGCCTTTTCTAAGGTTAAACGTATATTATTTCCTTTAACTATCTACCTATTAATCATACACAAGATGAAACGACGAGTCGTTTCATCTTGTCATGAATTAAAACTTAGGTACTACCGCACCGTCATAAGTATCATTAATGAACTGCTTAACTGCATCACTCTGAAGAGCCTCAAGAAGAACTTTAATATCTTTTCTATCTTCGTTACCCTCTTTTACAGCAATGATGTTACCATAAGTTTCTGCTGCTAATGAATCTTTACCTTCAACTACAAGCGCATCTGTACCCACGCTTAATCCAGCCTCTAACGCAACATTTCCGTTAATTACCGCAAGATCAACATCCTGCTTAGATCTTGGAATTTGTGCCGCCTCAAGTTCAATAATATCTATGTTTTTTGGATTCTCTGCGATATCATTCTTTGTAGCATTTAGACCAACACCTTCTTTTAATGTAATCAGTCCTTGTGCTTCTAATAATAATAATGCTCTTGCTTCATTGGTCGTATCATTAGGAACTGCAATTTTAGCTCCCTCTGCTAATGCATCAAGGCTTGTTGTCTTGCCAGCATAGATACCCATTGGCTCATAGTGAATAATTCCTGCAGATACTAACTTTGTACCGTTTTCTTCATTTTGTGAATTAAGATATGGTACATGTTGGAAATAGTTTGCATCAAGATCCCCTGCATCAAGTGCAACATTTGGTTGAACATAATCGGAATATTCAACAATTTTCAATTCATAACCAGCTTCCTCAATTGCTGCTCTGGCTTGCTCTAAAATTTCTGCATGAGGTGTAATGCTTGCGCCTACAGTGATAATTTTGTCTTCCCCATCTTTTTTTCCGCAACCTACCAGTGCTGCGCTTACTAAGGTTAATACTAATAATACTGAAATAATTTTTTTCATTATGTAGCCTCCTGTTAATTTTTTATTTTTTCTGTGTTTCCATTCCACGTTTAACTTTCGGATTGTTGCACAGCTAAAATCATTATTTTGTGTATCTTTATCTTTTATTACCTTCTTACTATTTCTTTTAATAATAAGAATTATTACTTTTTAAGCAGCTAACTGCTTTCACATAAGAAAGAGTCTTCCTTGGCAGATTATCGCAGTAAGAGCAATTATCTATGCACATATAATTCAATATGTGTCAATGCACATTCTTTACAGTATATTTTTTGTTCTATAGGAAGCAGCTCCTTTATCACTTTAGTGCAGCAAGGTTAATAGAACAAAAAAAACAGGATAGCCTTGATAAGCTTCCTGCACTTCGTTTTACTTGACTCAAAATAGTTATTATCTCTTTTTTATCAACGTTAAAACATCACATTCACTTATCGGGTAAATATGTTCCATCGACATGCTGCACATGCCACACATATAATTACACATTGTCATGAATGATGTTCTCATCGTTTACCCTCCAAATCATTACCTATAATACAGATATTCTTTAATGGTTTTGAGTATACCTTATCTCTTTATTCTTGTCAATCATTATTTTATTTTTATTTTTATTTCAATTCTTTCATTTTTATGCATTAGAATTACTTATCCTAAGAATTTCCCACTCTTTCACTGCATATTTAAAGAAGTTTGCTTAAAATCTTTTCCGCCAGTAATAAATCCTCCGGCGTCGTTAACTTTATATTGCGATAATCACCCATCAACATTTTCACAGGCATCTTTTCATACACTTCATATAACATTGCATCATCTGTAATGCCTAATATTTCTTTATCAGTTTCTTCATAAAAGTTCTGATAAGCCTTCAAAATTGAATTATAATCAAAGGCTTGCGGAGTCTGTGCAGCCCATAAGGTATTGCGGTTAGGAGTTGAAACCACAACACCTTCAGAATTAATCATTTTTATGGTTTCTTTCACCGGTGTACCTATCAAACAAGCCTTAGTAATCTTAACCTGTTCAATTATTTCTTCAATCAAATCCGGTGTAATAAATGGTCTTGCTCCATCATGAATTAAAACATAATCTGTTTCAACCGCATGCAGCAACCCTTGATAAACAGAATCATACCGTTCTTTTCCACCTTCAATAATACGCGACACCTTAGTTAGTTCATACTGCCTCACTATACTTTTACAGAATTCCACCTGTTCCTTGCCAGTGACCAGGATAATATCATCAACTTCGCTTTCTTCAAAAGCCTTGAGAGAATAAAATAGAACCGGTTTACCCTGCAATGTTAAATACTGCTTTGCAACAGAAGTATTCATTCTTGTTCCTTGTCCAGCAGCTAACACAATCGCTGTAATCTTATGTTCCATATTTAACCTCCATACAACTCTATCTTTCATATAATCCTATCAAAGCTCTTATAACTTAATTAAGTTCTTTTATCTTTCACCTATTTTTAAATTGGGAACAGCATTTAAATCAAGCCCTGCTCTGGCACCCCTTTGATATTCATAATAGGCAGCTGCACCAATCATTGCAGCATTATCTGTACAATAAATCGGTGAGGGGTGATAAAAAGAAAGATTATTTTTAGAACAAGCTGCTGCCATTGCTTCTCTAAGGGAAGAGTTAGCAGCTACACCTCCAGCAAGTGCAACCTTTTTCATTCCATAGTCCCTCGCTACCTGTATTGTTTTTGAAACCAATACATCGATTACTGCTTCTTGAAAGGAAGCAGCAATATCAGCACGATTAATTTCTTCCTGTTTCATTTCACATATATTGATATGGTTTAATACAGCTGATTTTAAACCGCTAAAGCTAAAGTCATACGGAGCTCCTTCGATTTGAGCACGGGGAAAAGCAATCGCTTTTTTATCGCCTTCTTTTGATAGCTTATCAATCTTTGGTCCGCCTGGATACCCAAGTCCAATTGCCCTGGCAACCTTGTCAAATGCTTCGCCTGCTGCATCATCCCTAGTTCTCCCAATGATTTCATATACACCATACTCTTTTACTAAGACTAAATGTGTATGTCCGCCTGAAACAATTAAACATAGGAAGGGTGGCTCTAATTCTTTATTTTCAATATAATTAGCAGATACATGTCCTTCAATATGATGGACACCAACAAGAGGCTTCTTTGTCGCAAAGCTTATTGCTTTCGCTTCTGCCACACCAACCAGCAAAGCTCCCACCAAACCGGGACCATAGGTTACACCTATTGCAGTAATATCATTTAGCGTTACCTTCGCTTCTACTAGTGCTTCTTCTATTACCTGATTAATTTTTTATATATGTTTGCGGGAGGCAATCTCTGGTACCACTCCTCCATATAGCTTATGCAGCTCTATCTGGGAGGAAATAATATTTGAAAG
>JASGEU010000213.1:0-2724 GCA_047606065.1 Mobilitalea sp.
CCCTCTTGCAGCTTTCCGAGCACCGGGTTAAACGCTTGCCACTCTTGGACAACGGCGGGTTGGCGGAGAGGTTACGCAGCGGATTGCAAATCCGTGAAGACCGGTTCGATTCCGGTACCCGCCTCCATTCCCCACTTTTTGCTGGATTTCCTGTGATCTTCGCCAGAAGTGATCATTGATTTCATTGAGAAAATAGACTGTAAGCGATCTTCTGCGGGAAGATGGGCTGTGGCCACCCAACTTGTGTGGGTATCGAATGCGGGTATTCTCGGAAACGTCGATACCCACATACCCGCAGGACCGATTCAGATGCCCTTGACCGATGCCGCCTGTCGTGGCGCAAGGCCCGATCCCTCTGGCAAACCACGGAAATTGCCGGATGGCGGCGGTCTCTTGCTGTTCGTCTCGCCATCGGGCGGCAAGCTGTGGCGCATGCGGTATAGGTTCGAAGGTAAGGAAAAGGTGCTGTCCTTCGGGGCCTACCCGGATGTGAAGTTGGCCGATGCCCGCGCCCTGCGTGACAAGGCCAAGCGGGCACTGGCCGAAGGGCGCGACCCTGGGGCCAATGCCAAGGCCGCGCTGACCGCCCCTGTCGGGGACACGTTCGAAGCCGTGGCGCGGGAATGGATCAAGGCTCAGTCGGCTACATGGTCGCCCGCCCATAGTGCCCGCATCCTGTCGCGCTTCGAACGGGACGTGTTCAAGGCGATTGGTTCAACCGCCGTGGCCGAAGTGACTGCCCCGCAGATTCTCGCCATGTTGCGCCCCGTGGAAGACCGCGCCCCGGACGTGGCGGGCCGCATCCGCATGACGACCGGGGCCATCATGCGCTACGCCATTGCAACAGGCAGGGCGTCCCGTGATCCCGCCGCAGACCTTCGCGGCGCACTACGCCCGACGCCCCGTGTGAAACACATGGCCCGGATCGAAGCCGGGGAACTCTCGGGCTTCCTCTGGAAGCTGGCGCGCTATGACGGCGAACCGCAGACCCGCCATGCCATCGAATTCGTGATGCACACCTTTGTTCGGACCAGTGAATTGCGGTTCGGTCGCTGGTCAGAGATCGAAGGCGATCAGTGGCGCATTCCGGGCACCCGCATGAAGATGGGCCGCGATCACATCGTTCCGCTGACCCGACAGAGCCTTGCCATCTTGGCCAAGCTAAAAGCCATCGCAGGCGACTCCGAATGGATCGTGCCGGGCGGGCGCAGCGGCAAGCCGATCAGCGAAAACACCATGTTGTTCGGCATGTATCGCCTTGGCTATCACGGGCGGGCGACGATCCATGGATTCCGGGGCTTGGCGTCAACCGTCCTGAACGAAAGCGGGCTGTGGTCGGTCGACGCCATCGAAAAGCAACTTGCCCATGAGCCGAAGGACAAGGTGCGGCGCGCATATAATGCCGCGCAGCTATTACCCGAGCGGAAACGAATGCTTGATTGGTGGAGCGATTATATCGAAAGCGCCGCCAAAAAGTCAGACACTGACTTATCCGACCTCTTGGGCGGCTAAGGACATGTCACGGTTCATCCTTCAAGGGGTGTGCCACAAAATGACAACATTGTAATTCATCTGCCACATCGACTCAAGCTATACGCCCCTGCTAAAATGCAGGCATGAAGAAAGCCCCGCAGCGGTCAAACTGGCGGGGCCTTCAATGAAAAGCAAGCGTGGTCGATATGGAAGAATATACTGAATCGCGCCAATTGGCGCAAGTCCCTTTCAAGGCTCCTGCAACTGACCTGAGCGACATTCTGTTTGGGGAAATACCCCCCTATGCGTCTCAGTGCGCCCCATTGGATAAAGTAAACCGCGACCTAATCGGTGCAGGCGCATCGCTGCACTGGCTTCACGTCAAGGCAAAGAACCCGGTCGAGGCGCGCTGGTCCGAACTCCCGAACCGCAGCGAATCAGACCTGCGCGGCAGCTATTGCGAGGGGCAGAATATCGGCATCCGCTTGGGGCGACCGTCGCAGATCGACGGGGACTTCCTGCACCTCGTCGACCTAGACATCAGGGACGCCAGCAAGGCGGGCGAGGCATGGGCGGCGCTTCTGTCCATTTGGCCTGCCGCCAAGCTGTTCCCGTCTGTTGTCAGCGGAAGCGGTGGCGAGTCGCGGCACCTATACTTCCTGAACGGCAGGCCCTTGAAAGGCAGGAAAATCAATCATTCCGAAGGCTTCTCAATGGTCTTTGACCATCGGTTGAACCGGGACGTGAAGAAGTGGGACTGGGAAATAGAACTTTTCGGGACGGGCAAGCAAGCCGTCCTGCCGCCTTCGATCCACCCAGTTTCCGGGCAATCCTACTATTGGGAACGGAACTTGGAGTTTGGTCTCGGGATGTGGATCGACCCGCAGTCATTGGCTCGTTTCGAAGCGGGGACCGTTGCCGATGCGACCGATAGCGATGATGACCTTCTGTTCCTAGAAGACGTGCAGGCAGCAAAGCCGCACGATCTGACGGCCGCTCAGGTGACGGAAATCTTGAATGATTTGCCCGATGACTGGGTTGAAGACCGGGAGCATTGGCTGACAGCCGGGGCCGCGGTTCATCATCAGTTTCAGGGCAAGCCCGAGGGTTTTGAAGTCTGGTGTGCGTGGTCAAAAGCATCTGTCAAATTTAACCATGCAGATGCGCGGCGGGTTTGGAAGTCTTTCAAGGGATCAAAGAACCCCAAGACAATGCGAACCCTCATTCAAGCATCGGAGTGGTCGTCAAACC
>JASGEU010000214.1:0-6887 GCA_047606065.1 Mobilitalea sp.
CGCGCGCAACGATGGTGCCTTCTTCGTCATCGCCTGCACCGCCTGCGCGAAGCGGCGGTAGGTGGCCAGGTCGGCCGCCGCCTCGGCGAAGACGCCGTCGGCGCCGGCCTCCACGCACGCCTGCGCCCGCGCGACGGCGGCCTCCACGCCCTCCACGGCGATGGCGTCGGTGCGGGCGATGACGAAGAAGGCACCATCGTTGCGCGCGTCGACGGCGGCCTTGATGCGATCGACCATCTCCTGCGTGTCCACGATGCTCTTGCCGGGGCGGTGCCCGCAGCGTTTGGCGCCCGCCTGGTCCTCGATGTGGCAAGCCGCCGCCCCGGCCCGCGACAGGGCGCGCACCGTCCGCGCAATGTTGAACGCGCTCGGGCCGAACCCGGTGTCGATGTCGACCATGAGCGGCGTGTCGCACACGGCGGTGATGCGCTGCACGTCGACCAGCACGTCCTCCAGCCCGATGATCCCGAGGTCCGGCACGCCGAGCGAGCCGGCCGACACGCCGCCGCCGGACAGGTAGATCGCGCGGAAGCCGGCGCGCCGCGCGAGCAGCGCGTGGTTGGCGTTGACGGTGCCCACCACCTGCAGCGGATGTTCTTCGCCGAGCGCGGCGCGAAAGCGCTGGCCGGGGGAGGCGGTGGCCGTGCTCATGCCTTCGCCCCGGAAAAGTCTGCCTCGCCGCTGACGAAGGCGCCGTAGAAGCGGCGCGCGTGCGCGAGCATGGATTCCTCCGGCTTCGCATACAGCCGGCGGCGGCTCACATCGAGCGCGCCGACGGCCCGCCCGCGCGCGAGGAACTCGGCATGCAGGAACAGCACGCCCAGCGCGTCGAGCACGGCCGCGCCTTCGAAGCCGAGCCAGCCGTGCCGGACGAGGAACTCGTTGAGCACGCCATCGCCCGGGATGATGACCTCCGCCCCGAGGCGCAGCGCCTCGTCGCAGGCGCCGTGGAAGGCCTCCGCGATGTCCCTGGAGGCCTCCTCGCGCTCGAGGTCGAACAGCCGCACCGCAGGCGACATCGAGACCACGCCGGCCGCGCGCTCGCGCAGGCCGTAGCGGGCCACGAGGTCCTCCGTGAGCATCTTCTGGAACGGCGTGACGGAGACGACGGCGAAGCGCCGCCCGAGCGAACAGGCCGTGAGCAGGCAGGACTCGGTGAGGCTGGCCACCGGGATGTCGACCAGCGAGCGGGCGGCCTCCAGCGCGGGATCGAAGAAGCAGCCGAGCGCGAAGGCGTCGTAGCCCGCGGCCTGCGCCGCGAGCGCGGCGTCGCAGACCTGCGCCTCGCCGAGCAGGCGCAGCGCGGCGACGCTGTTCACGTCCATCGGGGCGATGCCGGCCGGATAGCTTCCCGGGCGCAGCCCATGCACGCGCACCTGCGCCCGGCCCTGCATCACCCGATCGGCATGCGAGGCCAGCGTGTCGCGGTACCGCGGGAAGCTGTCCAGGTCGGTGAAGCTCTGGTGCCAGATGCGCATGGCCGGCATCGTAGGCGGGCACTTCTCCGGGGCTGTTCGGAAATCGCGAAAACACACTTTGGGCCCTGCGGTGTTCGTGGTCCGGGGGCGTTCCTACACTGCCCCGCATGTCCAAGCGCACGCTCCTCACGCTGGCAGCCGCCTCGGCCCTGCTGCTGCCCGCCGGGGCATGGGCGCAGGGCGCCTATCCCGACCGGCCGATCCGCCTGGTCGTCGGCTACACGCCCGGCGGCTCCAACGACATCGTCGCGCGCATCATCGCGCCGCCGCTGGGCGAGGCGCTGGGCACCAGCGTGGTCGTCGAGAACCGTCCCGGCGCCAGCGGCGCGATCGGCGCCGACCACGTCGCGAAGTCGCCGCCCGACGGCTACACGCTGCTGGCGGCGAGCGCGAGCCCCGTGGTCATCACGCCCCACACGCTGCCGAAGATCGCCTTCAACACGCTCACGGACTTCGCACCGGTCAATACCGTGGGCCTCACGCCCGAGGCGGTGGCGGTCGGCCCGAAGCTGAAGGTCGGGTCGCTGCGCGAACTGCTGGACCGGGCCAGGACACAGCCCGTCTCCTTCTCGTCCTCCGGCAACGGCGGCCTGCCGCACCTGACGATCGAACTGCTGACGCAGGCCTCGCGGGGCCGGATCCTGCACGTCCCCTACAAGGGCGCGGCGGCGGCGATCAGCGACACGCTGGCCGGGCACGTGGACGGCATCGTGATGGACCTGCCGCCGCTGTTCCCGCTCATCCACGACGGCAGGCTCAAGGCGCTGGCGGTCACCAGCGCCGAGCGGTTCGACCTCCTGCCGGACCTGCCCACCGCACGCGAGGAACTGCCCGGCTTCACCGTCACCAACTGGATGGGCGTGTTCGCGCCGGCGAAGACGCCGCGGGCCGTCGTCGAGCGCCTCGACGCCGCGCTGAAGAAGGTGGTCGCCCGCGAGGACGTGAAGGCGCAGTTGCTGAAGAACGCCGTCGTGCCCTCGGTCATGGCTTCCCCCGATGCCTTCCAGCACTTCGTTGCGGAAGAATTCCATCGCTGGGGCCGGCTGGTGAAAGAAAAGAACATCACATCCGACTGATGATGAAACGCAAAGCCTTCATCGCGGCGTTGTCCGCCACCGCTCTCGCCTGGTGCGCCTGCGTGCACGCGCAGGGCTTTCCCGTGCGCCCGGTCACGCTGGTCTCGTCCTTCCCGGCGGGCAGCGGCAACGACCTCGTGGCCCGCGCGGTGGCGCCCGCGCTCGGCGAGGCCCTCGGGCAGCCGGTGATCGTCGACAACCGGCCGGGCGCGGGCGGCGCCATCGGGGCGCAGTACGTCGCGCGGGCCAGGCCGGATGGCTACACGCTCTACCTCGCGAGCCTGAGCTTCTCGGTCCTGCCGAGCCTGATGAGCCTGAGCTTCGATCCGGTGAAGGACTTCGAGGCGGTGATGCTGATGGGCGAGCAGGGCATGGCCTTCGTCGTGCCCACGTCGCTGCCCGCCGGCTCGATGAAGGAACTCGTGGCGCTGGCGAAGGCCCGCCCCGGGCACCTGAACTACGCCTCGGCGGGCGTGGGCAGCATCGGCCACCTCACGGGCGAGCTGCTCAAGAGCGAGCAGGGGCTGAACATCGTCCACGTGCCGTTCAAGGGAACGCCCGAGGCGATGGAGTCCGTCATCACCGGCCAGGTGCAGATGAGCCTGGTCGCCATGCCGGCCGCGGAGCCGCAGATCAAGGCCGGCAAGCTCAAGGCGCTGGGCGTGACCGGCAAGGCGCGCTACGAGGGGCTGCCCGACGTGCCCACCATGGCCGAGGCCGGGTTTCCCAGCATCAGCGATTCCGTGTGGTACGCGGTGCTCGCGCCGGCGAACACGCCCCGGGAGATCGTGGACCAGCTCAACGCCGCGCTGCGCAAGGTGGTGGCCGACCCGGTCACGGTCGAGCGGCTGAAGCGCTCGGCCAAGGCGGAGCCGGCCTCCAGCACGCCGCAGGAGGCGCAGGCCTACGTGCGTGCCCAGGTGGCGAAGTGGGGCGCTGTCGCCGCGAAGGCCGGCCTGCAGCCGCAGGCGGCCAAATAGGCAAGAGGAAAAAGCGAATGCTGTTTTCCGGCCCGCGCCTTTCGCGGGCACGGGGCCGGCTCCACACTCCATCGCATCCATCATCGAACCAACGGGAAACCGGAAAATCCATGGAAACGCTATCCGTCATCAGCCCGATCGGCGCCGAGGCCGTCGAGCAGAAGAACCTCGCCAAGCGGCTGGACACGCTCAACGGCAAGGTGGTCGCCGAAGTCTGGAACGAGGACTTCAAGGGCGACATCATGTTCCCGATCTACCGCGAGCTGCTGAAGAAGCGCTTCCCCGACGTCAGGATCATCCCCTACACCGACATCCCGCGCGCCTCGCTGAAGGGGACGCCTTCCTACCAGCGCCAGGTGCTCAACGAGATCATTGCCGTCCTGAAGGACAAGGGCGCCGACGCAGTCATCACCGGCAACGGGGGCTGAGGCACCTGCACACCGGCCGCGGTGCGGCCGGCAGCAGAAGCCGAGAAGGTGCTCGGCATTCCTTCGGCGGTGGTTTCACTGCCCGGGTTCGACACCGTGGGGCAGCTGGCCGCCAGGGCCGCGGGCGTGCCCGACACGCCGGTGGTGCTGTACCCCGGCGCGGTCGGGGTGGACCACGCGGAGATCCGCCACAAGATCGAGACGGTACTGTTCGAGCGCATCGTCAACGCGCTCACCAAGCCGATCAAGCCGCGCGAGGCGGGCAAGCTCGGCGCGTGGGACTCGAAGAAGATCGTCTTCGAGGGCAGCTTCGACCAGGTCAACACGCACTTCCACGAGCTGGACTGGAGCGACGGCCTGCCGATCGTGCCGCCCACACTGGAGCGCGTGCAGGAGTTCCTGCGCTACACGGACCGCTCGCATGACGAGGTGATCGCCGTGCTGCCACAGATGAACCTGCGCGCCACCGTGTGGAACATCGCCGCCAACGGCGTCATGGCCGGCTGCAAGCCGCAGACCATGCCGATCCTGGTGGCCATGGTGGAAGCGCTGCAGGAGGACAAGTACAACCTCGACAACATCGGCACGACGTGGGGCATCGTCCCGTACGTCTTCCTCAACGGTCCGATCGTCAAGGAGCTAGGCTTCAACAACGGCGCCGGCCTGATCTCACGGGGCGCGAACCCGTCGCTCGGGCGCGCGCTGGGCCTGATCATCCGCAACATCGGCGGCTACCGGCCCGCGAAGAACCAGATGGGGACCTTCGGCTACCCGATCAACTTCTGCTTCGCCGAGCACGACGAGCTGAACCCGTGGGAGCCGTACCACGTCGAGAAGGGCTTCGACCGCGGCACAAGCACCGTGTCCGTGAGCACGACGATGAACTGGGGCTTCCAGCCGTCGCCGTACACCCGCGACGACCAGAGCGGTGCCGAGTGCGCGCTCAAGCAGCTGTGCCGGGACGCGCTGCGCAAGCCGGCGTTCGCGCTGTTCTCCGAGCGCGGCCCGACGAGCTTCGTGAACGACATCGTGTTCGTGCTCGCGCCACCCGTGGCGAAGGTGCTGGCCGATGCCGGCTACTCGAAGGACGACATCCGCAAGTACATCTGCGAGAACACGACCGTGCCCCGCAGGTACCTGGACTTCGAGCTGAAGTACACGATGGCGGAGGTGCACACGATCGAGGAGAAGATCCAGCTCGGCACCTTCCCGCCCGAATTCGACGTGGGTCCGGACGACCCGGTCCGGGTGATGCCGGGGCCGGAGTACATCGAGATCCTGGTGGCGGGCGATCCCGGCCGCAACCGGATCAAGACGCTGGACTCGGGCTACACCCGCGTGACGACCAAGGAGATCAAGCTACCCGCCAACTGGAAAGACCTGCCGAAGTCCTGACCGGCCGCCTCGGCGACCACGACCCCTGAAGGAGACACCATGAAGCCGACTCGTCGCGAGATCGTGTTGGCTTGCGCGGCAATCGCGGCAGCCTGGCTGCCGTGTCCCGCCGCCGCGCAGGCCCGGTGGCCCGAGAACCCGGTGCGCGTGGTCGTGCCCTGGGCACCCGGCGGCATCACGGACATTCTGGCGCGCCTGGTCGCGCAGAAGCTGTCCGATCGCCTGGGCCAGCAGTTCATCATCGACAACAAGGGCGGCGCGGCCGGCAACATCGGGGCCGAGATGGTCGCCAAGGCGCCCCCCGACGGCTACACGCTGCTGATCACGAACCCCGGCGCGTTCACCACGAACCAGTACCTGTACGCCGACATGAAGTACAAGCCGTCGGACTTCGTGCCGATTGCCGTGCTGGCCTCGTTCCCCAATGCGCTGATCGTGAACAAGGACCTGCCCGTGCACACCGTGGCGGAGTTCATCGACTACGCCAGGAAGCATCCGAAGGAGATCAACGGCGGCTCCTCGGGCGCGGGCAGCTCGGGACACCTGTCCCTGGAACTGTTCAAGTCCATGACGGGCGCGCCGGTGCAGAACATCTTCTACAAGGGCGCGGCGCCCACCAAGCTCGACCTGGTGAGCGGCCGCATCCAGGTGGTGCTGGACAACATCCCGGGCTACCTGGGCGAGATCCAGAACGGATCGCTGCGCATGATCGCGGTCGGCACGAAGGAGCGCCTGCCGACCTTCCCCGACGTGCCGACCCTGGACGAGTCCGGCGTCAAGGGCTACGAGTCGTCGGTGTGGTACGCCCTGGCGGCGCCCAGGGGCACGCCCCCGGCCATCCTGCAGAAGCTCAGCTCCGAGACGCAGGCCCTGCTGAAGGAGCCCGACGTCCTCGAGCGCATCAGGCAGCTGCAGGGCCTGCCGGTGGGCGGCACGCCCGAGGATGCGTCGCGCTACTTCGCGCAGGAGTCGCGGCGCTGGAAGGTGGTGATCGAGAAGAGCGGCGCGAAGGTGGAATGATCACCCGCGCCTGAAGATGCCCGCCGACGCGCCGCAGTCGATCACGAGGTTGTGCCCAGTGATCGACCGGGCCGCCGGAGAGGCGAGGAACACGGCCGCGTCCGCGAAATCCTCCGGCGTCGGCAGCCAGCCCAGCGGCATGGCCGCCGCGGCCTGCGCGACCGCGCGGTCGATGTCCTGGGCGCCCGCGGCCTCGAGCTGCGTGCGCAGGAAGGGCGTGTCCGTGGACGCCGGCGCGATGGCGTTCACCCGCACGCCCTGCGGCGCGGCCTCCAGCGCCAGCGCCTTGGTCAGCCCGACGATGGCGTGCTTGGAGGCGGTGTAGACGCTGCGCTGCGCGCGCGCCATCACGCCCTGCAGCGAGCTGGTGAAGATCAGGCTGGCCGCGCGCGGGCTGCGCGCCAGGCTCGGCAGCGCCGCGCGCGCGCAGAACAGGGCGCCCAGCACGTTCACCTCGACCACCCGCCGCACCCGCGCCGGCTCGGCTTCGGCGAGCGCACCGGCGAAGCC
>JASGEU010000215.1:0-17031 GCA_047606065.1 Mobilitalea sp.
TTCTTATTAGGTGTACTTGAGGTTTGATACTCTACATAACCTTTGTTCTCAACAAATGCACTGTTATACTCCAGCATTTCATCTAAAATATTCATATCGAACCTCCTGATTGCAATACCCTTACTCAGACACACGCTCAGTCAAATAATTCTGCATCGCAGTGACTGAATCATTACTAATAACATGCTCAATCAGGCAGGCATCCTCATCTGCAATCTCTGCATCTACATGTAACACCGAGGTTAGAAATTGATAAATTAAATGATGTTTACGCGCTGTAAACTCTGCTATTTCACGCCCTGTTGGTGTCAGATATACCAGCTTATACCTCTCATTTGTAATCAACCCTTTTTCAGAAAGTGTTGCCATTGCGCTATTTGTACTAGCCTTTGATACTCCGAGTCTTTCCGCAATATCGGATACTCTTGCACCCTCTCCCTGCTTACCAAGTTCATAAATAGCTTCCAGATAATTTTCCATCGTATAGGTAAGTTTGTTCATTGTTTGTGACTCCGCCTTTCGAATTTATTCTGTTCGGCTTATATAATATCTGTCAATAATCTGAGCACATTATAATACAAAAAAATACAAAAATAAAGTAGGAACTACTTTGAATACCGCATTATCGAATTTATCCTTATTCTATTACTCCTTAAATAGACTATCTATCACTTTCTCGTAATCATATAAACGTTCTGTTTTTCTGATTTTCTTCCCAAAGCTTGTGATATCAGTAAACACAGGTAACATATAGAACCATATTTCCTTCATTTTAAACAGAACATTTCTGTCGCCATGCATTACTTTAATATAATCCTTATATATCATATCGTGAAACTTAATCAACAGATCCTTTTCTATTTTGTTCCCTTCCTGGATTTCAGAAAGAAGTCCCGGATTGGCAATAAGGCCCCTGCCAATCATCACGGTATCTATGGAAGGAAATGCCTGTGTGAACTCCTTATAGCTTTCCACCGACACAATATCTCCGTTATATGCAACTTTATTTTTACTTAACGAAACCGAATCTGCAAATATCTTTAAGTTCGGCTTATTATTATAAAAATCCTTCTGAATTCTGGGATGTATGATTAATTCACTTATAGGATACTTATTAAAAATTTTAATAAGTTCATAGAACTCTTTTGGATCATCCTTCCCTATCCTGGTTTTGACAGATATGTTTATTGTGGTTACAGAGAAGATTTCTTCTAA
Source organism: Mobilitalea sp. (assembly GCA_047606065.1). Taxonomy (GTDB): domain Bacteria; phylum Bacillota; class Clostridia; order Lachnospirales; family Lachnospiraceae; genus Mobilitalea. The sequence continues at coordinate 1,216 of JASGEU010000215.1, forward strand.
AAATTGATCCAGCTGCTCCTGTTTTGCCAGAAAACCCGACCCTTTATTTTTAGCTACCACGGTTCCTGAAGGACAACCCAAATTAAGATTAACCTCCTCATATCCCAGGTTCTTTAGCTTATTTGCTGTATAAATAAAATCCTGTGCCTGATTGGTTAAAAGCTGCGGCACTAAACATAGTCCTTTATTGTTTTCAGGAAGTACATCATTGATTTCCTTTGACTTAAATTTATCACTCTGGTTCGCGATGATAAAAGGAGAAAAATATTTACTAATTTGTTTACCGAAACATTCATGAAATGCATTTCTATAGATATATCCAGTGATACCCTCTAAAGGTGCAAAATAAAACTTCATTGGTATTAACTCCTCATTCTAAATGAACTTTTTGTCCGTAATATCTTCCGTAACCATTTCCCTAAGAACCTTTAAGTCCTCGGTATAGTCCGTCTTTGACTCATCCGTGTCATAATCTAATTCCGCCAAGATAGTTTGTCCGTAGCTGGAACTACCGTTGATTTTCCATTCGCTCTGTAAATCTCTGTCCTTAAACATGCCGGAATCCAGTTTAAATATATTACCATTCATGGTTCCTTTTAAATTCTGTGTAATGCCTACATAGGATTTTCCTGTTAAAAGGTTTTTTATCTGATAAACGCCCATACTTGTCTTACTGCTCTTATAAGATTCTTTTAATTCTTTTCTACGGTCACTCTGCATTTTACCTCCGCAAATACTTGTATCTTTGTTATATCTTTGTTACCTCACAAACAGTTAACAGCAGATCAGCTACTGTAAATCTGATATTAAAGCCCGCATAGGCAAACCCATATATTCGCTCTGGATCATCATGATACGATGGCCGTGGGTCATGTGCCATAATTCCATATAAAGCTTCGTGGTGCTTCTCCGGTATTTGGTTTTTAAGTTCTTCAGGAAATATTACCTTAAGCTCATAATCCTTTAAAGATTCAGCAAATCCGCCGGTTGCCTCGGGATGACTGTCTGTATAAGCAAGGTAAGGCTTAATATCATAGATTGGAGTCTGATCCATAAGGTCTGCACCGGATACCCTAAGCACTGGTCCCAGCTCCGGATTAATCTCTATGCCTTCTAATTTGACAGAAGAAAGTCCTAAGGGATTGGGTCGAAAGGGTGATCTTGTTGCAAACACTCCCATACGCTTGTTTCCACCTAGTCTGGGTGGTTTGACCATTGGAGACCATGTATCCGCCTTCGTATGAAAGAAACCCCAGATCAGCCAGATATGAGTGAAGCCTTCCAAACCTCTAAGAGAGTCAATGTTACGGTATTCCGGCTCAAAAACTATCGTTGCTTTTACAGAATCTACAATTCCGCTCTGTCTGGGTATTCCAAACTTTTCAGGGAACTCGGTACGAATACGTGCAATTATTTTCAATTTATGATGATCTAACTGATGGTCATTGGGATTAATGTTTTTTGTTGCCTTAACCCATTGCTTTTTCTTTGAATTATCTACATTACTCATTCTCTGTCTCCTGCAATTTGTTCTTGCATTTATTCCATATTGACTTAATTTTAAAAGGCTCTTCTTTCTATGTTATAGTCCTTTAAATTATTATTTATCTACCATATTGTCACATTGGTAGTTATTATACAAGAAGAACTGTGTTTTGTACAGTCAAGTTGCAAAGCATGACATTCCTTCTATTTGAGTTTGCCTTCCTGGAAACAGTCCTTGTTATCGCAGCTACGTTTCACTTATTCTTTCATAAAAAATACTTCTCAAAACTATCAAAGGATTTGAGAAGTATTTCTATTAATATTTATTCATATCAAAGCGATTCCATTCAAACGCAAAGGTGCGTTTCAGATTCTATTCTTATGCCCAGGTAAAGTTCTCTTTGCCCGCACCTAATTCAAAATGATATTTTACGATTCCAAGATCTAACTTCGTCAGAAAACCAAGTCCCGCTTTTGCGGTTACTTTATTTCCGTCCAAAGTAAAAGTAAACTTCTGCTGGTTGATGGCAGTAGGTGCCAACTGTGCTGCTTCCATTCCTTTTCTAAACCAATCCGGTACACTTCCCTTAACTTTTGATAACTCTTCTATGCCCTTTGTTTTATGGGGAACCCCATCCTTATCAAAATAACCAATTGTAATTACCGCCAGAAGTTTCTCTCCTTTGTCAACCACAGCTTTGCACTTCCCTTTGCTATAGGTGCCAGCCACCCAACAAGTGCCAAGCTCAAGTTCTCTTGCCTTTAGAACAACTTTCTCACCATAATAGCCAGCCTTCTCTTCAAAGTCTTTTGTCTTCTTCCCAACAATTGCGATATAATTATTCACATTGCTGAATTTACCATAATGCGCCATAAAGCCATCAAAAGCTGCTGAATCCTCCAGACACAGCTGTAAATGCAAATTTCCTTTTTTATTGCATTCCTCTATCAATTCTTGTAATATCTTTACGACCTGTGGCTCCATTTTACGTCCGTTGTAGCTACGTACGGAGTGACGTGCCTTCATTACCTCAAAAGTATCCATTACTTATCTCCTTATTTTAAGTCAAATTTAGATTGTTTACAATTTATTTCTTATTGTAGTATATTACTTCACAATAATCAATAGACTAAAAATAAGTTTTATACTCGTCTAATAAATTAAATGATATTTCATCCTTATTTCTCATACTAAATTTACTCGGGGTCATTTAATATATCCCATTCATTTCGTTTCTTTTTCCTAGTTAACAACACCCCACTGGTTAAAGCGGTAAACGGTGCTACAGTGACCAGTCCAATACTTCCAATCATGGTCTCTAATATCTCTGCCGCCACAAACTTATAATTTAATATGTTGTAAATTGGTGTTCCCTGTGCCATGAATACCATTAACAAGGCAATGTATCCGCCGGAATAAGCCAGCAGAAGCGTTGTGGTCTGTGTTCCAAGTGCTGCCCTGCCCACCCGTATTCCTGACAGAGTGGCTTCCTTCCATTCAATGTCTGGCTTTTTCTCCACAACCTCATTTACGGAAGAGGTAATATCTACTGCCAGATCCATTACCGCACCAACACTTCCGATGAAGATACCTGCAGTAAATATACGTGTCAGATTAAGATTTACATACCCGCTATAAAGAAGGCTTTCTGAAAATGGCATAATAGCCCCATGTACTTTATATAAATCGGTAAATATAATACCCAAAATAACAGTTGTAATGGTTCCTAAAAGGGAACCTGTAATGGCAGACATCGCTTGACGATCAAAGCCATACACCATAACAATTGTGATAATAATTAAAACCAAAACAATGAAAAACCCAAAGATAACCGGATTATAGCCGCTAAGATAACCTGGCACCATAACCTTCCAGATCATTAATACAGTAACCGCAAAGGATATTAAAGATCTGATGCCTGTCTTACCTGCAAATAGGATTAACAATAGTGCAAACATTCCAACCAGAACTACTTCTTTTCCTATTCGATACTGGTCAATCATATTGACAGAGATAATCCTGTCCTCCTGATAACTGATAACTACTAACGCTTTATCTCCCTGCTCAAAAAGCTTATCCTGTTCCAGTGAGCCATTCAGCAGATTAATACCATCCACTATTTGACCCTTAAATCGTCCGCCCAGCAACTCGATTGAGCATTTCTGCTCGCCAGAGCGTATTAACCCGGAATCAATTAACATACTTTCGTCAGTCTCAAGCACCTTTGCTGTTGTTCGATCTGTTCCTTTATAGATTATAGCATCTTCAAAGCCTGTAGGAATTACAATCAAAACTATAAGTATAATCAGTGTAGCCAAGGTTGGTAAATAAGTACTCCACCATCTGTTATGACTTAATTTCATATACAACCATACCTTTCTTAGTACCCGGAACCTTTGCTCCAACCACAACAACTGGAAGAAACCCGCATAGCGTGTTTCTTCCAGTTCATGACAAGTCGTTACACCTGTTTAGGAACAGGTTCCCGGCCTTGTATATTTATTTTACTGCGGCTAAAGCTGCCAGATTCTTATATACTTCTGTATTATCATAATATCCTTCAAAGCTTTCAGCTCCATTACCAAGAGCAAAAACAGGAACCGGGATACCGGTATGGGAATAGGAACTGAAAGCAATACCTGATTTGTTATTGAGGATATGGCAGATGGTTACTGTAAGTGGCTCGTAGGTACCGTACAATACATACTCTTCCTCTGTTAACTGTTTTATCTCGTTCATCGTCATGTTGTAGGCATCCAGAAGTTTTTTATATTCATAATCTGTTAATACCAAGTGACTGTCCACTGCACTTGCTGCTTTATTTTCTGGTACAAGTCCAAAATTTTTCTCTATGTCTAATAAAACCTGTGAGAATTTAGTGTTATTCTTCTTATAATTAGCAACATAACTGGTATCAAATTTTGCATAGGAGATCTTCTGATTTTTAATATTTGCAAGATAGGTATCATAATTTGTTCCGGCAAAGCCTATGGTTAAACCACCTGTCTCATGATCTCCTGTCACTAAGATTAAGGTTTCCTCCGGATGTTTATTATAGAATTCAATAGCAACATTTACCGCATTACTAAGTGCCACCGTATCTTGAATGGTAGAGGCTGCATCATTTGCATGGCATGCCCAGTCAATCTTTCCGCCTTCCACCATCATAAAGAACCCTTTGCTGTTATCCAGAATGTCAATTCCTTTTTTAACATAATCCGCCAGCTTCCATTCGTTTGCTGCTGCATCAATGGAGTAATTCATTGCTTCTGAATCTGCTAAGGTTTCTGCAATAACAATCGCTTTTCCATCGGAGGCTTTCAAGTTGTTTGCGGCAGCTTGCGTCTTTATTACTTTATATCCTGCCTTTGCAGCCAAATCGTAAAGATTGGGCTGATCACTTTTATTGCCGGTAGGTTTTAGTAACGCACCGCCTGCGAAGTAATCAAAGTTACTCGATATCATTTCTAAGCCAATTTCATAGTAATTATTTCTGGTGGTTTGATGAGCATAAAAGGCAGCTGGTGTAGCATGATTAATGTTTACAGTAGAGATAATACCAATCTTATAACCCAACTGCTTTTTTAATTTCTCAGAAATTGTTTCATACTTTACGGTTAGGGTAGTATCCATATTGATAACACCGCTATAAGTTTTATATCCGGTAGACATTGAAGTCGCTGTGGATGCGGAATCCGGACAGAAAGAAGTACTGTCAAAGGTCTGTGCTGACCCAGCAATAGGAAAATTCATAAAACTAAGATTATCTGATTTCACTTTACCGCCACTCTGAGTTGCTCCAAGATAATAAGATGCTGCCTGTACCTGGGGATAACTCATGCCATCTCCGATAAATAAGAAGATATACTTTGGAGCCTTCGATCCCTTTTCCTTTATTACCTTTGTGATTTCAACATTTTTCTTTTCTTCAGATGCTTGCGCTCTGCTATTTGTATTAACCAGGGCAGCAGATGTAACGAATAATACGAATAACATTCCTAATGCCAGAACTCTTTTCCAATACTTTTTCATACTTCGTCTCCTTTTGAGATAATTAGTAGTTTCCTATTTCTTCTTAACTATATCAATTCTTATGTAAAATCTACTATCACCTCAAAGTTAAATATTGGATAAATATGGATGAAATAAAAGACAAGTTTGATAAAAGTAATCAAAATCTAAATTATAGTAATTTTAAATTAAAAACCCATTCAAATCATGTTCCATCTTAGTATAAATTAATACTAAGGGTGAATTATAATTGAATAGGCTTTAGACTCTATCATTATTAAATTCAAATACTACTGTTCGATTTCTACTCCAATTTCAGCTATGGGTTCACCAACCTTAAGTAAATTCTTATTCCTGATTAAGAAAAATGCCTGTATGAATAATATTGCACCTGTTCCAATTAACAGCCACTCGATTTTAATTGCATCAGAAAGAGGTCCAAAGAGTAACATTGCCAAAGGCATCATGGAACTTGATATCATGCCAAACACTCCAAAAATTCTTCCTAAATAATCTCCTTCCACTCGCTCCTGTAATATGACTACAAAAGGTGTATTAAACCCAGGAATACTAAGACCTGTTGTGAACATAAAAAATAAATAAATCCAAAAACTTGGTATCACACCAAGAGCTATTGTACTTATTCCAAATAGTAAACAAGCCACAAACATGGTTTTAACTTTATTTTTAAAGCCACCCCAGGAAGCAATTAAAAGTCCGCTGATCATTGTTCCTATTGAAAATACGATTTCTATCGCTGTCAGTCTCCATACCTCATCTCCAAAGGTACGGGCAACCTGCAAAGGTGTTAAAAATGCCGCCGGAGATACCAGGAAAAGAAAGATACCACAGAACACAAAAAAATCTCTGATATATTTATGTGTTCTTATATAACTAATACCCATTTTAAAATCTGTAAGATAATTTACCTTTTCCTTTTGCAAAGCCTTTTCATGCGGTTTTACATGGATAAGAGTCAACATAATAAATACTGCAATTGTTGCTGTCACAACATCAATAAAAAAGATATTTTCTAGTGGTGCCACTGACATGAGTGCCCCACTGACCATTGGTGATAGCAATAAGATAAGCGATTGGATACTTCCATTAATACCGTTAATTTTTGTCAGTTTATCTTCAGGTACAAGCTGTGGAAGAAAAGCACTCACCGCGGGTGACTGTATTCCACCACCAATCGCTCTGACAGAGGATATCACAAATAAAAGCCAAATGGATCTAAAACCATTCATATAAAAAAGAGCTAGAATTAAGGTAGAAGCCGCTATCATGGTATCGGAAAGAACAATCAGCAGCTTGCGATTATATCGGTCAGCCCATACTCCTGCAATTGGAGACAGGAAAAATGTAGGAAGAAATCCGCATATAATTGAGATCGTCATCATAATACCTGACTTTGTTTCTAATGTAATGTACCACATTATTGCATATTGAACTAAGGATGATCCAAATAAAGAAATTGTTTGACTTGTTAAAAACAAGATAACATTCTTTTTCCAGTTCTCTTTCATTAAAATAACCATACCTTTCTAAACCCATGGACTATACCACAGGAACATTTTAAATCACTTATTTTCCTTCTATCTATAAATTTCTATCTATAATTAAAGAGTGAATATTAATTGTAATAAAAACCTACTTACTTTGCAAGGAATATAAGTTAAATTCTTCTATAATTTTGGCTATTTAACGCACATTTCACATTATTCTCTTTTCCTATCTAATTCATAGTCTTATTTATCTTCTTATGAATAATTACGGGTTAAATTAAATTTTATTTGACACAAAAATCATTTTAATTACACTTGTATGACTTTTTAACTGTATAAATATGCTCCTATTTTGTTTTCAAAGTTTGAATTCTTTAAGTGAAAATATGATGTTTTTCTTATTCATTGTTCCTTTTCGATAATTTATTATAATTAATTTATGTGGCATCCTAGCGTTTTTAAAGGGTTTCGATCACTTTAATTACATACATAGCTTAAATTGTATTAATTTTCTTTATTTTTCCTTATGAACAATTAATATATACTATTAGCAAAATTAATAACATTTTTTTAAAAAACACTAATATTTATGTAGAAATCTGTTGACATATGTGCTATACTACTCGAGATAAATATTAAGGAGGGTCTTACGTTGGAAAACAAAAAAATCATTCAAGTAGAAGATAAGGTTCCTATGAAACTCATGTTCCCGCTGTCTCTTCAGCACATGTTCGCCATGTTTGGTGCATCAGTTTTAGTTCCTATTATCTTCGGTATCAATCCATCAGTCGTACTGCTTATGAACGGTATCGGCACATTATTATTTATTCTTATTACGAAAGGCAAAGCACCGGCTTATTTAGGCTCCAGCTTTGCTTTTCTTGCGCCTGCAGGTCTTGTAATCACGAAATGGGGTTATCAAGAGGCTCTCGGTGGTTTTATTGTAGTTGGTTTTGCACTCTGTGTACTTGCTTTAATCATTTACAAGTTCGGAGTAAAGTGGATTGATGTCGTTCTTCCCGCAGCAGCTATGGGTCCTGTTGTTGCATTGATTGGTTTGGAGCTTGCAGGAACTGCCGCTGACACAGCTGGCCTTCTTATAACAGAGAAGAATCCTGTGATAGATCCTAAAAACGTAATCGTATTTCTTGTTACACTGGCTTTTGCAGTATTAGGTAATGTACTTTTCCGTAAATTCTTTGCAGTAATACCTATCTTAATCTCTATTATTGCTGGTTATGTGACTGCTCTCATTACTAAAGTTGTTAATCCTGAAACTGTTATGGATGCTTTAAAAGCTAGCTTTTTTGTAATGCCAAATTTCCAGGCTCCTCATTTCAATCTTGAAGCAATTCTTATGATTTTCCCTGTTATCTTGGTTCTTGCATCCGAGCATATCGGACATCAGATTGTAACAAGTAAAATTGTTGAGAAAGATCTCCTTAAGAATCCTGGTTTACATCGTTCTATGTTGGCAGATGGTGTTTCTACAATGCTTTCCGGCTTTGTAGGTGCAGTGCCTACAACAACCTATGGTGAAAACATTGGCGTAATGGCAATGACGAAGGTATATTCCGTTAGAGTAATTGGCGGTGCAGCAATCCTTTCTATTATTGCTTCGTTCGTTGGACCAGTTGCTGCTCTCATTCAGACAATTCCTGGCCCTGTAATCGGTGGTATCTCCTTCCTTCTTTACGGTATGATCGGTGCTTCCGGTATCCGTGTAATGGTGGATGGACAAGTTGATTATGGACGTAGTCGTAATCTCACCTTAACTTCCGTTGTATTTGTTACTGGCTTATCCGGTGTAGCTTTCAGTATGGGTGAAGTAACCTTAAAAGGTATGGTTCTTGCATGTATCGTTGGTATGGCTTTATCCCTTCTGTTCTATATCTTAGACAAGCTTAAGTTAACAAACGACAGGCAGTAATTCATAACGATAATTTTCCTTACTTAAAAATCCCCCTGTAAAGGATGGACCATATTCCAAGTTTATATTTGGAAGAAGTCCATCCTTTACAGGGGGATTTATTTTACTGTTCATGTTCTTGTTACTCCAATCGGCATTTACAAGCAAGCTTGCAAATACCTCATTCCGCTTTCATTATATCCTGTAAAAAGCACATGATATTGGCACTTCGTGCCAGTAATGCGCACTCACTTCATTCGGCGCTAATATAATGCCTGTGACATTATATCAGCTTATTTTTCCATATAGTAAGCCATCATAATACTTACCCTCTATGAAATAATGATCCTTTAACCTTCCTTCTAAAACATATCCGTTCTTTTCAAGAATTCTAGCAGATCCTATATTCACGTCCACAACTGCTGCATGAAGTTTATGCAGCTGAAGCTTTTCAAATGCATAGTCACTCAATAACTCTAAACTCTCCGCTCCATATCCCTTACCCCAGTAATCTTTATGAAATACATATCCAATCTCTGCTTTATTTGCTTCTTTGTCAAAGTCAAAAATCATTACTGTTCCAATTACCTTATTTATGTCCTTTAAGACAACTGACGCATATAAATGAGTTTCCTCTGCTTCTCTCTTTAACATTACTTGAATAAAATTACTGGTTTCCTCCAGAGTATTCATTAAGCGCCAACCAATAAATCGAGAAACCTCTGTATCAGAGGCATACGCATGTACTTCTTTTGCATGCGCTGCGTTTAATTGCTGAAAACGGACGTTCTTACCTTCTAAAGTGTGAAAAAGGTTCATATATGCCTTATCTCCCCTACTTAAATTATAGTTCGAATATTTGAATTCTTTTAGTTATTATAAATGGTACAATAGCAAACCACAATTATTATTCTATACTGTAATTAAGACTTGAAAAAACACAGCATGATTAGATATCCTCTATCACATGCTGTGTATGTATCATTTACTTTATAATAATGTATCCTTAACAATTTGTGAAAGGATATTAGCCGTCTTCTCCACACCAAATCTGCTGCTGTCTATCATAACATTATAACCACTATATGCATTGTCAATGTCTTTACCATAACGCAGGCGATACTTCTCTCTCGCCATATCAACTTCTTTTATCATTTTCTTCGCTGTTTTAGGGTCCATTTTTAAGGTTTCAATACAGTTATGTAATCTCCATTCATATGGTGCATAGACGTAGATATTCAGACATCTTGGATGATCCTTTAATATACTGCTCGCACACCGTCCTACAATGATACAGGATTCTTTCTTTGTGAGATCTCGTATAATATTGGTTTGTACCTCAAAAATCTCATCCTGAAAATTGGTAATTCCTATGCCTAACGGATACTTTCTTTGAAAGAAGGAGGAGCTAGCACTTTCTTCCTCATTACTAATCAAAGGTATTGGCTGCCCCATACGTTTCGAGGTTTCTTCTACAATATCTCTGTCGTAGTATTCGATCTTTAGTTCCTCTGACATTTTCTTAGCAATTGTTCGTCCTAAACTGGCAAATTGTCTTGATATAGTAATTGCGTAATTCTCCATGCACATTCTCCATTCTTATGAAAAACATTATAACGTAAGTATAAATATCTTTCATTATGATACTTACGAATCCTTAAGTAAAGCTTATTATCGGAAGTAGATTCTTATTACAGGGTTGGTGTCATTCTCGCCTTTAAGGTTCTACGCTTTTGGATATAACGCACCACTGAGGATAATGAAAAATTAATGATGAAATATATTAATGCAGCAAAACCAAATAATACAAAAACGTCTGATACATTAATCTTACCAGTGCCATTATAGATATAAGCCGAAGTTAATAGTGTCTTAACCTTTGACATTAACTCAATTACTGCAATATTTGCCAGGTAAGAGGAATCCTTAATTGTTGTTATAATCTGACTAATTAAGGTAGGAATAATATTCCTGTAAGCTTGTGGCAGTACAATATAAATCATGATCTGCACCGTATTGAACCCTTGTGATCGACCAGCTTCAAATTGTCCGCTAGGAACTGAGTTTAGACCTCCTCTAACGATTTCTGCAATTACGGAAGATGTAAATAGAATTAATGCAGTTGCAGCTTTAAATAATAATGTAACCTCGACAGAGGTTAATCCAAACATCTTTCTAGATAGAAATCCAGGAAATTGCAAAGACACAAATATAACGATCCAGAGCATTAAAGGGGTATTGCGGAATATTTCAATATATGCGGTCGCCAACCACTTTAGCGGTCTCGTAAATGCAGATGTACAATAATTACGAACCAATGCAAGTATGGAACCAATTACCACTCCAAAACCAACTGCCACAACAGAAATAATTAGTGTAAAGGCAACTCCTTTTAATAAGAAAATTAATATATTATAATCCTTTAGGATTGAGATACTAGCTTCAAAATTGCTCATAATTACAGTACCTCCCCTTCTCCGCCAGTTTTAAGATTAACCGTTCTCTGCTCTCGTTTCTTTAAGGATGTTTCCCACGCACTTGCCAAGGTCGATAGTGGAAAGCATATAACAAAAAACATGAGACCACAGACAAAATAAGCTTGCGAATATGAGCCTCCTGTTTGCTCACCTGTAACGAAACTATACGTGAGTGAAATCAAATCTGCCCCACCGATAATATAAAGACAGGAGGTGTTCTTTATCAAATTAACCACCTGATTTACCATAGGCGGTAAGATTATCTTGATACTTTGAGGAAGAATAATATAATACATTCTCCCTACATAGGTAAAACCCTGGGATTGTGCTGCTTCAAATTGACCTTTTGGAATAGACCCAATACCAGCGCGAACCACTTCCGAAACATATGCTCCATGATAGATACCCAACGAGATAATACCGGTTGGAATAATGCCAATACTGTTACCGGAGTATGCCAGGGCAAAATATAAGAAACATAATTGAAGAATGAGCGGAGTATTTTGAATTATCTCTACATAAATACGGCTAATAACTTCCAGCCACCGCTTCCCACTTGTGGCTAATAAGCCAAAGATGATGCCTAATGCTAAGGAAATAAGTAAGGCAAACACTGCCATTCTACAGGTATTCCATAATCCCAATAAAAATGTGGATTTGAATATCCATACTTTCTCCCAAGCGTCTGGAGAGAAAAAACCTTCCATTCGTAATACCTCCTATTATTTCGTATAGAAAGTGCTGTTGTAATAGAAACTCAAAGAAAAGAATGTAGATTAGTTCCCTAATATGCATTCTTTTCTTCCTCTAATCCCTATATTCAACCACTACTTCGAATACTTATTTTACTAACTGATTAGTTTAATTTATTGTCTGCTATTAATCCTTCGATGGTACCATCAGCGAGCCAACCGGTGATAAGTTCTTCAACAACGGTAGAAATTCCAGCACCTTTTTTCGTAGCTACACCATAATCCTGTGGTGAAAACTTATCTGATATGTAGGATCTTGTATCTGTGCTATATACCGCTAAGATTGACTTATCTACACAGAATGCATCAACTTCGCCGGCACTTAATGCGATTGAAATACTTGGGTAATCATCATATTGGTTGAAGGAAATACCCTCTGTCCAGGTAGCAGGGTCAAAGGTCTCCGCATTAAAATTGTCTCCACTGATAAATCCGCCTTCGATCATTGCACTAACCAAAGCCTTTGCAGAAGTGGAACCGGAAGAAACGCCTACCTTCTTATCAACTAAGCCTTCCAGACTTGTAATACCGGATGCATTTTCAACCAATACAGTAACAAAGTCTGTGAAATAAGGTGTGGAGAAATCCCAGCTTTCTTTTCTCTCATCCGTAATTGTAAAGGTAGCCAATACACAATCCAAGTCGCCTGAATCTAAAAGCTGTGTACGAGTTGCTGCTGTAACAGCAGTAAATTCAACATCAACACCTAATTCTTCAGCAATCTTTTCTGCTAAGGTAATTTCAAGTCCGCTATATTTTTGTGTAACAGGATCTTGAAAGCCAAAACCAACAACAGCATTCTTTACACCAACTCTTAAAGTTCCACGATCAATGATTGCCTGTACATCAGCAGGATAATCTTTGCCATTTGCATTACTTTCCTTCTCTTTATCCTCACCCTTGCAGGCTGTGAATAAAGTCATCATTAATAAAACACTTAGCACCAAAACAAAACCCTTTTTTAAATTCTTCATCGAAACTCCTCCTTATAATTTATTCTCATAGACTGTAAAACAATCTTTTGTTAACTCTAATTCTTACCTTCATTGAAAAACATCTTTACCGATACAACATAATTCATCTCTATTATGAAATACTTTGTACTTATCTTTTAACTTCTTCCTTATCCTAAATAAATTATCTCTATCGAATAATTTTACTTAAGAATTGTTTTACACGATCATTTTCAGGGTTGTTAAAGAAATGTTCCGGATCGCCTTCTTCGATGATTTGACCATCTTCCATGAATACAATACGATCTGCCACTTGTCTTGCAAATCCCATCTCATGCGTAACAACCACCATCGTTATGTTTTCCTTCGCCAACCGAATCATTACGTCGAGTACTTCTTGAATTGTCTCTGGATCTAAAGCTGATGTTGGCTCATCAAACAAAATGATCTTTGTTTGTGCACATAAGGCTCTTGCAATAGCTATTCTTTGCTGTTGTCCGCCGGAAAGGGTTGCAGGATATACATTAGCCTTATCTCTAAGTCCTACAATATCAAGATAATGATATGCCAATTCCTCTGCTTCCTTTTTGGTCTTATTATGTAACTTCATAGGTGCCAAGGTTAAGTTTTTTAAAACAGACAGATGTGGGTATAAGTTAAACTGTTGAAAAACCATTGAGGTGGTCTCTCTAACTAACTTCGTCTTATTTCTTGACGTAAGCACTTGTCCATTAATGGTAACACTCCCGCTGGTTGGTTCTTCCAAATGATTCATACACCGAATCGCTGTTGATTTCCCCGAACCGGAAGGTCCTATAATAACGAGTTTCTGGCCTTCTGAAACCTCTAAGTTAACATCCTTCAGAACATGAAGGTCTCCAAAGAATTTATTAACATTTTCCATTTTAATCATAAGGTCGCTTCTCCTTTAAACCTTGTTTGTAATTCATTAACAAACTAATACCTTAACGTTTTAACACAATAACGTAATGTTTGAATAAAAATAGTGTCTGAAATCTGCATTCAGACACTGTTGTCGTGGCTTATTATAACCTACTTTTCTTTCTATTGTCAAGATTTTTAATTTATTAATTTAATCTTTTACTATTTTAACGTATCAGTTTAGCAATACAATTTTTAGTATAATATGTATTCGAAAGCTCGTTTTCACATACATATTATATTAAAAAATTTGTTGGGCGTTCTGCTACTCACTCCCAAAAAAGCTCATCTAAGGTTCGATTTACAGCCTTACATATCGCTATACAAAGACGAATCGTAGGGTTATAATCTCCCATTTCAATAGAATTAACTGTTTGTCTCGATACACCTACCAGATCAGCGAGTTGCTGCTGTGACATATCCAGAGCTGCCCTTGCCGACTTTAACCTTAAGTTCTTCATTGTACCTCCTGCTTTGCCTCAAACCTAATCTTTAACCACTTAGCGAAAAGGGCTATAAAAATAACCACAAAAAACCACCCAACTATAAATGAGACCCCTCTAAAATTTAAAACTCCATCTGTAAAAGCCAGCCCGATTCTTACATTGATAGCACCTAACGATATATTGATAAACCCTAGTAATCCAAATGCTAACAACACGCTTCTGGGATTGTCGTTTAAAGCAAAATATGCATCCTTCCAAATACAATAAACTACATGTACTAGTTCTGCAAATAAGATACCAACCATCATTGCTGTTAAGGTATCAATTGGTAGTTTATCAAATCTTGAAAAGACTATTCCGTAACCCACATTGTAAAAGATCAAAGTAAAGAAGCTTATTTTATAACCCTTTCCTCTAATTAATGCTTGACGCTCATCATATTTTTCTTTTATGCTTTTGTCATATTTTGTAGATCTAATTACAATCCAAATGAGTAAAATAGTACCTCCTATTAAAAGACTTACACCGATAATACTATCCATAATTTTCATCCTTTCTTTTTCAGAAAAAATCAATATCATTCTAATAGTCACTTAATCACATTAAAATGCTATCGCAGCTATTGTATTTATTTTACAACCGCGATAGCATTTTGTCAAATATATTTTACATATTGTAAGATGTCTTTATTTTACTGTTTTATAAACGATTTTTGCTGTTATATTGTAAAGTGGCAATTTACATTTTAGCTTTATCATCCAAAGGAATTTACATTATTTTTTCAACGTAAAATCACTGCTAAAACCTGCCTTTACATAAATTTTGCTAACTGGACTATAATCGACTATTTTATTGCCTTTCAGGTATAGCTCGGTAAGTTTTGTTAATCCCTTCAAAGGTGCAATTGAGGTTATTTTATTGTCCGTTAAATAGAGTTTTTGCAAAGAAGTTAGCTTCGTTAAAGGTTTCAAATCCTTAATCTGATTTCCATTCAGAGACAATAAAGTAAGCTTCTTCAGGTTAGAAAGAGTCGTAATACTACTGATAGAATTTCTTTGCAGATATAGAATTTCTAATTTTGTCAACGCCTTCAACGCCTGTATGTCTTTAATCTTATTATTATCCAGGGATAATTGTTTTAAATTTTTAAGATTAGCCAAGGATGCCGCACTTGATATATTGTTGACACCCAGCTCTAATATTTTCAAATTTGTAAGCTTACTTAAGGATGTCAAACTTGCAATTTTATTCTCCCGTAAGTATAGTTTTTGCAAGTTTGACATCCTTAAGTAAGCTTACAAATTTGAAAATATTAGAGCTGGGTGTCAACAA
>JASGEU010000216.1:0-22728 GCA_047606065.1 Mobilitalea sp.
AATAGCGAGGGCACTGAAAGCTGTACCACCTACAAAACCTCCAGAGATACCAGTAAAGTCAACACTAACGGTATAAGTTCCTTCCCCTGTAATCTCAGGTTCTGTTACCACTATACCACCCGTTTTTGCGAAGGAATCGTATACGTCACCTACACTATTGGTAGTAGCCCAATCAGCACTGGTGTACATAATCCAAGCAAGAGCTTTATCATCAGGTACTCCTCCAGCTGCAGCTGCATTTGCCAAAGCTGCATCCATCTCTTTATTTATTTTCCAAATTAACTCATCCTTAGCTACTGTAGATTGTGCAGCATAAGAATGTTCGAGATAAAATGCTGCAATATCTGCATCAATAATTTCAATTTTACTTCTATCAAAGAGAAAGTTGGTGTCCCAAAGCATTGGTGCATATCCATACTTATCGCAGTTATTTATGAAGTTCTGATAATATGGTAGTGCATTATTCTTTAACTTATTATTTTCATCTGCCAGTACGCCATATTCTCCAATTACGATACCATATCCCTGATCCGTAAACTTGGTCATCTTAGCAAGTGTTTCATTCATATCCTTATAATCTTTTGAAGATCCCCAGTTATCAAGACCTTGAAAAATAGTATATGGACTTGGGTCATAGTAATGAACAGATAAAAGTAATTTGTCTTTTGCTGTATCGGCAGGCATTACAAAACGGTTATCCGTAGTTTTCGTAATATCTGTACCAAATCCAGCGATTAGCAGGAAACGCTCCGCATTATTACCACCAGATTTTCTAAAAACATCAACGAAAGTCTGATTAATTTTATTGGTCATCTCAAAACACTCGTCCTCGGAAAGTGCGCCTGAATCAGGAGCATAATCCAAATCGTTCAGTCTGAATCCAAGTTCTTCATTCGCAGATTCAAAGATCAGTTTATTGGAGTAATCTTTAAATCTTTCTGATATCTGTGTCCACATAGAAACATAAAGATCCATTGCTTTATCACGGGTTTCCTGTGTAGCAGAACCAAACATTCCCCACCAGCCGCCATCCCAATGGTCATTAACAATAACATACATGTCATTATCTAAAGCATAATTCACGATTTCTTCCACGCGGTTAAGATAAGCATCTGCGATGGTGTAATCACCATTCTCGAAGTCCATCATATTGGTCCATGCTACCGGCAGTCTTAAAGTATCAAATCCAGCTGCCTTCATACCATCAATCATTTCCTTTGTGGTTACAGGCATACCCCAGAGTGTTTCATAAGCAGATACCTCTGCAGTAACACCTAAGGTTTTGTGACCATAAGCTTCCATTGTATTACCTAGATTGATACCATTGCCCATGAGCTCTACCACTTCAAGAGAAGTCAAATCACTGCTTTCATCGGTTGGTGCTGGAGCATCTGTAGGAGCTGTTGTTGGTGCCTCAGTTACCACTGGTGTAACAGTCGCGTCTTTGTCAGTATCTTTGTTCTTGTCCTTACAGCCAGCAAGTGCAAATACCATCATCACAAGCATTAAGAGATAAGCTAGAATTCTGAAATTACTTTTTTTCATTTAGTAGTTCCTCCCTAATAATAGATATCATTAGTATATCCTATAAACAAAGTAAGAAATATAGTTTAAATTATAGCTTTTTACTGAAATATCTTGTTATTTGACCTGAAAACATGTTTAAAAGTAACTTCCACTTACAATGATACCTAGTGGTATAAGATTAATAAATACAAATCCTGGAATAAATGGTACAATGAACTAACCCCTGTCTATAGACAGGGGTTAGTTCATGTGAAGGGTTGCTTTTGTATTATCTAAAGAAAGATTTCGATTATGGCTCATTTCCCCATATCAATGTGTTCGAGATATATCCTGAAATATTGGACCAGTCCACATAATTTGTAGCTGTTGAATTAAACGAAAAGTCATTTGTTTGTGTAAAATTAGACCAGTCAGTCTTCCATACTCTTCCTTTTACCTCAGTACTTGTACCTGGAGCAATGGTTCCTGCCGTACTTGAAAAACCAATCTCAAGGTAACGGTCAGCATTGGTCTTTGATATAGTGGCAAAAGAGCTTGTGATATTCCCATTACCGGCTGACGACCAATCACAGCTATAGTTGTTATTACTTGTACCGTCGTTTGTAAAGTAATATCTTATCTTTACATTCGCAAGGTTGATGTCCGTAGTTCCAGTATTGATAATCTTAAAGTTAGGATATAGGGTATTCGAGGAGGTTGACGTATTGGCATTGAATAGCTGAACTTTTATGCTGCCATTTGGAATTCCTGTAGGTGTAGGTGTTACTGTCGGCGTAGGCGTTGGCGTTATAGTTACGGTCGGTGTTGGGGTTACCGTCACAATTGGCGTTGGTGTTGGGGTAACTGTTACGATCGGTGTCGGTGTGGGGGTAACCGTTATGACTGGCGTCGGTGTCGGTGTCACAGGGTTTGAACCTGACGGTTCAGTTCCAAATACCAAAATTCCATTAACATAAGCTGTGATATGCAAATTCTGGCCATAGTTAGTCAAACTGGAATTAAACGAATAGTCATTTGTTTGAGTATAATTCGAATTATCATATTTATTCAAGGTAATTTGTACCTCGCCGCTATTAGCACCGGGATTTAAGCTGCCCGCACCACTGGTAAATCCAACTTCCGAATAAAAATCTGCTGTGCTGAAAGCAGATGACAGGGGTATCCTCACCATATTTCCGGTTACATTCCCTGATCCAATTACCGCGTAATAACAATTAAAGGATTGCCATTTACCATCATCACGGGTATACCAGTAGCGAATCTTAACATTAGAAAGTGGTACTGGTACTGTATCGTCATTTTTAACCTGTAAACTGAAACGTATTCCACCTGTAGTAGCATTGGTATCAGAAGCCTTATAAAGGACTGATATTTTTGCTCCAGGACCAGTTGGAGTTGGTGTCGGCGTCGGTGAAACGGGAGGAGTAGCCGATGAGTTAATGCCACTTATGATTGCATTAACGATTGGTTGATTCACTACGGCATAAGTTTTTCTGTTAATTAATCCTGATCCTCCAGGTCCGTAAGCCCCAATATCCCAGTAAACAGGAACTGCTCCATATTTCTTGCAGTCTTTGGATAAGATATTACAAAAATAAGAGCGATAAGTATTGTTTGTCGGGTCTTTGTCAGTTTTATCAGTAGCACAGTATTCACCAATGACTACCGGATAGCCCTGTACTACAAATTTATAGTACATTTGAGCAAGCTGTGAATCCATAAAATCTTCCTGTCCCCAGGTTGATTTTTTAGAGGAATCAGTCGCTATGGAACCCCATTGGGTTATTGAACTTGAGTTATCCAGAGTGAATTCATACGGCGAATAATAATGAGCTGATATCATTATCCTCTTTTCACTGCCAGGTATAGAAGAGGATCTGTAATTATCCGTTGGAATTACAAAACCAAAATCGAGGGTCATATGATCAATATTGGTATTCCATCCTGGCACCAGCAACCACCTTGCAGCATTATTTCCCCCAGTTTGTCTAATGGTATCTACAAAGATTTGGTTGTAAGCATTTAGGTTTTGATATAACACTGGATCTGGGTCATAATAATTACCATCAAATACTTCATTCATAGATTCAAAGATCAAATGTTCATCATAATCTTTAAATAGACTCGCATACTGCTGCCACACCTTCTGGTATTTTGTTCTAACAACTGCCTGATCACTTGCAGTAACAAGCAGCCACGCACCGTTAATCGTATGATAGCCATCCCCATGAACACCATCAAGAATTACATACAAGCCCTTACTATAGGCATAATCAACAACTTCTTTTACTCTGGCCAGCCATACAGGATCAATCGTGTAATTTGGAGCAGGACCAATTGCTTTCAATAATGTAACTGGAATGCGCACCGTATTAAAACCTGCATTCTTTACTGCTGTAAAAAGTTCTGACGTAACTTTAGGATTTCCCCAGGCTTCTTCATTCGGACCATAGTCATTAAAGGCTTCCAATGTATTTCCCAGGTTCCAGCCTGCGCCCATTGCAGCTACAATTTGCGATTGGTTTAGTTGGTTGAAATCAGTTGTTACCTCTGCAAATACACCCTGCATTGGTATAAAAGTAGCAGTAAGCATTGCTACTATCAGGATAATAACAAAAAAAGAATTTCTAAACGGCTTAACTTTTACCACCTTAAACTACCCCCTTTTTAGATTAATCATATCTTTTATGTTCTGCATGTACTTAGATTAAATAGGTTTGTCTATTGGTAATTAATTACATAACATAGTATAGCAAATAACATATCAGTTATCCTATAACGATACAGACATCAAATAGCACAATAAGGACATTTTTACATTATTTTCCACTTAGCATTTATAATAACAAAAAGAAGCGACATTTTTCGTATAACAAAATGAAATGACAAGTTTCACTTGTCATAAATAAAAGGCATCCCTTATGGAATGCCTCTTTCCCTATATCATAAATCCTCTATTTCCAAACAATATCCAAATATATTATAATGATTATTCCAAAAATAGATTATCTAGTTAGCAACCCTGCATCTAATACATATTGACTTCCTGTTATATATCTTGCCCTGTCACTTGCCAAGAAAAGTACGGAAGCAGTTATATCTTCTACCTCCACCCAAGGCACCGGTAGAAGGTTCCCGGCTGAACGTTCTGCGATCTCAATTGCTGTTGTCCCTTCCATCTCAGCTAATCCGTCATTCATCGGTGTATTTACTCCAGTTGGGTGAATCGTTAATACTCGAACCCCATAGGGTGCTAACTCAATTGCTTGGGACTTGGCGAGTCCGACCAATGCATGCTTCGACGCTGCATAATGTGAAATCCGATTCATCCCTCTTAATCCAGCTACTGACGAGTTATATATAATAACTCCGCTTTTTTGTTGAATGAGATAAGGTATCACATATTTAGAAACCAGCCACCCACCTTTTAGATTAATATCAATCA
This sequence comes from Mobilitalea sp., assembly GCA_047606065.1. Lineage (GTDB taxonomy): Bacteria > Bacillota > Clostridia > Lachnospirales > Lachnospiraceae > Mobilitalea. The sequence goes on from JASGEU010000216.1 coordinate 4,973, forward strand.
TTGCATCCCACTCATTTTCTGATAATTCATGGGATAATCCATACGCGCAGATACCAGCATTGCTGAATAAAATATCTATGGTCCCAAATGCTTTTGCTCCATTTTCCACTGCATGAGCTATATCACTTGTATTTCTAACATCCCCAGCAAATATTTCTATGTTACCACCAAGTGCAATCACTTCATCTTTTAGTTTCTCTAACTCTTCATTGGAGGAACGATTGTATGTAGGATATTCAATTTTCTGTCCAAGGTCAAAGGCTATGATATTAGCACCTTCTTTGGCAAAAGCTAAAGCCACTCCTCTTCCCTGTCCCTTGGCTGCTCCTGTAATAAATACTGTCTTATTCTCAAATTCTTTTGCCATATCATTATCCTCTCTTTGTATATGGAATAAGAATATCATCCAAATCAACCTGTAAGGCCGTATTAATCAAATTCGTTGCTATCATTATGCTTCCAAATGCCGTTAGCGCAACAATCTGTTCTTCTGTATATCTCTCTTTTAACTTTGCAAATAATTCAACAGGAATATTATTCGCATCACTTACTAAATGTTTACCATACTCTATGATGTCCTTTTCTTCTTCCGTAAAAGAAAAGGTATCAAAATCAATTTCTAAATCTACTAATATTTTGCGAAAAAAGGTGGAGCAGAGCAAGCAATTATTCTGGGTCGAAATAGAATAACAATAAAAATTAACCGCTCTTTCTCCTAAGAACCTTTCAACTTCTCTTTCCAGGGGGTACCACTCCATTAATGCGTGGAAGGATGGTAAAGAATGTAGTAAGGTTTTCTTCATATTCGTAACTCTTCCATTTTTTTGTATCAGGTCATCAAATTGAGCTTTTACCTCAATGGAGGCATTTTCGTATTCGACTTGTGAAATATGTGCCATAATTACCCTCTCCTTTATTTCATATAATTATTATATGTATAATATGTTTTATATTATAATTTTCCATCATTCTATTGTCAACAGAAAAAGATCAATCAGTAAATCTTTAGTTTTATAATTTCAAACTAATGTTTTACTAATTGATCTTCTGAAATTGCTTTTACTTCACATATTTACTTCGATATTCCGTAACCGTCATGCCTACATACTTTTTAAATATCTTGCTAAAGTACTGTGAATCATTAAAACCAACTTCATATACCATATCATTAATGGTGATTTGGCTATTCTTTAATAACTGCTTTGCTTTTTCAATACGAACAGTGTTTAAATAATTCGAAAACGTAATATCCTTTTCCTTCTTGAACAGCACCGAAAAGTAATATTTCGAGATTCCTACATAGCCTGCAATATCCTCCAGTGAGATCTTCTTATTATAATTATCATTAATGTACTGAACTGCTTTTTTTATTAAAAGTTCCGAGTTATCAACCCTGTTGGTAACAAACTCATCAATTAGATTTATAACAAATTCCCTTATTATATCAATGACTTCCTTTAATTCCTCTGCATTGATGACTTTCTTTTGAAAGACAAAAACATCGTTATCCTCCTGAAAAAATGCATCGAATCTTTTCAAAATGTCATTAATCATATGCGATAATTCCAGCTTAACTTCCAGTGAATTCCCGCGTAGCTGATCCAACTGCTTTTCCAATTCATCTATTTTCTTATAAATTCCTTCACTGTCGCCTTCTTCAATGAGCTGGCTGAATTCCTTCACCATGGCAGCATCGTATATAAACTGTCCATCAGAATTCTTCATAGTTTCTTTTGTCAAATGCTCCCCATCGGATATATAAAACAAATAATCTGACACCTGAAACATCCATTCCAAATAATTTCTTGTAGCTTCTATCGTATCGGTAATAGGAGAATTGGCACTCTTAAACCCTATATTAAAATATTGCTTAATGGAGCTTTGTAAATTATCAATACATTTTTGAAGTTTTAGTTCATTCAGATTCTGCGCCATTAAAAAACAGGTGACAGATTTCCCAAATTGCTTTGAGAAAATCTCAACATCCTCATCCTGGAATTTATTTATGATCAGTTCCATACAAGCAGCAATTATGTTAGCTGTATGATAATTTACATCCTTATCATTCTTTAAACCAGTGCGAAAATCAAATTGAATAAACGTATACCGTTTGGTATTCCATTCCACATTTGCTTTCTCAAATTCTTCTCGGATGAGTTCAATACTTCGATTATCACTAAGCAATAGACCTAATAAATGCTCCTGTTGTTTGCGAAGCAGTAATTTACTATTTTCATTGCTGCCTGATAGTTCTCCCAGTGCATCCAACTTACTCTTCTTGTCCAATAAGATTTTTCGAAGTTCTTCCTCTTCCATTTCCGCTTTAATAATATAATTGGAAACCTTTAATTTGATTGCTTCCTTCGCATAGGAGAAATCATCATAACAGGTCAGGAATATGATTTCCGTATTTGGATTATCTTCTTTTATCTTTTTAGCAAGCCATAGCCCGTCCTGTTTTGGCATTTTAATATCCGTTATTACAATGTCGGGTCTTAAAGCAACGTATTTCTCATAAGCAGACTGCCCATTACTTGCTTCCGCTACAATTTCAAACCCCAGCTCCTGCCAATTGATCAATGATTTTACACCGATTCGAACCAGCATTTCGTCATCCACAATCATAATTTTATACATACACTTCTCCTCTATAAGGCGTTATTTGGCACACTGATAATAACCGTTGTTCCAACCCCCACCTTTGAATCAATTCTTAAGCCATATTCCGTACCCAGATATAATTTCAAACGCTGATTAACATTATTTAAACCGACTTTACTAAAGCGATTAATGTTTTGATCCTGTTTGAAAATATTGTCCAAGACGTTTTTTTCAATACCGCTGCCATTATCCTCCACAACAATTTCTATACAATCCTCTTTCTCTCTGGTATAGATTTGAATGATAATCGGCTCTTCCCTCTTCTCTGCTTCATCGATCCCATAAATCAATGAATTTTCTACAATCGGCTGTAATATTAGCTTTGGAATGTTCAATCCTCTATGTTCTTCTTTAATATTATAGTGAATCTCAAATAATTGATTAAACCGTAATCTCTGAATTAAAATATAGTTTTCTATATACTGAATTTCTTCCTGTAACATAATCATATTGTTGCCAAAACTAATACTTACTCTTAACAGCTTTACCAAAGCCACCAAGGCATCCGATATGCTGTCCTCTCCCTTTATTTTTGCCATCCATCTGATTGTATTTAAGGTATTATATAAAAAGTGAGGATTGATCTGTGCATGCAAAACCTCTAATTCCAGTTCATTCTTGTTATGCTCTACCGCAACGATATCCTCCATCAAACACTTAATCTGATTTACCATTTGATTAAAGGATTCACTCAAATCATCCAGTTCGTTAGATACATTTGACTTCACTCGTACATTGAGATTACCTGCTTCCACCTTTTTCATTTGGTGCATCATTACCTCAATGGGCTTTGTTATCTTCTTCGTGTACATGATGGTTGCATTGATCATAATGACCAGAGTTACTAACACAATCATGATGGTATAGAATTGCATTCTTTTTAAGTCCGAATACAAAACTGCTTCTGACACGGTCTTTACCACATACCATTTACCATAGTTAAAAGAGGTATATATGGCAACATACTTTTTACCGTGATCCAGATAGCTGACGTAATTGGGTCCATCCTCATCCTCAATCATTGTTTCAAAATAACTGGAGGTACTATTATCTATCGTTGTAAAGTCATCTTCCGTACTGGCAATTATGTTTCCCGTGGTGTCACAGATAAAGATTCGGCTTCCATCCTCCTGCAAATCTGGAAATGCTCCTGTAAGTACGTTCTCATCCACTTCGATATTGATATATCCCAGTTCCTTTAAAGAAGATATATCAATTATCTTCCTTCCCATAGAGAAATACCGCTTTGTCATCGTTCCTGAGAGTATCTTCACGTTTTTCTCCGTGGTGGGAAACCATACAATTTCACCCGTCGTTTGATCCAATTCATACCTTGGGAAGCTTTTTATTCCATCCTTCAACTCCGCTCCAACCTGATGATACCCGCTTGGGGTAATCACATAAATTCCGTCGATATTCTTACTGGAGATATAGAAGCTGTATAACTTATCAATGAGGTAATCATTTTCTCCTATTTTCAGGCTGCTTAAAAGTTCTTGATTGGATATAATTGAATTTGATAGATTTTCAACTTCATTTAAGATAAAATCAGCGTTATTGCCGATTAATTCAACGGATTGCATTTCAGATTCCCCATATTGCCTGCGCAGAGTATTCCTAAAATTTTGGAACATTACAATGAATATGATTAAAAATACTATAATCAGGAAGATGGCTGCTTTTAAGAACTGTTTTCTGAAACTATGCCTTTCTTTGATACTCCTCATGCTTTCTCTCCCTTTACTATGCATATCTTAATGCTGTTCCGTCCACTGGCTTTTAATATTAATTGAAGCTTTTCTGACATCTATTTTTCCAGTGACCATATCATAAAGATTAGTAATCATAATATCCTCAAATTCATATCCATTCTTCAGCTTAGGTCTGTAATAAGCATATTCCGCTTTTTGAGACATAATCATGGCTCTTACCTGAGGCAGGTCTTTGGAATAGTTCTGATTGATTTCCTCAATAAGAGCAGTCCTCGTAGGAAGTGTTCCCCCGTCTTTCTCCAAAAAAGTCTTCATTTGAACCTGCGGAGAAGTCGACCATACTACAAATAACCAGGCCGCCAGTTTTTTCTTACTATTTGCATAACTATTGATTCCGATCCCAGAACCACCATAAATATTAGCACTTCGTGCCGATCCCTTTGGCAATATACTATATCCTACTTTGCCAGCCATCTGGGAATTCTCAACAGCTGAAATGTTCTCATCCCAATTGATCATCATCGCAGTTTCGCCTTCTGTAAATGCGTTCGCTACTTCATCCCAGGTATACCCTTCTTCATTGTCTGGATTCAAATCTACAATCTCTTTAAACTTTTGCAATGCGGTAGTAAATTCCTCGGTTCTTGATAAAATTTCATAGCTTGTACCGGTACCAAGGCTCATTACTTTCTTGTTGGTAAAATAATCTCCTCCATAGGAACCTAATACAGTCGAAAATGCTGTATAAATGGAGTTATGCTGTGCAGACATGGTAAGGCTTCCGCTTTTTAAATCCTTAATCTCTCCGCTTTCTATGTGAGCATTTATCCACTTTGACACCTCGATAAAGCGGTCCCAGGTAAATTCAGAACTGTCCGGATCTGGGTCATATCCAAGGTCCTGGGTCATTTGGCTTCTATATTGCTCAAAAATATCTTTCCGATAAAACAAAATCATGGTCGTGGAATCAAAAGGAATCCCATATATCTTGTCGGTATTCTCAAAGTAGGAACATACTTGCAGTTGTTCCTTTGAAAAACTATCTAACCCTCCCACAATATGTGGCAGGGTTTCATCATTTTCATATTTATTTAAATCCTCTAAACCATTGTAGAACCTATTCAGAGTCTTATAAGGATCCACATAGATCAAATCGTACTGCGCTGTTTTTGAGATAAATTCCATGTTGATCTTTTCTTCCAGACTGTTGAAATCCATTCTCTTTATATTAACTTTGATTCCGGTGACCTTTGTAAACTTCTCAACCTCTTTTGAAAGTATATTTGCATTAATATTATCTTCACATATGAAATTGAGTTTAATTCCCTCACACTGTCTCCAGTCAAAGTTAACGGGTGCTTCAATATTGCCGTATTCATTTTCCGGCTCACCAAAAAGCTCTATACCATTACCCGATCGCTCTTCTGGTTTGGAACACCCTGTTACTATCAGAAGCAGAAGAATAACCAATACTAAGAAACAGCTAATTACTTTGTAATTATGAATTTGCATGAGATTCTCCTCAAATTTCCATAAAATACAGTATATAGTTATATTTATTACTTTATTTTAAAACAATAGATATAATATTTCAATGATTGATTTGAGCGTCAAAATTCATATATATACCTTCATACTTCGTCAATGCTTTTGATACTCAAATCAATTCTTATTATACCCAATAACAACTTTACATATCAGAAAATCGCCCCAACCGGAGCGTTTTCTGATATGTTTATAGATGATACTCTTATCCTATTTTAATAACTGCCTTTACAACATCATTCTTATTATTGATTACAAAGTCAAAGGCTTTTGCTGTATCGGTAAAGTCAAATTCATGAGTAACAATGCCGGATACATCAATAATCCCCTTTGCTATCGCATTAATTGCCTTTGGATAGATATTTCTGTAACGGAATACAGAAGTAATTGTAGCTTCCTTTGCCATAATTTTTGCAAAATTATATTCAATAATATCTTCCGGTGCCATACCTACAAGTACTACGGTTCCTCCACGTTTTACAAGATAAGCGGTCTGCTTAATTGTAATCTTGCTTCCTGCTGTTTCGATTACAACATCAACACCTTTACCTCCGGTAATTTCGTCAATCTTCGCAACTGCATCTTCCTCTTTCGCGTTGATTACTCTGGTAGCACCTAATTTCATAGCATATTCCAGTCTCTTCGGCATTACATCCACTACTGTGATGTCAGTTGCACCATAGGCTTTGCAAGCCAGTAAGGTTACAAGACCAATACATCCTGAACCAAGAATTACTACGGAGTCACCTAATTTCACATTACCCTGAGCTGCTGCATGCATACCTACCGCCAGGGGTTCTACTAATGCACCTTCCTTGGTTGTAATGTTGCTGGGTAGTTTAAAGCACATATTGGCAGGGAAAGCAATATAATTCTCAAGGCAGCCATGATAAGGAGGAGTTGCAAGAAATTCTACATCCGGGCAAAGGTTGTATTTGCCTGATTTACAGAATTCGCACTGACCGCAGGTTGCACCTGGTTCTAAGGCTACTTTATCTCCAACAGTTAAATCTGTTACCTTACTTCCTATTTCAACAATCTCGCCGGCACATTCGTGTCCAAGTATAAAGTCACCATTTACTATGAAGTCTCCGATTGAGCCATGCTCCAGATAATGTACGTCAGAGCCACAGATTCCAACATATTCAAGCTTAATTAATACCTGATCTTCTTTGATCTTCGGCATTTCAACATCTCTCATTTCCATCTTGTTCAGTCCGGTCATATACACTGCTTTATTTGTCATATTATCTTCTCCTTTTATATTTTATATTGAATTATCTTCTATTGATCTATCTCTTATTGACCTATTGCTTTTTGGGTTGTTTCTTTTTACTTGTTTCTTTTTACTTGTTTCTTCGTACTTGTTTCTTCTTACTTACTTTTTTTAACATATTTCTTCTTAACTTATTTGTTCTTAATTTATTTCTTCTTAACTTGTTTCTACTTCATTTACTACCTATAAACTTACTTCTATTAACACTTTTTAACATCTCTATTATCTTTATCATGGGAGATATCAATTGATTTATTTCGCTGCCGGCTTCTCCTCTACAAGGATAACCTTTCTGGTTTTTTTGGATTTGGATCTGATATCCCAGATAACCGCCAATGCAATGATTGCACCTTTTACAATCTGCTGGATATAAGAGTCCACACCCACTAAGTTCATGATGTTATTGAGCATACCGATAATAAACGCACCAGCCAGAGTACCCATGGTAGATCCCACACCACCGGAAAAACTTGTTCCACCGACGATTGCTGCTGTTAAGCCTTCCATTTCATATCCTACCGCACCGTTTGGTAAACCTGCGTTAACACGGGACATAAATAAGATACCTGCAATACCTACCAAAACACCATTGATAATAAATACGATATATTTGTTCTTCTTTACATTGATACCTGCTGCAATAGCAGCCTCTTGATTACCACCGATTGCATACAGAGAACGTCCAAGCTTAGTGTGACGTAATATATACCACACAATAATTGTTATAACGATGGTAATAATAATGGAGATTGGAATTGGTCCAATGGTTCCTTGCCCAAAGATAACATAATCCTTTAACTGATTTAAATTCTGCCCCTTTGTAAATAGCAAGGCGATACCTCTTGCAATTTGCATCATCGCCAGGGTTGCAATGAACGGAGGAGCATTTAAATTCGTAATCATAACAGCATTTACAAGGTTACATACTACAGCCACACTAATTCCGACTACTACGGCTATTGCTAAGGATCCGGTAGCCTGATATGCACTAATAGATAATACACCGGATAAAGCAAGTACCGCACCGGAGGATAAATCCAGCATACCACTGATGATCAACAGCATTTCACCATATGCCAGAATTGTACTAACCGCCAGCTGTTTCATAATGTTGGATAGATTAACCGCTGATAAAAAGTTCTTATTCATTATGCTGCATAAGAAAATCATGACAAACAGCACAATAAATATGGAATACTTCTCCTTTGCAGGAGTGTTCTTAAATTTACTTAACATTTCCTTTTCCTCCTATACACTAGTCGCATGTTTCATAATGGCTTCCTGGCTGAAATCTTCCTTGCTAAGTTCCCCGGTGATCTTGCCCTGATTCATAACATAGATCCTGTCACACATACCAATTAACTCCGGTAGTTCAGAAGAGACCATAATCACTGCTTTCCCCTGCTTAGCCATTTCTACGGTAAGCTTGTATATTTCAAACTTTGCTCCAACGTCAATTCCCCTGGTTGGTTCATCAAGAATTAAGATTTCTGGTTCTCTTAACATCCATTTTGCAAACAACACCTTTTGCTGATTACCGCCACTTAAAGCCTGGATTGGAGTATCCAAGGAAGGAGTCTTTACATTCATCTTCTTAAAATATTCTCCTACAATCTTACGTTCTTCCTTCTCATGGGCATATCCCTTATAGATAACCTTTTCAAGGCTTGATATGCTCGCATTCTCCATTACACTTCGTATTGGAATGATACCGTATCTTCTTCGGTCTTCTGAAAGCATGACCATCTTGTGATTGATGCTGTCCGATACTTTTTTAATGGATACCTTCTTATTATTGATTAAAATTTCTCCGCCAGTAAGAGTATCCAGTCCGAACAGTGCTCTCATTACTTCCGTTCTTCCTGCACCTACCAGACCTGCAAAACCAACAATCTCACCCGCTTTTACATTAAAGTTAATGTCCTTAAAGATTCCGTCACTATGCAGGTTTTTTGCCTCCAGTAGTTTTTCACCAAGATCAACTGTTTCCTTTGGATAGATATTCTCCATCTTACGTCCAACCATAAGAGATATTACCTGATCCATGGTCATCTCACTTGCCGGATGGCTTTCTACCACTGCTCCATCACGGAATATGGTAATGTCATCTGCTATTTGGAAAACCTCATCTAACTTATGAGAGATGTATACAATACTTACACCTTGCTTCTTTAACTCTTCGATCTTCTTGAACAACATCTCCACTTCTCGCTGTGTGATGGAAGAGGTGGGTTCATCCATTACTATTATTTCTGCATTATTAGAAATAGCTTTAATGATCTCCAGCATCTGAATGTCGGACACAGTCAAAGTTTTCATTTTTTGAGAAGGTTTGTAGGGTAGTTTTTCCTCTTTCAAAAACTCTTCCGTTTTTCTTTTAAGCTGCTTCCAATCTACATTCCCTAGCTTCTTAGACGGCAATCTTCCTAAAAACAGATTTTCCTCGATTGACATCTCCGGTACATAGTTCAGCTCCTGTGCAATCATTGCAATACCATGTTGTCTGGCATGAATGGGGCTTTGTATTTTAACGGGCTTTTCATCTATAAATATCTGACCAGCGTCTGGCTTGTAAATGCCGTTGATGATTTTCATCAATGTGGATTTTCCTGCACCATTTTCCCCACATAATGCATGTACCGTACCCCGCCTAACTTTAAAATCAATTTTGTCCAAGGCTTTTACACCGGGAAAGGATTTTTCTATCTGCGAGACCCTTAGTTTGATATCATGTTCCATTTTTGTCCTCCCAATCTTTTTATATCTATTAGGGCTTCCTCTTGCTTCTGAATAAACTATAGCATCTATCCAAAAGTTCCAGAAGAAACAGAATTTCTGTGTTGAAGTGTTTTATTAATAAATAATTTGTTAAATACTTAACTGACGTATTATATTGCGATGGGTATGCAAAATATTGTGAAAAGGCTATAAAAAAAGCCGTGCTTACTATGTAACTGGAAGGAACACACCACATGAGTTTCTTCCAGTTACATAGTGAACACGGCTTTCTTTCTGATCTTACTCTTCAATTACTATAACAAACTGTTCTACCTGTTCTTTCATTTCTCCGGTTTTTCCATTCAAAACCCTGGCTGATGAGGTTATATCCTCCATGGAAGCACTCATTTCCTGCGCAGTGGCTGCAATCTCCTGGGTTGAAGCAGACACTTCTTCTGCTATGGACGCTACTCCTTCGATATTCTGAATTATCCGATTTTTTTCATCGTCTAATTCGTATACCGCAGTATTTACCACATCTATTTCTGGAGCAATTCTTTGGAAAGCCTCAATCATATTCTCAAAGGAAAGAATCGAGGTATTTAAAACTTCAATCTGCTGATTCAACTCTTTACCTAAGGAATACGTAGTGGCCTTCATTTGCTCCGTCTCTTTGGTGACACCACTAATAATGGAGTTAATATTAACGGATAAAACCCTGTTCTGCTCTGCAAAATTCCTGATACTGTCGGCAACAACCGCAAATCCGCGACCGGCTTCCCCAGCTCTTGCTGCTTCAATCGTTGCATTTAACGAGAGAAGATTTGTCTGTTCTGCTATGGAATTAATAAAATTGGCAATTTCGTTGACCTTCTTTACACTCTCTCCCAGGTTTGATATCTTTGACTTAAAATCTTCAAAAGAAGTCTGAATCATACTTGAGGACTTCACCAGGGATTTCATATTATAATTACTGTCCTCTGCCATCGTGCTGATATTGTTCGTTTTCTGTCCAACGTTATCTAATAATAGTACGACCTTTCCCAGTTCTTGTGAAAAATGATCCAGACTGCCTAACATCTTGCTTAATTCGTCCGCCTGCTCGCCTGCACCTTTCGCAATATCCTGTATTGCTGTGGTCACATGATCTGTGGCAACCGTCATCGTCCTTGAAATGGTAAATAGGTTTTCTGATTGATCGTCAATCGTGGAAGAGCTGCTCTTTATGCTATAGATCATCTTTCCGGTAAAATCCTGCATTTGAACTAAGGATTCAGCTAACACACCAATTTCATCCTTTTTCTTAGTTAATATTGTAGGAATTTGCTGTGCTAAATCTCCTTTTGCCATAGTTGTAATATGATTTACAATCGTCCGTAATCCATTGGTCAGGCTCCTTGTTACAAAGAATACCGCGATTACACCTAAGTTCACAAAAAGCAGGGTAAAAATCACAGAGCTGCTTCCTAACTTCTTCAAGCCAGACAGCATATCACTGCTATCACCCGCCAAAACAATTGACCATCCCGTAGCACCAACAGGAGCATATCCGGCATACTTCTTAATTCCATTATAGGTATACTCCCCTGATCCGCCCTTGCCTTCCTTCATAATAGTAAGCAGAGCAGCCAATTTACTGAACGATTTATCTTGAGCTGCAACAGAGATATAATTAACTTTATCATATACCAGAGACAAATTCTCATTCGCAATCATGTCACCTTTTTCATTGACCATAAATGCCTTGCCTGTTTTACCAAACGTTATATCATTCACTAAAGTACTGAATTCATTACCTGATCTTACTGCAATCAAAACACTGTCTATTTTGCCACCAACTTTCATAGGCAAAGCATAGACAACAATTAAGGAGTCTGTGGATATTCCCGAAATCCCAATCATATCCTGACTTGGTTCACTCACTGAACGCTCTCCGTTTAAGGCCTTTTTATAAACAGTTAAATCCTGAATATTAATAACCTTATCACTCGACATCACCAGATTTCCCTTAGTATCAGCAATACCCAGCAGCAAGTATCTGCCCTTCGTTTCCTGTATTTTTAACTTAGTAGATATCTGTTCCTGTGTCATCTTTCCATCTTTTAAGCTATATACTATCGCATCCAGTAAATCAAGGTTGCTTTCAATGTTATTCTCAATCAATAAGGCAGATTCCTTTGCCATCTCAGGCAATATTTGATTTAAGTTCTCGATTAATGCATTTGAGGAAATATAATATGACATATATCCCATACCAACATTAACCACTAATATGATTATACTTAATAAAAGAATAATTTTTACTTTAATACTATGAAATTTTGTAAGTATCTTCATATGATTTGCACCATAAGACATTATTTACCCATCCCTCCTCAAAAGGTACAGGCAAATAAGCAGTCTATTTATCCTTCGCGGAATATAGTTTATAATGAAGTAAAAATAGAATATATAATTTATCCGACAGGTGATAACACTTCCTGCCGGATAAATTAAGGTCATATATTTTATTATTGATTATTCTTTAATTAAGCCTCTTTCTTTGTACATAGATACAAAATCACCAGCGTTGTCCTTTGTAATTAAAACTTCTGCAATATCTGTATCAATTTGTTTCTCTTCACCGGTTAATAATTTGTGTACAGTTTCAAGATTTAATGCGGCTAAGTCAATTGCGGATTGTAAACAGGTTGAAGTCATCTTACCGTCCTGAATTAATAGGGCAGCTTCGGCTGTACCGTCAACACCGTAGGATAAGATCTTTGATGGATCAGCAACAACTTCTAATGCACCTGCTGCCATATTATCATTCATAGAAATGATTGCATCGATCTGTCCGTTTGCTGTCTGCCAGTCTTCCATAAATGCCATAGCTTCATCTTTGTTCCAGTTAGCAATATCTTCTGCAATGATTTGTACATCAGGTCTCTTATCAAAGAACTCTGCTTTCCATGCTTTTCTTCTTTCATCTGCATGGAAATTACCGGAAGGTCCGTTAAGTACTACTACTTTACCATTCTGTGGAACCTGCTCTACTGCAAGTGCTGCGTTAACTGCTGCTTGTTTGTAAGGATCAGCATCTACAGAAGATGCACCTTCAATACCAGAAATACGTGCGTTGGTTGTGATTGCAATAATACCTGCTTTAACAATTTTCTCAACATAAGGTCTCTGTGCTTCACCGTTGTTAGGCTGAACAATGATTGCGTCATATCCGTTTGTGATTGCATTTTCAATGGCTGCATTTTCTTTCTCATCATCTGCCTGACCATCGAATACATCAAGTGTAATATCATCATATTCTTTTGCTGCTGCCTTCATCTCATTTGCAAGCCATGCTGCAAAGGAGTCAGACTGTGTTCTTGCAATGTAAGCAACACGAAACTGCTTTTTGTCTGTGTCTGTTGCACTCTTGGTCGGCTCATTTCCGTTACTTGGTGTCTTCGTATCATCATTTTTAGCGCTGCATCCCACCAATAAAGTTCCTACTAATACAACACCCATAATTAAACTAATAAATCTCTTCATAAACCCTCTACCTTCCTTTTCTTTTTATAATACGGTTACGTATTACCCTGGTTAATAGATAACTTTCTCCTTTATAAACTCCATCCTCTCCCATCCGGTAAGCCTCTTAATCTTAGTAAATGGAGGATTTGTCTATGGGTAAACTATAACATCTTAAAAAGGTTTTCAGAAGAAACGGTATTTCTTAGATTGTGTATTTTATTGTTATAATTTTTGTTAATTGCTTAACTATGTAATATATTGTGATACATATGTAAACTATTGTACTAACCCGATGCAGGCAGTCCTATCCAAGGTATTTACCCCTTCGTATTAAGTTTCAAAAAAATAACCTAATGGTACAAGTATTTACAACAAAAACAAGGGCAAGAACCTCCTTCTATGGTTCTGCCCTTTATCATTTCAATTTGAAATTAAATTATCTTTTTTTGCCCCATAAATTCGATAACTCCATAAACTTTCAGGAAAGCTGTTGATATCTGATATTGTAAAACTGATCTGATATTCTTTAGATCCGCCAATCAGTCCGCCAAAGCTATTTGTAAGGAAACATGAATTATGGTTCCTTGCCTTTTTTGTTTCCTCCGAAGTTATATGTCCGTCAATTGTCCAGGAACCAGCTCCTGACCATATGGTAGCAGCCGGTGTATACGCCACCTGAAGCTGGGATGAGATATAATCAGGAGTTGTAGCTTCAAAGGGATGTCTGGGACGTATTAAATAAAACCGATCTGTTTTTTCTTCATATGCCAGTGCTCCATTATGTAAGATAACCTGTGACCCATCACTTTCTGTTAAGCCTTCTGTGGAAAGCAATTGCTCCTCTCCTATCACAGGTACATCAAGATCTGACAGATCCAGCACTCGATATAGCATTCTGGTTCCATTGTTATCCCCGCTGCTATAAAACAGTAACATTTCCCCTTTTTTATCGAGTGAAATTGCACTCGGCTGACCTTTTCCCCAGAAGTTTGCAAATCCATACTCCACTAGGGGGTTCTGCTCCCATTTCACCCAGGGTCCTTCCAGATTATCAGCAAGAGCAACGCCAATTTGATTATGATTGTTATTAGAACGATCACTTCCCAAATAGAACATTATAAACTGATAGGTATGATTTCTGTAAGTAAATTCCCCTTGCTTCACATCAGGATCACAGACATGAATACTATCCCATCCACTAGCACTGGGTTCAATAGCCAGTACAGGGTCTTTCCATTCCCATCCCTTCTCTCCCTTGATGCTTTGTCGAAGAAATATACTATCCTTGATGATGCCATCAATTGAATTCCTGCAATAATATAGATACCTGTTTGAATCAGACACCTGAAGATAGGAAGGAGCATAGTTATAATATCTTCCTTTTTCCGACCACTCTTCCCATGGCGAAGGAATCTCCTTTTTCTGCCTTATCATCAGTAACCCAATTAATATAAGACCCAAAATCACCAGGAAAGCAACCATAGCAATTATAATTTTTCTTTTCTTCATTTATGGTACCAGTGAGGCTTTACCAATACCATAGATACGATAAGTCCATAAATTCCCCGGGAAGCTTCCTGTATCAGAACCCGTAAAATTCACTTGATAATAATTTGATCCACCTTTTAAATTCCCCCATACATCTGTCAGCAGGGTCGAATTATGGTTACGCGCTTTTCCAGACTGGGCAGGCGTGATGTGTCCTTCTACCGTCCACGTACCTGTTCCACTCCAAATAGTTGACGCAGATGTATATGCTACCTGCAAACTTGAGGACACATAGCTAGGGTCTGTAGTTTCAAAGGGATGTCTCGGTCTTACCAGGTAGAAACGATCTGTAGCCGCATCATATGCAAAAGCACCATTATGTAATATTACTGAGGACCCATCACTTTCCGTCAAACCGTTGGTTGGTACTGTAACCTCACCTCCAATGATAGGCGAGCTCATATTAGCAAGATTAATATCTCTGCGTACTATTCTTGTCCCAGCAGAATCACCCCGGGAATAGAATAACAACATACGCCCCTTACCATCCACTGAAGTCGCACTAGGCTGACCAACTCCCCATTGATTGGTAGAGGAAAAGGTAATTAAAGGATTCCCTGACCACTTTACCCATGGTCCATATAAGCTATCAGAAAATGCAACCCCTATTTGATTATGGTTATTATCCAGCTGATCACACCCCAGATAAAACATAGCGTAGCTATAGGTATGATTATTATAAAGAAAGCTGCCTTGCTTCACATCGGGATCACAAACATGTACACTATCCCAACCCGTGGCACTTGGTGCGAGTGCCACTGAAGGTGAACCCCAAGTCCAGCTGGTTCCACTGCCTGTAATTCTTCTCATATAAATATAATCAACAATTTGTCCGGCAGTCTGATTCTTACAATAATACATAAATCGTTCCGTATCTGAAGTTGCAATATATGAGGGACAATAATTGTAGTAATTACCTGTCTCTGTCCATTCAAGCCAGGCTGTAGCCGCACGAGCATGATTTTCATAAGATAAGGAAAACAAAACCAAGCTTAACAGTATTGCTGTAATTTTACTTAACTTTTTCATACTTTCCTCCAAACTGTGCACATTTGTACACATTCTCCTATAAAGTAATGTTTAGTACGGTTCCACCCTGTCGGTTATCTGTCTCCGCATTAAGGATGAAACGTACGTTGCCTTGTAATGGTAAATATACTTTCTGCTTTACATCATAATAGGTAGGAAGCTCATTCTTAGGAATAACGCAGGTATATTCACCAGCTTTTTCATAACACTGGTATTTATAAAAGGTTCCCGGTGTAAAGCGACAGGTCACAGTAGCACCTGTTTCTTCCTGCTGCAATGCATTAAAAACCTTTACTTTTAATTCAAGTCCTTCTTCGCAAGTCCTCCAATTCACTTTTAGTGCAAGTGAATCAAGCAGTGCACTGGCCAGCATATAACGTTTGTCTTTATAAGCCCCTGTAAGAATATTAGAATAATAATGACGAAGAGCGGATATATCTGCTCCTAATTTCATCCAGCCTTCAAAGGCTTTCTCAGCCTGCAGCACCTTTTGCTCCATAGTAGTTTCTGTCACTTCCTGATATACCCAGACCATCTTTGTAGCATTTGCTTCCAAGTAAATCTGGTTTGAGATTTTCTTATCTGTAATAACATCAAGGAAGGAACAATCCTTTATTAATCTATGATCGGGCTGAAAGGTAAACTGTACCGGCGTTGAGCCATTATTAATAAATAGATAGATTAGACTGGCTCTGTCCGTTAAGGTATAGACATTAACCTCCTCTAAATTCTCCTGTGATTCCAGCAGCGCAGTTTTTAAAACACACTCAGGGCAGTGGTCTTTGATTGCTTTTTCAACCTCTAAGTAATTAATTGGTTCGTATTCAAATCTTGGACCTGCAATCCCACAATCTGCTCCAGCCAGGAACAGCTCCCGGAGGACTCTTTGTTCCTTTATAGGGGGTATATTAAGCAAATAAGTATTCTTATGGGTTAATATCTGCTCTTTTTCTTCCTTTGTAAATAACGATAAATCTTCCTTCTGTTCTGCAAATCTTCCCCATACAATTAACTTTCCACCTGCGTTTAAATATGCTGCTAATGCTTGCATTGTTGTTTGGCTAATACGATAATTATCAAAAACTAAAAGCAACGGCATCTTGCGTGGCAGGTATTGATTGACAATAGCATCGGAAATAATTGTCATAGAACCCTGGTTACGGTATGCATCTTGCAGCAATCCTGTCCATCTGGGATTCCAATTCTCAATCCAGGTTGCATCCGCTGCCAACACTCCGACCTGTGGCTGTAACCTGCCCATTCCATATAAATAATCCGAAGCACCTGTGATCTCGTCAAAAACCTCTCTGCAAGCCGCTTCTGCTTCCGTATCTTTAATAAACCATTCTCCATCATGAAGTCTGCTGCTCCAATGAATTGGAAATATTTTTTCGACACCAAGCCCAAGACTCTCATATACAAATCGGCGAAGGTTCTCTTTTGTAAAGGATCTTCCCCCACCAATCGCGCTTAAATCTACCTGCTTATTTCCAAGTCTGGGTACAATTACCGGAGCTCCAAAAGAGGTATAATGACTGGTCATTATAACATTTCTGCGTTCACGATCATTATTAATCATAATGTGTCCCATCTCCATACCGTCACAGGAACAAGCCAGGCTGGACGGCTGCTGACCCAATTGAGCTCTTCTGTTATCACTTAGAGTCGATCCATGTGTTGGATAATAAACAAGATGGTTAACATCCTCATTTAATATTGCCCTGTAATAATTGGCACATCGATCTGCCATAGCCTGT
>JASGEU010000217.1:0-28979 GCA_047606065.1 Mobilitalea sp.
CGTTTGTTATTCCAGGAAGTCCTTTTTCTATGATATAAGTATCGTCGATTACACTGTCCAGCTTATCAATACTATATAGACTGCCATTAATGGATAATTGAGCTTTACTTCCCGACATATTGACAAAATCAACTCGACCAGTAACATAGGTTGTATTTCCAGATGCACTTTCTGTTTTAACAATAACACTCTTTCCAACCAAACCAAAGGCCTGAGAATTTGTAGTTACTGTACCAAGATTTTGTAATTGTTCCAGCTGTGAAAAGGTTGCAAGCTGTGCAATATATTCCGTATCAGTATTCGGATTTAAAGGATCCTGATATTTCATCTGTGTAGTTAATAGCTTTAAAAATGCATCCTTACCAAGTTCATTATTGCTGCTCTTTGCAGTTGAAGTTTTCGTTTGCTCAATTACACCATCTGTTACGTTTTTTACCAAATCACTCATTCATCTTCTCCTTTCCTCAATAATTTAAAATTCGATGAAACTGCTTTCACTAAAACCTAGGCGGAATAGTCAACTTGGCTTCCAATCAAACTCGAAGCTTCTTGCAGTTCATTTATTTCTTCCAAGATTTCATTCATTGATAAAGCTTCTTCTAATGTGATTTTTTTGCCGGAATGATTTTCTTCAGCTGCTGCTTCATTCTGTGAATTATTCTGATTCATTTGTTCAAATGCCTGATTAGAAACAGTTACTTCTATTGCTTCTACTTTTATCCCCTGGTTTTGTAAGCTTTCACGAAGGATATGCATCTGACTTTCAATGGCTTCCTTGCTGATTTCATTCTGAACAACAAAATGAGCTGTCATAACTCCATTCTTCGACTGCACTGACAAATTAACTTTACCAAGATTTTCAGGGTTGAGCTGCATTTCCATTGAAGTCTGATCTGTAGTCATAGTAATTCGAATACGATCTACGATCTGATTAGCAATATCTCTTAACTGAGTAACCTGTGTAATAGTGCCGTCCATCCCGGTGTTTAACTCTTTTGTAACTTGTACCATCTGATCTACAAAATTTTGAAAGTGATTTGAAGCCTTAGAATCCTTTGCTTCATGCTTTCCTCCATCTTGTTGCGATGCAAGGCTTTCTTCTTTCGACACATTCAATTGTACCGCTTGAGAATTCACTTGAGAGTCACTATCAGCAACTATCTCTGTTTTAACGGATACAGCAGCATTTTTTGCTTCACTCTGGTTTATCACCTGATGATCAGAACTCACTTGTTCATAAGAATCTATACTTTCTGCCGCAGCAGCCTGTTGACCCTGATTCTCTAACTTATTCTTTAAAAGCAAAGCATCCAGCTGTTCTTTTGTTAATGATATGTTTGTGTCAGCTTGCAGTTCTTCAACTTTTTGAAGCAGCTCCTGCAATTGTGCAGTAAGTCCTTCCTCTGTTGCAAACGCTAATAAGCTTGTTTGTCCGCTATTAGCTAAAACTATTTTCTGTAAACCTTCCATCGACAATAGATCCGCGGCAGTCATACCTTGTTCTTGCAGCAATTGATTTAAATTTTCTTCTGTTAGATTTAAAGTTTTCATAACAGCGTCAAAGATTGCTTGTAACATACCAAGCGCTTGGTCTTCCAATTGCTCGTCAACATCTTTTACTTCAGTTTCTGGCTGGGTTACTTTTGTTTCTTCTCCCGTGGCAGCAGCTTTATCAGATTGACTACTATCCTGGGTTTCTTTCGTCTCAACCTTTGTTGCTGGCTCATCTACTGTTTGGTTCTCGTTTGCCGCTGAAGTATCATCGGTAGATTTCTTTACTTCGGTACTCTCTTTTTTATCGTACTTCTTATTTACAGCTTCAGTGGCGTTCCCTTGTTCAAAACCACGACTTTTCATACTTTGGTTCATTAGCAGATCGAAGCTATTTCCCACTTGTTTTTCTTTGGTATTAACACTTCTTACATCAGAACTATAAGTATTCCCCGTCATAAATTTTACACTTTGCGTCATTTATGGTATTCTCCTTTCTAAATACCTGTGTCCTATTGGTATTTGCATTTATATGATGAAAAGCGATCGCTTTTATCAACAAAATTAGTTTGAAGATAATTTTTCTTCGTCCATATCCAGCATTTTCTTTGTAATTTTTGCTGCAACCACATTATCCATTTCAGCAAGGATAGCGGCACTCTCCTTTGGCTTCATGCTTAAAAGAATTTGCGCCACAGCTTCCACATCCGCAGACATAGTTTCCATAATCTTAGCTGCTGCTTTCGGATCCATACTTTTATAAATATCTGCTTTTTCTTTTATCGCATCGGAATATTGAAGTTGCTCAATTACCTGTCGATAGATTTCCTCTGCATTTACAGGATCAATTTCCTCATAATATGCCTTGTATTCCTCAATCCCTGGTGCGGCATCTGCATAAACTACATTCTTATCAAATTCAGCAACTCTTTCTTCAAATGCTTTCTGATTTTCCTCAAACACTTTCAATCGATCTATCTCTGCCTGAAATTCTGATGTATTGGTACCCTCATCTACGTTGCTTTTTTCCATCTCAGCAATCGTAGCTTCAAGTTCATTAATCTTAGCAACAGCCTGTGCAATTGAGGTATAACCACCTTCTTCTTCGGTTGATGGCGCAAGCCCTTCGGTACCAGGTAATATTTTATTGACAATTGGAACATCCTTTAAAATGGGTTTCAAAACCCCTGATCCAAAGCCTCCAAAATCCATCTTTATTGCAAAAGCAAATAAAGCCAGCCAGATAACCACTATCATAAGGGCAATAAGTATTGTAAGAATTTTATTCCCCTCTTTTTTTTCACTTTTGGCTTCCTTATTCTTTTTAGCCATTTAGCTGTCCTCCTCTGAAAGCGTAGGATTACTAAATTGGAAACTGGTTCGTTCATCGATTTCCTTACGATCCTCTGCTTCCAATTCCAGCAGATATTCATCAAAAGCTTTCTCTTTTAGTCGTTCCTGTGTTTTTCGTTCGACCATTGCATCACTTAAACGTATCCTGGCAACTTCCAAACGATGTGCAGCATTTTTAACTGATATCATCTGCTGCTTTATATTCATAACAACAATTTCAATGGCATGCTCACACTGCTTTATTTTGAGTAAATCAAGTCTATTCATTCTTAAAGATCGAAGTTCCTCTTCTACGGTCAACTTCTTTTTCTCAAGTTGCTTAAGTTTTTCCTCTTCCTGTGTGAGACGAGTTCTGGCATTCAAATATGCTATTCTCATCTGCTCCTCCATTTTCATTTTTATCTGGAGAAGACTTTCCATTGAATATCTGAATTTTTTCATTATTTATTAAATATCTCCGTAAGCATATTGATTTCCTCTGTGAAATCAAGTTTTAGATTTACATCTTGCTGAAGAAAAGTATTTACTTCTTTAATTTTTGAAATAGCGTAATCAATATCTGCATTTGATCCATTTTTATAAGCTCCGATATTAATTAAATCCTCTGCATCCTGATAAGTTGCAAGAACATTCTTCAATTTACCTGATACCGCTTTATGTTCTGATGTAACGATGGAACTCATGCATCTGGAAATACTTTGAAGAATATCAATTGCCGGATAATGATTTTTATGACCCAGCTTTCTTGATAGCATAATATGCCCATCCAAAATACTTCTTGCCGAATCTGTAATTGGTTCATTAAAATCATCCCCATCTACAAGTACTGTATAAAGACCCGTAATCGAACCATGTTCTGAATTACCCGCTCTCTCCAGCAGTTTCGGCATCTCCGCATAAACACTTGGAGGATAGCCTCTGGACACTGGCGGTTCCCCACTGGCCAAACCAATTTCTCTCTGTGCCATGGAAAAACGAGTAAGGGAATCCATCATTAAAAGAACGTCTTTCCCCTGATCTCTAAAATATTCAGCAATTGCTGTTGCTGTCTTTGCCGCTTTCTTACGAACTAAGGCCGGCTTATCAGAGGTGGCAACCACTAATACGGAACGCTTCATACCTTCTTCGCCAAGATCTCGTTCTATAAACTCCCGAACCTCTCTTCCACGTTCTCCAATTAATGCTATGACATTAATATCAGCTTTTGTATTTCTCGCAAACATACCCAGAAGTGTACTCTTACCAACACCACTTCCTGCAAAAATACCGATTCTCTGTCCTTTTCCCACAGTTAACATTGCATCTACTGCCTTAACACCAAGCGGCAAAACTTCATCAATAATTTTACGCTTTAATGGATCAGGAGCTGCAGAATCCGCTGGATAAAACATAGTACAGAAGTGTTCAGCACCATCAAGTGGATTACCTACTCCATCCAACGTTTTCCCCAGTAATGATTCACCAACCGGAACTTTAAAGGACGTACCAGTATTCTCAACCAGACTGCCAATTCCGACACCTGTCATATCATCATAAGGCATTAGAAGTATTCTATTTTCACGAAATCCGATTACCTCAGCGAGTTTCTTCTGCACCCCATCGGATCCTGTGATATAACAGACATCATTTAAATTGGCACTTGGACCGGAAGCTTCCAATGTAAGACCAACCATTTTTACAACCTTACCAATTTCCTGTACATAGGATTTATCAAGTAGTTGCCTGTATTTATCGAAATTGATATCGATCATTCTTACCTGCCTTTACTACAATATAGGTTGATATTTAACTATATCGGATGATATTGCAAATTCCTAAAGACTGTAACTAAAGGCTGCTCATGAGCCTTAAGTCTGTGATTAAATTCTGTAGTTGAATATCCAAACTGCAGTTTACAATTTTATTCTCTGTTTCAATGTAACATTGATTTTTACTCAATGTACTATCCTCAAAAAGATTAATTTCCACTTCATAGCCAACTGCATCTAATAAAAGTTGTTTCCGTTCGCTTAAGTATTCATAATCTTCCTTTGAAACCTTAATTGAATATTCCTTCTGTTTATCAAAATCCTTTATTGCACGATTTATAAGATAGACAATAATGTCTTGTTTATCTTTCGCTATAACTCCTGTCAACTTTTCAATAAAACTTGCAATCAGATCAGCCATAAAAGGCTCTAACGCTTCTACTTTTTCCTCATATGCATTCATCAGTTGTTTTTCTTTTGCTGCATACTGCGCTTGTATTTGCTGCAGTTCGGTTTTCGCTTTTAAACTACCATCCTCATAGCCCTTGCGCTGTGCTTCTGTATAGGCATTCTTTTTGATTTGCTCCGCTTCAATTTTTGCTTGCTCAATCAATTGTGCTGCCTCTATTTGGGCTTGTTCCAGAGTTTCTACGCTTTTAGCCTGCTGTTCTTCCAAAGACGGAACCGTTTCCACTACAACCGCCTTAATTCCCTCAACAAAACCGTCTGTAAATCCATCTGCCTTTGGAGGAAATACTGTAAAAATCGTATTCTTATGTTCCTCTATCTCTTTATCAATACGTAAATGAGTATCAATTGTCTTTGCTGCTTCGTCATAGCGTACCGAATACGCTTTAATCATATTAGACAACTATCTCGTCACCTCCGCCTCTCGATATAATAATCTCTGAGGAATCTTCTAATTTTCTAATAATATTAACAATCTTCTGCTGTGCCTCTTCCACATCTTTAAGACGCACAGGTCCCATAAACTCCATATCCTCTCTTATCATTGCAGCAAGACGCTTTGATAAGTTATTAAAGATAACGGTCTGAACCTCTTCATTGGAGCCTTTAAGTGCAACAGCAAGTTCATTATTATCCACTTCACGCAGAACTCTTTGGATTGATTTATCGTCAAGACTAAGAATATCTTCAAATACAAACATTTTCCTTCTAATCTCATCTGCCAACTCTGGTTCTTCAATTTCAAGAGTTTCCATAATGTGCTTCTCTGTACCACGATCCACTGTATTTAAGATCTCTACGATGGAGTCCACACCACCAACAATGGTGTAATCCTGATTTACCAAGGAAGCAAGCTTTCTTTCCAATACTTTCTCCACTTCTTTGATAACATCCGGTGAAGTTCGATCCATCTGTGCAATACGTTTTGCAACATCTGCTTGTTTATCAGGAGCCAAAGATGAAATAATCGTGGAAGCCTGACCTGGAGATAAATAGGATAAGATTAAAGCAATCGTCTGCGGATGTTCATCCTGAATAAAGTTCAGCAACTGAGAAGCATCTGTCTTTCGAACAAATTCAAACGGACGAACCTGTAAAGAGGCAGTAAGCTTACCAATAACATCCTTCGCCTTATCAACACCAAGTGCTTTTTCGAGAAGTTCTTTTGCATAGGCAATACCGCCTTCTGCAATATATTGCTGTGCCAGACATATTTCATAAAATTCATCTAACACCTGATCTTTCGTAGATGGTGATATACTTCTTGTGTTAGCAATTTCAAGAGTCATTGTTTCTATTTCATCTTCCTTAAGATGCTTAAAAATACTTGCTGAACGTTCAGGACCTAAGGAGATTAATAATATTGCGGCTTTTTGTATTCCGGATATATCACTGTTTTTAGCCATATAAATACCTCGCCTTTCTTAATATCTGCAGCTTAGCTCCAATCCTCATTCAACCAATTACGCAGAAGCTGGGCTACTGCCTCCGGCTTCTCGTCTACAAACTTCTCTATCATACGACGAACTTCGGATACTTCATTAAACTCAATATCCTCAATTGTCTGATTTTCTTTTGTCGTTGCCAGTAACTGTTCCACAGATAATTCAGGCTCAAGTTCTGTAACCTCAACAGGTTTAACTCCACGAAATACAACAAATAATAATAAAGCAACGATCAGGACTGCCAGTATAATCTGTAAATAGTTTGTCCAACTTTTTTCCGTTACTGTTTCCGGGATAAATACAGGCTGCTCAAAGGCAGTAATTGTAATCTTACTAGTTGCAATACCTGTTGCGTTTGAAACCAAAGCAAACAAATCATCTCCCGCTTGAAGCGTTATCCGTTCATTATTTGCTGCAGCATATTCTTCGAATGTTGTGTTATCTAAAAGGCCTTGTGCTTTAAGATCTTCTTCATGATATGTTTTTCCTCTGGTTAAGACAATGGAAATAGTAGAGTTCTCTGCATTCACTACCCCTACTTCTCGTTCAATATTCGTAATTCTGGAACTAGGCAGATACGAATTTTCTTCAATTTCTACAGATCCAGTGGTTGAAGAAGTATCCACTCCATAGGTTGTCTCATCATTGGAATCAGTTCCCGGTTCTCCACCGGATGCCCCTGCATTTTCTGAACTATAGGTATAGCTCTTACTAAAAAGCCCCTGTTCTTGACCGTCTGCAGCTAAATATTCCGTGAACAGCTCTTCTGCTTTATCCATGTTAATATCAAGATTCGGCATAATTACCGCATCATCAAAACCATACTTAATTAAACCCATATAGATATTATTAATCAGAGTATTTCTTAAACGCTCTTTATAGTCCGCACTACTGTTAGCAGTCCCAGAATACAGGTCATCTCCACCACCATACAACAGATTACCATATTGATCTGCCACCTTAATACTGTCGGCTTTTTCATTACCAATAACAGCTGCAACAACCTCTGCAATCGTTTGTGCTGTGGTTGTTTTAAAATCATCATTTATCGTAAGTGTTACGCTCGCGCTGGTGTCCTTTGCCTGTGAAAGAATAGAGTCCTCGTCTTCACTCGGAAGATAAGTTACCTCAGCATCCTCAATGCCTTCCATTTTCTTAATACTATTTTTCAATTGCTGCTGAAAAAACAAATTAACCTTTAAGGTACGATCGTAGTTAGTTGTACTTAAGCTATTATTAAACAACTCTTCAATTGCAATGCCTGTTGATGGCATATCATTACTTGCCATTAAGAAAACAGCATCCGTCTTTTGTTCTGAATCTACATAGATAGTTACATTATCCTTGTCTACCTTATGGGTTATTCCTTCATTTTCCAGCAACTTAACAATGTCACTTGCATCTTTCGTAGTTTCAGCTATTGTTAATTTCTCATACTCTGTCCTCTGCATTAATGTAATTAATAATGCAAAAGCAAGAATAACCACACAAACAACACTGATTATTATTGTCTTCTGCTTTGTGGTATATTTATTCCAAATATCCAAAAGCTGTTTCAGTAATTGCTTTGCTCTATCAGCCATACCCCTAAGCTCCTCTTCGAATGATTACCTTATACAAGATCAAACGACATGTCGTTTCACTTGTCATGAATTAAAACTGCAGGTTCATTATCTCCTTATAGGCGTCCATTACATTATTGCGTATCGCTACAGTATACTGTAATGCCAAATTAGCCTTCTGTTGAGCCACCTGAAGATCATGTGTACTGTCTGTAAGCCCGAGTGCATATGATGTTTCTGCTTCCTGAGCAGCATTTGTATAATCATTTGTGTCCTTAATTAAATTTAAGGCTGATTGAAATATGCTGTCAAAGCCATTTTCACTACTTCCAACCGCAGCCGTGGAATTGACACCCAATTTACCTAATTGACCGATATTATTAACAGAAGCAATATTCATTCTTAACCTCCATTATGGCATCATACGCCACAAACCTTTGTATTTGTCTATTGCAGGACAATTTCAAAAAAACTATTATACCCAATTCATTATTACTTGCCTACTTCAAGGCCTTTCATCGCCATGTTCTTTGTGGCATTAAATGCTGTCACGTTCGCTTCGTAGGATCTGGTAGCATCAATCATATCCGTCATCTCTTGTACAACATTAACATTCGGATAGGTTACATATCCATCTTCATCTGCATCCGGGTGTGATGGGTCATATACCTTACGCATCTCTGAGTCAGTGTCTTCAACAATTTCAGTCACTTTAACACCGTTACTTACTCCGCCAGCTGTTTTCATTAGTATGTCGCCAAATGGTGTTGCATCTTTTTCAGAAAAAATAACGGTCTTTCTTCTATACACATTACCGTCTTCATCTCTAGTAGTGTTCACATTAGCAATGTTCTGTGATATGATATCCAGACGAAGTCTTTGAGCCGTCATACCACTTGCACTGACATTCATTCCGCTCATTATGGACATATCGGTCCCTCCAAATCATTTCTTTAACACAATTGTCATTTCAACTTTCAAGAAGCTTTTATCCTATAGAATTTACTTGATTTACTTATCGTGCAAGTACCGTTTTTATACGGTTAAATTCCTGCGTCATGGAATCTAACAAAGCGTTATATCTAATTTGATTTTCAGCTAAATTAGCTGATTCTGTATCGATATCAACATTGTTGCCATCCAGTCGATAACTGGTAGTAGCGTGATCCGTATATACGGTTGCATCCAATTTATCAAGGTCAGCATCTGCAACTCTCTGATCAAGAGAACCATCTCCAATCAATGCACTTCGAAGATAGGTCTCAAATTGTATGTCCTTACGTTTGTACCCAGGGGTATCCACATTCGCTATATTGTTTACGATTAATTCATTACGTTTCCAGCTTGCATCAGCTGCTTTATCCAGTACGTTGATGTAGTTAAATGCATTAGAGCCAATCATATATTTACTCCTTTCCATCCTATAAACATTATAATAAATATTTCGAAAAACACAAGATGTATTTGAAAAATTAGTAGAATAATACTAAACCTTGTGGAATTATGTAAAAATATATTAGTTCTGGTTGTTGATTCCAAACACATTAATTTACGCGTTTTTTGGCGAGAAAACAGTAACAAAATCGACACTTTACTTTACTTGGCGTAAACAAGATGAAACGACAAGTCGTTCACTTGTCATGAATAAAAACAAAAGGACTTATAGGAGGTAACTCCCACAAATCCTTTTGCGCTAATAAGTCCTTTTATCTTTATGAAATATGATTCATGTTATTTAATTCATCAAATACCACATCATTCAGAACTCTAATATAAGTTCCCTTCATACCGGAAGATCTAGATTCAATAACCCCTGCACTTTCAAACTTGCGAAGCGCATTTACAATCACTGACCTTGTTATTCCAACTCTGTCTGCTATCTTACTTGCAACCAGTATCCCCTCATTGCCTTTTAATTCTTCAAAGATGTGCGTTATCGCCTCAAGTTCTGAAAAAGATAATGTACTGATGGCTGATTTCACAATCTGAACCTTACGATTTTCTTCTGCATTCTCTTCATTCACGGAACGCATCATCTCCAGTCCGACTACTGTTGTTCCATATTCACTAAGAATAATGTCATCCAAAGTATATTGCAGACCTGATTTGTATAAGAATAAAGTTCCTAATCTCTCACCTGCAATATCGATTGGCGTAATAATCGCATGATAGGTATCTACATTGTCAAATTCAAAACCGAGTGTCCTTAAATTTACATTTTCTTTCGTAGATAAAATATTTAAAAGGCGTTCATTCAAAAGTCCGTCTATATGTCGACCTACAGCGTCTTTGATCAGTTCTTTTATTTCAATGATATCGTTGCGATTTTTTAAACCAAGTACTTTTCCCTTTCGACTAATCACTAAAACATTCGATGCAAGTATTTCGCTTAAAACCACACAGATGTCATTAAAAACAACCTTATGCGAATTGTTGTTATGCAGTAGATTGTTTATCTTTCTTGTTTTATCCAATAACTGTACGCTCATTCCATAGATCCTCCCGGCTCACTTTTCCCTTATAGCACCCATAAATTTATCCACTTAAAGATAGAAACCGAAAGAAACTCCTATTATGAGTCACTCCGGTCTGCTTTACGCGTTCCCTCCGCGCATCTAACAAATTTCATATTATGTAGAAATCTGTTGTCATGAATAAAGGCAATACAATAAGTTATATACTTAATTGTATTACCTTTTAGATTTTATCATAACTTATTCTCAAAAACAATACTCTTTTCTGAGTTTTGACTCACATTAATTGATAATTTCACATTATTTTTGTAATTTTATATACTTATAAATTATTTTAGACAGTATAGAACTTGTTTTACTTGGTCATATTAGTCACATTTCCACATTTTGGGTTCTCGCAAACCAGTTTATTTCCTTTTTCAACTACAATACCACCGCATTTTTCACAACTGGAACTGGAGGGTTTTTGCCAGGTCATAAAATCACAATCCGGATTATTAATACAACCATAGTACTTTCTACCCTTTTTTGTTTTTCTTAAAACAATATCGCTGCCACAGTTTGGACATGCCACACCAATCTTTTCTAAATAAGGTTTCGTATTCTTACAGTCCGGAAAACCAGGACAGGCTAAAAACCTACCGTGTGGTCCATATTTGACCACCATATTTTTCCCGCAAAGTTCACAAATTTCTTCAGTAACTTCATCGTCTATCTGAATTTGATCAAGTTCAGCATGTGCATTATCTACAGCTTCCTTCAAATCAGGATAGAAATTACTGACAACTGTTTTCCAGTTAACAGTACCATCTTCAACACAGTCAAGAAGTGATTCCATATTTGCTGTAAAATTAACATCAACGATAGTTGGAAATGCTAATTTCATGATTTTATTAACTGCTTCACCCATCTCGGTTATATAAAGATTCTTATTTTCTTTTGCAACATATCTTCTGGCAATTAATGTTGTAATTGTTGGTGCATAGGTACTTGGCCTTCCAATGCCCCACTCTTCTAAGGTCTTAACCAGAGAAGCTTCCGTATAATGTGCTGGAGGCTGAGTAAAATGCTGACTCTTTAATAATTGAAGCAAGGTAAGGGTTTCACCCTCCTTAAGTCCATCGAACGCTACACCGGCTTCTTCCTCTTCTTCCTCTTGCGTATAAACGCTCATAAAACCCTCAAATATTAATTTTGACGCTGATGCGGAGAAACGATACTCCTTTGCTTCTATTTTAATTGTATTGGTTTCATATTTTGCTGATTGCATTCTACTGGCAACAAATCTTTTCCAAATCAGCTGATAGAGTCTAAATTGATCCCTGCTTAAAGATTCTTTAATGTCGCTTGGACTAAACTCAATATAGGTTGGACGAATCGCCTCATGAGCATCTTGTATTTTCTTACCAGTACGCCCCTGATTCTCGTCTGTCGCTACAAATTCTCCACC
Organism: Mobilitalea sp.; assembly: GCA_047606065.1. GTDB lineage: Bacteria > Bacillota > Clostridia > Lachnospirales > Lachnospiraceae > Mobilitalea. Next base: position 11,992 of record JASGEU010000217.1, read on the forward strand.
GAACTTTAATTTCACATATTCCTTCGCTGCAGCATCTGCCTCATCACTAATACGGATGGAATCCGTACGAAGATAGGTTATTAAACCAACCGTTCCATGACCTTTGATATCCACACCTTCATATAGCTGCTGTGCTAATTGCATGGTCTTTTGAGTGGAATAATTTAGTACCTTGGATGCTTCCTGCTGAAGGGTACTAGTTGTAAATGGAAGTGGTGCTCTGCGAATACGCTCACCACGTTTAATCTCCTTTACACGAAACTCTGCATTATTAAGATTGTTCAGAATTTCATTCATCTCTGCTTCGGAACGAATTTCCTTCTTAGAGGAACTGAATTTAGCCACAAGCGGCTTCTTCTTTCCTTTAAGCTCGAACTCTGCCTCTAAATTCCAATATTCTTCTGGTACAAAAGCATTGATTTCATCTTCTCTATCACAGATGATGCGCAGAGTTACAGACTGCACTCTGCCTGCACTTAAGCCTCGTTTTACTTTTTCCCATAAAAGCGGGCTTATTTTATAGCCTACCATACGATCTAATACTCTTCTGGCTTGTTGTGCATTTACTAAGCCCATATCAATTGGTCTGGCCTGTTTTATAGAAGACTTAACCGCATTTTTCGTAATTTCGTTAAAGCTTATTCTACTCGAATCTTTATCTTCTAATTTTAATGTATGACTAAGATGCCAGGAGATTGCTTCTCCCTCACGGTCAGGGTCAGTTGCAAGATAAACCTTATCTGCCTTTTTTACTTCCTTACGGAGTTTAGCAAGTAAGTCACCCTTTCCTCGTATGGTAATATACTTTGGCTCATAATCATGCTCAATATCAACACCCATTTGGCTCTTTGGCAAATCCCTGACATGACCGTTGGAAGCAAGCACTTCATAGTTAGCTCCCAAAAATTTCTTTATAGTCTTGGCTTTCGCCGGTGATTCCACGATAACAAGATTTTTTGGCATATGAAAACCTCATTTCTATGTTAATAAAAATAGTTATTCCTTATATTCAGATATTAAATACTCTCTGATTCAATGTATACTATGAAAATCTCAAAAAAAATGATACTTACCTGGGAATAATTACCTCATTTTGCAAAAAAATTAAACAAGAATTACCTCTTGCGCAATATAATAATTCTTCCTTGTCTGTTTGATATAGCCTCTAAGTTCAAGCTGTAGCAGCTGTTCCATCAGTAAATCCAGTGTAAATCCAGTCTCTGCCGCTATTTCATTTACATGTTTCGGCTCCAAACATAGTGAAGCATACACTATTTTCTCATTCAATTCAAGAAGATTATTATTTTTTTTCAAATTTGGTAAAGATTTCTTATATTCCAAAATGAAATCTTCTAAAATATCCTGCGGCTGTGTAACTAATTTTGCCCCCATTTTTATCAAATTATTACAACCACCGCTTAACTGATCTGTAATTCTTCCTGGAATTGCATAAATATCCTTTCCTTGTTCCAGTCCCATGTCAATTGTTATTAAAGAACCACTTTTATTCTTTGCTTCCACGATTAAAATTCGATCGCTTAAAGCACTAATAATACGATTGCGCATAGGGAAATTCCCTGCAAAAGGTTGAACTCCCGGTCCATATTCCGAGATTATGCCTCCTGCATTTTGCATTTCCATAAAAAGTCCAATGTTTTCTCTGGGATAACAAATGTCAATACCACTGCCAAGAATACCATAGGTAATCCCTCTTGCACTTAAGCATCCCTCATGTGCATATGTATCAATTCCTCTTGCAAGCCCACTTATAACAGAAATTCCTTCTTGTGCTACTGATGCAGCAAAGTATTTTGCAAGTTCCATTCCATACGCAGAACATTCTCGTGCTCCAACAATTGCAAGAATTTTCTCTCCTTCACCTGGGAGCCTCCCCTTATAAAACAATGAATATGGTGCATCATAAATGTTACGTAACCTGCTGGGATAAAGCTCGTCCTCCCTTGATAGATAGGATATTCCCTTCTCTTTTAATTTATTATATTGTTCTGTAATTTTTTCTGGGATTCGGCTTTCACATATAGCAGTAATATCGGTATCATGAAATCTTAGATTCCCTGGACAGCATTCCTTTTTAAACAACTCCAAATCTTCTTTCTTTGCATGATAAATACCTTCAGCACTTTCAAATACCTGCAACAGAAGATTAATTTTCTTAATACCAATCTTATTAATATTCCCTAACCAAAAGCGATATTCTTCTATAGTCATATTCAACCTCCTTTGCAAAACTATCATAACTTGTTCTTTATCGTATTTTATTAATGTTAGTTCTTAAGAATATAACGAACTAACATTAATTCGCTATATATTTATGACATAATATACTAATTTTTTCTAATTCTGTTGTAATTATAAACATCCTATACTATAATAATTAGACTATATAAAAGGAGTGTAGAAAGATGAAATCTTATGTATTTAGAAGCAATGAATTAAATCAAGCCAAAGCATATAACATAAGTAAGAAACATGCACTGGGACTGAAATTAATCAATCCGGAGACAAGGGTCCTTCTGTATGTTGGAACAGGTAATGTCTTTACTTTATATCCATATATTATTTGCACAGATAATAATGTGATTATCGGTAATCCGAGTAAGTTAGCAAGTTATTCTGTTTTACCTTATAGCTCCATCAGCAGTTGTACTGTACTTCCTGGTTTATTACCCAAAGTATCTTTTGGGATGATGGGGAGAACAGAAATTTTTGCTGCACCATATCTCTCACCACAAGATGCCCAAAGCATCTGTCAGTTTATCTCCGAGAAATCCCATCCAAGTGCAACACAAACTACACCAGATAACTCATTTTCAGATCTTGAGAAATTAGCTGAATTAAAGGATAAGGGAATTATCACCGAAGAAGAATTTCAATTAAAGAAAAAACAGATCTTAGGCATATAAATAAAAATTACTTTTACATATAATTTTACTTTAATAATTAAAATAACTTAATATAGTTTTATCTCTATGGGAGCAGCTTTTAAAAGTCTGCTCCCATTTTAAGAATAAAATTCTAAATGAATATTGACCTCTTGCTTTTCACTTATTTTACTCTCCCCAGTATTTTTGATCCATACTGCGATAACAAATAGCCTCACTGATGTGCTTTGTCGTTATTCCTTCGCTATCGTCAAGATCTGCTATTGTTCTTGCTACCTTTAATATGCGGTGATACGCTCTGGCACTTAGATTCATTTTAATAAATGCCTCCTCCAAAAGTGCTTGTTCTTTTTCTTCCAGCCTGCAAAATTTTTTAATCATACTTGGTGTTAACTGAGAATTAAAATATATATTTTGTTTTTTATATCGCTCCACTTGAACTTCTCTTGCTTTACTGATACGTGCGCGAATTTGAATAGAATCTTCCTGTTTTGATTGGATTTGCAAATCCTTATAATTCATTTGCAGGGCTTCAATACAGATATCAAAGCGATCTAAAAGTGGCTGTGATATTCTACCCAAATACCTTTTTACATATGGAAGCGTACAATTACAACGATTACGATCTGGATAATACCCACAGCCACAGGGGTTCATTGCCGCTACAAGCATAAATCCTGCTGGATATCGATATGAGCCACTTAACCTTGCAATCGTTACGGCTTTATCCTCCAATGGCTGGCGAAGGACTTCAATCGTATTCTTTTGAAATTCAGGAAGTTCATCAAGGAACAGTACACCATGGTGTGCGAGACTGATTTCACCAGGCCGTGGAGATATTCCGCCGCCCACTAAAGCAGTCGTTGTTATTGTATGGTGAGGGCTGCGAAACGGTCTTGCTGCAATTAATGCCCTTTTATCCATTAACCCAGCGATACTATATATCTTAGATAACTCCATACTCTCTTCAAAAGATAATTCTGGCATAATACTTGGTATTCGTTTTGCCAGCATAGTTTTTCCTGAACCCGGCGGTCCAATCATTAAAATATTGTGCATACCGGATACTGCAATTTCAATTGCACGTTTCGCTGCTATTTGCCCAGCCACCTCCGAAAAATCAGGAGTATCTTCAGCTATGTATTGCTGAAAAATTCCACTGATATCAACTTCTTCCGGCTTCGGGCTAATTTTACCATTTAATAATTCCACTGCCTCATTAAGGCTGTTCACTCCATAGATATCAATTCCGCTTATTACAGCCCCTTCGGCAGCATTTTCTCTCGGAACGATACACTTTTTAAAGCCCTGTTCTTTTGCACATAAAACAATTGGCAGTATCCCGTTAACTCTATTCACATTACCATTTAAGCTGAGCTCTCCGATGATTAAAGCATCTCTGGAATATTCCTCGGATAGATGGCCAAAAGCCGTTAAGATAGCGATTGCTACCGAAAGATCAAAGACAGTTCCCTCCTTGCGAATATCCGCAGGAGATAAATTTACAGTAATTCTTTTTGCCGGGAGAAGATAACCCGAATTCTTAAGAGCAATCCGCACCCTCTCTCTTGCTTCCTTGACTTCTGAACCCAGAAGACCAACCATATCAAAAATTGGCAGACCATCACTGACATCTGCCTCAACAGATACTATAATACCATCAATACCATGAATTGCAGCACAATACGCTTTGCTAAACATGTTTTCTCCTCCCTTGTCTCTCCACAATGAAGGAATCATTTGCTTAAATTAAAGTATACCAAAGTTGGAATTTACTGACAAGAAACTTTTTATCTTTGTTGGTAATGTATCCTTTTTATTCGATAATTGTACAACTTTGCCAGCGAGTTCATTCTCTCCATTTTGTATCTCTAGTATCTCTATATAATATGAAGAAACTCAACTATTCATAAACTTGCTTCAAAGCATTAGAGTTAGTCAAGTTATGTGCATATAATAAACCAAGATATCTATTCTGGACTATGTCCTTTCTATTCCAAGCCAAGATATAAAGCATTATGAATGGTGATGTCCAAGTAATGGATTGTACCGTTTTATGAAATGGAGGTATTCTATGCGCATTTGTGAGCTAAGAGAAAAAGAAGTCATAAACTGCAGGGATTGTATGCGGTTAGGCTTTGTTTGCGATATTGAGTTCGATATTTGCACTGGCCATATTACACATATTATTGTCCCTGGCCCTTGTAAAGTTTGGGGAATCTTAGGCCGTGACCATGATTATGTAATTAGCTGCGCACATATCAAGCAAATTGGAGTCGACATCATCCTGGTCGACATAGATGTTGAAAAATGTCTGGTAAAATGTATTTAGTTCTGTGAATTGTAATAAATTCCTTGACCTCATGGAGTTTCTTCCCTTATAATCATAATATACAAGAAAATATCAGAAAATTCTTTATCTTTCGATGGATTTACTGAACCTATTAGGAGGATTTTTTCATGAAATGCCCGTTTTGCAGTAAGGACAACACTAGGGTAATTGATTCCAGACCAGCTGACGAGAATAATTCTATTCGCAGGCGTAGACAATGCGATGAATGTAACCGTAGATTTACTACATACGAAAAGGTAGAAACAATCCCCCTTGTCGTGATTAAAAAAGATAATAACCGTGAACCTTATGATCGTTCAAAAATAGAAGCAGGGGTTTTTAGATCCTGTCATAAAAGACCTATTTCCATTGATCAGATTACTGCACTTGTTGATGAAGTAGAAACTATGATTTTTAATCGTGAGGATAAAGAAGTTCCCAGCCATATTATAGGAGAAATCCTCATGAATAAGTTAAAAAATCTTGATCCTGTGGCTTATGTAAGATTCGCATCTGTTTATCGTGAGTTTAAAGATGTTGAAACCTTTATGGATGAGCTGAAAAAAATTTTAGTCTATACATAAGATGGTATTTTCCATCTAATTTAATAAGCTGCTTCTTCTACTTTTACGAGGGATAAATCGTATATACTGTAGTTGGAAGCAGCCTTTTCTTTTTCAAATAATACATTTATTCTTTATTTACCCTTTGGTACTTTGAATTCTGGCTTTAAAAAGTTTGCTAATTTTGAATATTCCCTTTCAAATTCTATGTGATCACCAATATAATGCGGTGCACTTAGGCTGATACCCAAGGAATTTGGCTTAAAATAGCTAAAGATACCCAGACTATTTTTAGAATTAATCTGATCCGCTTGTAAAAAGCCTCGCAGCAACTCCTCGTCAGTGAGATTCGCCACATAATCTTTGACTGCCTTTCTTAATTCCTCATTATCATTCTCGAAAACAGTAAAATCCCAGGTTCTAAAATCCTTAACAAACTCTTTATCAAGTTTTACAACATTCTTTAGTTGTAATTTTGTACTATTAACCTTATTAATATTGGTAGTGTAGATTAATTCGGTTGGGTAGGCTGAATAACTGGTGTGGAATGCAGCCCGATACAAAACGCTAAAAATGAATGAGTTATTTTCCGTTATCTCATAGTTTATATTTAAAATAGTAGGAACAGAATCAGCAGGAGCCGGTGTAAGCTCTGGAAAGGGCTGAAAGGAATAGATATCTAGTATTCGTTTAAAATCTTCACTTATCAGATTATTCCATACACTGATTTCCTTCGTTGTTCCACCGCTTACAAAGGAAGGATATCTTGCAACCACGCCATCCTTTTTATAATAGATTGATGAAATGTCCTTCTCATCTGCGGTATTCAAGGAAGTTTCAAGGATTTCATCACCTCTGTGTTTAAAGACAGTAATTGCGAAAAGGACTGCAAGAAAGGCAACGGTGCCATAGAGTAATTTATGCATCCGTAATAATACAATTCTTTCTTCCTTGCTTAATTTAATATTGTCCATTATGCTTTTTATTTTCTTAAACTTAACAACCATCCACGTTCTAAAAACTCCAATCGTTCTATTTCTGATTATAAGAACCCTTTTTATATTCTATGCAATGGCTATAAAGAATAATAACAATTGATTTGGTACTTTAATTTTAAAGAATCATAAAGTTTTTACAACCATTTGATTTATTAATCTTATCTCCCTATTTTCTGTCTTAACACCATTGGTAGAATACCGCCATGCCGGTAATAATCCACATCTACTTCTGAGTCAAAACGCACAAGAACTTTAAATTCCGTAATTGTATCATCACTACTCCAGGCAGTTACCGTTATTATCTCTCTAGGCTTCACCTGATCGGATATTTTAATCTCAAAGGTCTCTTCTCCCGATAATCCAAGGGTTTCTGCGTTCTCACCTTCCATGAATTGAAGCGGAAGAACACCCATCATGACTAAGTTTGAACGGTGAATTCGCTCAAAGCTCTCTGCTATTACGGCCTTCACTCCCAATAAATTAGGTCCTTTGGCTGCCCAGTCACGGGAAGATCCCATTCCATAGTCTTTTCCTGCAAGCACTATAAGCCCGGTATTATGTTCCTGATATTTCATACAGGCATCATAAATTGGCATAACTTCCCTGGATGGCCAATGCACCGTAAAACCACCTTCCGTACCAGGTGCAATCTGATTTCGGATGCGAATATTCGCAAAGGTTCCTCTCATCATTACCTCATGATTCCCTCGTCTGGACCCATAGGTGTTAAAGTCCTTACTGTCTACGCCATGTGCCAGCAAAAACTTCCCTGCCGGTGTATTCTTACCGATAGAACCAGCCGGAGAAATGTGATCCGTTGTTACCGAATTACCAAAGATAGCCAATACTCTTAATCCATTTAAACTACTGATTTTATTGGGGTGCTTCGATAAATTTTGGAAAAACGGCGGTTTTTGTATATAAGTCGAAGCTTCCTCAAATTGATATAATTTTTGATTATTGGATTGAATTTCATTCCATAGCTCATTGCTTTTATAAATGGATGCATATTCTTTTTTAAATAACTCTGGCTTAATATATTGAAGTACCAACTCCTCAATTTCCTTTGAAGTCGGCCAAATATCCTTTAAATAAACCGGAGTTCCGTTCACATCTTCTCCGATTGCGTCCTTTGTCAGATCAATATTTACAGTACCTGCCAAAGCATAAGCAACTACAAGAATTGGTGATGCCAAATAATTTGCTTTCACTTGTGAATGAATTCGTCCTTCAAAATTACGATTACCCGAAAGTACCGAGGTTACAAGTAGATCCTGTTCTGTAATTGCTTTCGATATCTCTGGCAGTAATGGTCCGGAATTACCAATGCAGGTCGCACAACCATATCCGATTATTTGAAAACCAAGTTTGTCTAAGTATTTTTGAAGATCTGCATTTTGCAAATAAGCCGATACTACTCTAGAACCTGGAGCAAGTGAAGTCTTTACATGAGCTGGAACGGATAGCCCCTTTTCAACTGCCTTTTTTGCTAATAGTCCAGCTCCTAACATAACTGTTGGATTGGAGGTATTGGTACAGGAGGTAATCGATGCTATCACAACCGAACCAGTGGTCAGGGTGCTTTTTCTTCCATCTTGGAGTTCAATTTCAACCTTTTTCTCAAACACATCTTTTGTTAATCCATGCCCTTGATTTCCCATCGGCGCTGTAATTGACTTCACAAATTCTTCTTTCATTTCATCAAGTAATATATAATCTTGCGGACGCTTTGGACCAGAAAGAGCGGAACGTATTGTACTTAGGTCTAAATCAATAACCTGTGTATACTCCGGCTCCTCCTTGTAATTCATCAGCATAGAATTCCGAGTCAAATACTCCCTTACCACTTCAACATGTTCTTTAGTTCTGCCTGTCAATTCAAGATATCCCAGTGTTTCTTCATCTACCGGAAAGAAGCCGCAGGTTGCACCATATTCTGGTGCCATATTTGCAATTGTAGCACGATCCGCTAAGGAAAGCTTTTTCATGCCTGGCCCAAAGTATTCAACAAAACGCCCCACAACTCCTTTTTGCCTTAATAATTGTGTTACACGGAGTGCCAGATCAGTTGCACTCGCACCTGCCTCCAGCTCTCCGGTAAGTCGAACTCCGATTACCTCCGGCATAGGAAAATAGGAGGGCTGCCCAAGCATACCCGCTTCTGCTTCAATTCCTCCAACACCCCAGCCCAGAACACCAAGTGCATTTACCATTGTAGTATGTGAATCTGTGCCAACAAGGGTATCCGGATAGAGAAGAATACCCTCTTCCTCCTCCGCCTCAATTACTACACTTGCCAGATGCTCCAGATTAACCTGATGAACAATACCTGTGGAAGGAGGCACAACAGTAAAATGTTCAAATGCCTTCTGTGCCCAATTTAAAAATTGATAACGTTCCTGATTACGTTCAAATTCCAGTTTCTGATTTATATTAAAAGCTTCCGAATTACCATATTGATCTACTTGAACGGAGTGATCAATTACCAGATCCACTGCTACCTCTGGATTGATCTTATGAATGAACTCCGATAAGGAAGCATTCTTTTCTTTTTGCAAGATACCTTCTTCCGTTATGGCTGCTCTCATGGAAGCAAGGTCAAGAATAGCCGGAACACCTGTAAAGTCCTGAAGGATAACTCTGGCTGGTTTAAAGGGAACTTCCTCTTCTCCCTTTTGTTCTTTGCTCCATTTTGCTATCGCTTTAATATGTTCTTCCTTGATATTATAACCATCGCATTGACGAAGAGCAGATTCCAATAAGATTCTAATGGAATAAGGTAACTTTGTAATTAACCCGTTCTTCTTTTCCAGCGACTTTATATTATAGAAGATATAGTCTTTTCCATTTGCATGATATATCTTTTTTGCTTTATTTTTTAAATCTTGCATCGGCTTTACCCTCCTTATGATTTTTATCAATTATACTATTCCCAAACTAATTTGGCAACTATAGTGCTTGCTGTTTCTTTTTCTTCACTATACGAAAATGCACCAGCAAGTATACAAGAAAACTGATAAATAAGGGTAAATAAAAATTAATCATACGGCTAAGTATCATCGCGGAGGGAAGCTCCGTCAAAGAATAAAATTGTCCAAATAACATTAAATATGCCTTCTCTGCAATTCCAACAGACCCCGGTAAAGGAACCGCTGCAACGGCAATATTAATCATTGCTTGTCCTGAAATTAAATCAATGGCACTATGATTACGATATCCAAAGCTTAAATACACCAGGTACGCTACCATGTAATAAGCAATCCATTGCAGTAGGGTAAGCACAAAAACCTTTATAAAAAGCTCCGGATGCTTTAGCAGGATTTTAGATTTCTCATTATAGGATAAGAGGAAGGCTTCCATCTTTGCTTTTGCAAGTTCCGGCTTTTTAACTATTCTTAGCTTTATGAAGACCTTAAGTATTTTATTTCCTAGATAAGGCACTAGTTTACCTAAGAACATAAGGGCTACTAAGATAAGCGTTAAAATAAAAATTATGGCGCCACCCGCCAATAACAGATATTTCATCCAATTCTTTAAATTTGAAAACATAGGATAACGTATTATAGCAAAAATTGCTCCTAAAACTAAGATACCCAGCTGGCTTACAAATACCATAAAAAAGACTGTAATTGCAGAAATATCCACATGGATTTCATCCTTATTCATATAATATAGTTGAGCTGGCTGTCCGCCGCTGGCACCAGGAGTGATAGACCCAAAATAATTACCTACATAGGCATATTCCAGACAGTAACCATAGGAAGCTGTATGTCCTAAGCTTTTTAAGATCATATAGAAATTCATCGCTTGACAACCGGCGAATAAAAACATCATACAAATCCCCGCAATTACATAAAAAGGATGTATTCCTTCGATTACATGAATAATCTCTGTTATAGAATATTCTCTAAGTAAGACCCAAACTGTAATACCCATGACCAATAGAACAAATACTATACTTCTAATTTGATTCTTACCACTTATCACTTGGTTTTTCATAAAAACTTCACGCCTTTCTTTATTCCCTGCTGCCTAAGCGATATGCAGCAAAGTGAAATCGAGCTTATGGCTGAACTGTCAGGAGCTTTTATCAAATTACTCATATAAGTATGCGAAGAAAACCCTTGTTTTTATTCCACAAAAAAACGAATTAAGCAACACCTAATTCGTCTTTTCACCTTATATTAAACCTTTGGATAATCCATATATATTTTTTTGACATTCTTATAATAAGTTCGCCCAATTGTAAAGAGCTGACCCTGTTTCATCTTCACGATATTTCCTTTAATTACTTCCACTTCCTCCAGATTGACAATTACACTTTGATTAACCTGTAAAAAGTTATTTTCCAACCGCCCTATCAATGAAGTAATTGATTCATACACTGAGTGTTTTACAGCTTTTGTAACAATAATGCTTTGGGACTTTACTCTCTCTATGTACAGAATTCCTGCCTGACTAATTTTCCTCTTGATATTTTCTTCTGTTATAATTAATGGAACTCTTAGAGAACGATTTTTAAAATCATATACCTGAAGAATTGCTTTTTTAAAAATTCTCTCCATGCGATCCAAATCAATTGGTTTAAGCAGATAGTTAAAAGCTTCCACTGAAAAGGCCTCTAAGGCATATTCTCTATGTGCTGTGATAAATATAATTACTACCCTCGGATTTTTCCTTTGAATTTTAGAGGCTAAAGATAACCCATTCAATCCTTTTAAATCAATATCCAAAAATATAATATCTATTTCATTATGTTCCATATACTCAATAACATTTTCCCCATTTGTAAAGCCTGTAACATTAGCGTCTAACTTGAATTTTTTTATAAATTCCTCTATATATGTAATATTGATCTTTAACGCTAACCCTTCATCATCACAGACAATCATATTAATTTTCATTGGTATTTCTCCTTTTAACTGTCCCTTCATTTTCAAAAATTCTTAAGAAGGTATTATAATGCGAACATGAAAAACCTCATCATCATAATCAAAATTAACTTCACCATTGTATTTGTTTACTATATCTGTAATATTTGCCACGCCAAGACCATGCAACCCGGCATTCTCTTTTCGGGTGATAAACTTTCCTTTGGACATGTTCGGCTTTAAACTAAATGAATTCTCACATGATATTATACTACCTTCCTCTGTTCTTTGTATCATTAACTGAATATACTTTTTGCCACCTGAATTTACAGCAGCTTCAATTGCATTATCTAATAAATTTCCAATTAACGTACACATATCTTTATCCAGTATATTTATATCGGAATGCAATAACATGCTTGAAAATTCAATATTCTTGTTTTTTGCTATACTCTTTTTTGTATTAATCATAATCGACAGAGCTTTATTACTTGTTAAGACTAACTCATTTGCTAACTCAACATCTTCATAGATTGAGTTAATATATTCTTCCAAATCCTCATATTTTTTAGAAAATAAAAATGCTTTAATAATGCTAAAATGATTGTTCATATCATGCCTAAGTTTGCGTAACTTATCCGACATATAAATAATATCATCTTTTAATTGCATCTCCAATTCAAATTGCTGTAACTTCAACTTCGTCTCCATTTGTTGTTTGGATTTTTTTTCAAGCTGAATAATGATAAGAATAGCATATATTGTTATTGTTAATACCGTTACAAACACAAACAATATGATAAAGTCCAAATCTTGTACCATACTTTTTTTATAATTAAAAATATAAATGGTCATTAATAATAAAATTAAATTCAAGAATATGATAATTGATATCTCACTAAGATAAGAATATTGGATAAACGGTTTACGTGTACGATTCTTAATAATTGATTCAAAAAGAAGTACCGTTAACAACTTACATATAAAAATAATATAAATACTATTTATATTTTGTAAAGCATCTGTTAATGGCTGATTTATAAAGACTTTCAATAAAATTAACATAATTAAATCTGTAATTGCCAAAATAGCACTGAAAACAAATACCAAAATAACTTTTTGCAGCAAAGGATTTTTATTTAAAATAATAGTTGTTATAAAACAATATGAAATTGTAACTATTGTTCCAATAAACAGATAGCTTTTTAATTCCGGTAAATCAAAAATATACTTTTTTATAACCATTAATATATACAGGATAATAATTGCAATTCTAAGATAACTTTTATTATATTTTGGCTCTAGAACACTATTCAGTCTCCAAAAAATAAAACACTCAATACAGAATATAATGTAATAATTAATTTGAACGGCAAGTTCCATGATATTATCCTTTGCATTTTTTTATTAAATCCTCTGTAAAATCATCAAAAATATGAGACCAATTACCTATATAAGTCCCATATTAATTTTACACATTTTTTCTAATTTTGCAAAGAAATTTTGACAAATTAATGTACTAATTTAATAGGGCGAATTTTCTGTCAGCAAGATGAAACGACAAGTTGTTTCATCTTGTCATGAACTAAAAAAACACGGGTAACTCTCCCTTTCAGGAGAATGTTACTTCCGTGTTTTTAATACATGACAGGCCGTTTAATTTTGTTGTAGTATGAAGCTTTATACTAAGTGGTTTCTCATATTTTTTAAGGCAGACTTTTCAAGTCTACTTACCTGTGCCTGGGAAATATTAATTTCTTTTGCAACCTCCATTTGTGTTTTTCCTTCAAAGAAACGAAGCTTTATAATATTATGTTCTCTTGCTGTCAGCTTATCCATAGCTTCCTTCAGTGAGATTTCTTCAATCCAATTTTCTTCCTTATTCTTTTTGTCACTAACCTGATCCATGATGTACAAGGCATCTCCACCTTCTACATAAACGGGATCATAAAGAGATACCGGACTTTGAATTGCATCGAGCGCGTAAACAATATCCTCTTTACTAATTCCTATTTCTGCGGCAATCTCATTGATGGTTGGCTCTTTTTCATTTTTTTTCACCAGCGCTTCCTTTGCATAAATCGCTTTATAGGCTGTATCTCTTAAGGATCTGCTCACTCTTATGGCATTATTATCCCTTAGATATCTTCGTATTTCACCTATAATCATTGGAACTGCATAGGTAGAGAATTTTACATTCTGGGTAATATCAAAATTATCAATTGCTTTCATCAATCCGATGCAGCCAATCTGAAACAAATCATCCACATTCTCATTACTATTGGAGAATCTCTGAATGATAGACAATACCAATCTTAGATTTCCTTTAATGTATAATTCCCTTGCTTCCTTGTCCCCAGCCAAAATTTTCAGAAACAATTCTTCCTTTTCACTGTTTTTTAATAATGGCAGTTTAGATGTATTAACACCGCATATCTCGACCTTATAAAGAGCCATATCGAAACCTCCGAATCATATCATTTTCATATAGAATGATTCACGTTTTGACTCTTATTTATACGAGTTAAAGAAAAGAATTTATTTCCAATCTATTCGAATCTTACCATTTCTTTTTTTAGTCTTTTAATTATTTTTTTCTCCAATCTTGATATGTATGATTGAGAAATACCAAGTAAATCTGCCACTTCCTTCTGGGTACGTTCCACCCCGTCATCGGTATTCAAGCCGAAACGCAGATCTACAATGACTCTTTCTCGGTCAGATAACTTGGATAATGCCTTTCGAAGCAGTTTTCGGTCTACTTCTTCTTCAATGTTTCGATAAATAACATCCTCTTCTGTTCCAAGTATATCGGATAAAAGCAATTCATTTCCATCCCAATCCACATTAAGCGGCTCATCAATGGACACTTCTAGTTTTGTCTTATTATTACGCCTCAAATACATGAGAATTTCATTTTCAATACAACGGGAGGCATAAGTAGCCAGTTTAATATTTTTATCTGGATTATAGGTATTAATGGCTTTTATCAAACCAATTGTTCCAATAGAAATTAAATCTTCTACTCCAACTCCTGTATTGTCAAATTTTTTAGCTATGTATACTACAAGACGAAGGTTATGTTCAACCAATATTGCCTTCATTTCGCTGTCTCTTTCTGTTCCTAGCTTTTCAATCACCTCAGCTTCTCGTACTGGGTCAAGTGGAGGGGGAAGAATTTCTGCACCGCCAATATAATGAATTTCTCCCTTATCCCCAAAAAATATCGTCTTTATATTCGGAATCATCCGAAACTGAAGCTTATTTTGAATCGACAATTTTAATAACATTGATAAACCTCCCATAATTTATACACATACCATCCTCAATTAGATTTTATTGTAACCATTCCGTTAAAAATATCCCGTTAACAAATTCCTTTATGCAGTATGACATGGTAGTCCCCTTTGGAGGATAAACGATTGTCGCATATTGCTGCCGTTACTTTTTCATTGCATATGTTTTCGCTATCCTTATGGATGAAGACTTGGTCTAGTAGTACCGCGAGCATCATACCCTGCTGTTTCCCGATTGATTGAAAGGGAATAATTCTTACATTTAATTCATGTGCTTTCTCTAAATTCCGCTCACTACCAGAAACTTTTTTACCTTCAAATTCATCTTTCATATAATCAAATTCTTGTTTTAGCTCTGGGGTAAATAAATCTTCTAAAACCCCATATTCCATTATAATTACTGGCTTATGTAAGATTGGATCAAATAAACAATTACCAGAATCCAAAAATCCTGTCGTGCTAACTTTTTTATTTCGATAGATTAATTCTATCTGGAAAATTTCACGATTATTGCTTTGATAGAATCGAAATAACCGATGAAATAATATGGTGACAGGTACAATTATGAATATCATTGCCGCAATGAAAACCCATGTAATCTCTTGATAAATAACCAGCTTACCTATACGAATCAGATGAATTCTAGCATTGGTGTTATAATAAATTGAATTCATTAATCCACCAATTACATAAGTAAGTAAATACAGAGCAATTAATTGTTTCATAAAATCTAAAGCCTTTACTCGTTCAAAAGTGATGAGGAGCATAAGCACCGCTGCAACAACATTTATAATAAAAAAACGGATAACTACATTTAACCATGGAAAAATCCCTATAATTACAGCAGCTATTGCACCAATGACAGCTGCAAGAATTCTTCTTTTTATTGAACTTTTTTTTCGATTTACTATCTTTAACAGTGTAAGAATTATAAAATCCAAGAAAAAATTCAAAATAAATATAACATCCGGATAAACTTCAAGAAACAAATTTCACCTCCAACAATTTAAGTCCGTTATCCATAGTAAATTAAATTTTAAATAATGCTGTTGTTTATGTATGACAAAAGCGAACATCCATGTTCAATATTGGTACACGAAATATTCTTGTCTTTTGATGTTAAATGAATTATAACTTGTTTGGTTTCCAATTTATGTCATTTTCTGTTGTGTAAAACGTTGTTTTCATTTACTTTTATTTACAGCAAATGTTAATTTAACTGTTTTTTGCACAAAAAAAACTGCCAGATTATTTAAAATAAAATAATCTGACAGCCTAAATCTCTTATGTAGTAAGATATTGTGACTGTTAAAAAGCAACGTTTCTAGGATGTTTTTTAAAGTTCAAGTTATATTGTGTACTTTTAAGAGACGAATCGACAAATTGTCGAAGCTAGAACTAAATAGAATAATAAAAAACTTGCCGTGAAAGCTTGCTTTCTAAGGATAATTTTTTAATACAAGCTGAAACGATAAGTCGTTTCACTTGTCATGTATTCCCTGTTTGGCGAAAGCCAAACACCAAGGAAACCGCAGGTTTTTCGAGCTTAGTTCTAGATAGTTATACTTTATTTATTATGTCTGTTTTTTTGTAAAAACTCTGGTATTTTAATACCGCTAGGATCTGTGTTGGTATTAACCGGAGATTTTGCTGGTTGGCTAACCGGGCGTCTATTGGGATCGGTATTAAAATTCGTACCTGGAGTATAACTTGGTTGTGATACCGACTGGCTGGTTCCGCCATATGTACTGGAAGGGGAATATGATCTGCTGGTACTCATATCTGGTTTGAAGCTTGGTCGCATTCCACCAATTGGATTCGTATGTTTCTTTAAGAAATCCGGTGTCATTACTTCTCTTGACTTCTGATCGAGTCCTGTTGCAATAACTGTTATGGTTGCTGTATCAGGATTCATGTCATCAAACATCGCACCAAAGATAATATTTGCAGTATCTCCTGCTAATTCTTGTACTAAAGTAGCCGCTTCATTCGCTTCAATCAAACTAATATCACCGGAGATATTAA
>JASGEU010000218.1:0-12282 GCA_047606065.1 Mobilitalea sp.
CTTTGCTCTCATTTAAAGGAAGTGTGTTATCCTTATTGTAAAGTAAGGTCGCACCTTCTGCTTCCAAGTTAGTATTTACTTCCGTTCCTTCTGCCAACGTATAAGCTCTGTCAATATTTTTAGTGGAAATCTTTCCATACTTAGCTGCAACCGTATCGTAATTTATTACCATGACACTATTAAAAACGATTGCAATTATTACGAGAACCGCTAGAACAATTCTTCCCTTTAATCCCTTCTTTGAATTTTTAACTGACATAAAATTCAATTACCTCCTCTTTCATTTTCATTATCCTTCTTACAGGAAATTGATTATTACGTTTTTCAATATATCAGATTTCATTTTTTGTGCACATTTTCAGCATAACCTGTAAGCCACAACGCAAAATCTGTATCTATTGTTTAAATGATCTTGCATTCAGATCATATTTCCATGTAAATTGCACATATTTTCTTCTGAATTTTAGGATAAACCCAAATTTATAATACAAGCAGAGTATAGCGTATTAAGAAGAACTACTTCTATAACGTGACTACCACTGGTAGCGTCAGTAAGGTAAGCAGCACTACAACGGAACCACCGGTAGCTCCTGGGGTATGAATGGAAGGAACTTTACAAAACCGCAGCATAAAAAAGCAGGTCTTATATTTAAAGGGGCTGTTTCAAACAAAAAAATATTGAAACAGCCCCTTTAAATATAAGACCTGCTCTATTCATTTATAAAAAGTTTGACCTGTCGTAGAATTGTCATCTTCTATTACTTTATCACAACGATTCCCTTCCTTTGCATCAAATCCAAAAAACGTGATTTAACCTCCTGAAGCTTTCTTCTGCTAATTGGGAGTTTCATTGTATTGTCCATTTCAACTTCCGTATCACCAATTAGTCGAATATGTTTATAGTTAACCAAGTAACCCTTATGAATTCTAATAAACCCTAGAGGTTCTAATTCTTTTTCCAGCTCCTGTAGGGTTACTCGAATTGGTATTGGTTCAACCTTATTCACTCTATATAACAGCTGATATTTTTTATTTCCTTCAATATATAAGATATCAAGATAGGGTATCACATGTAATTGATCCCTGCTTTCAATTATCAAGTTCTGTGTAATATTCTCAAGATGTGTTTGCAGATAGATCGAAAGAACTTCCGGTATATCCTCTAAAATATGGCTCTTTCTAATAAACCCGTCCGGCTTTACTTTTAAAGAAGCAAATACCTTATCCTCACGATTAGAGACAAATATAATGCTTGTACGAAGTCCGCGATTTCGCAACTCATTACCCAGTGAAATACCATCCATAACTGGCATATCAATATCTAACAGCAGTAGATGAAATTCTGTTTCAGTTAACCTCTTTCTAATTGAAGTCACTTCAGTAAAAGTCTCCATCTCAACTTCATAGTCCTGCATGATGAAATAATTTTTCACTGCATTTGCAATCATATCTAGAGCTATATTATTATCATCACAAGCTGCAATTCTTATCTTATTCATAACTCTTCCTCATTCCTATGGCTTTTTTATTTCTTTTACTTTTTATTTCTATATCTTTTTGCTATTATCAGTTTTCAGCACAGACAACAGCATGACATCTGCTACAAAATGCTCCTCATGGATTTTATATTTTACATATCCCTTATAACGTTCCACAATCATATGAATGACCTTTGTTCCATATCCATGTGTACTGCTATTAAGCTTTGTTGTCTTAAGCGATAACCGTTCCTTCTTTGAAATAATATCATCAATTGGATTCTCAACTTTTATGAATAAATAATGATTATCCTGCCAAATTTTAAATTGAATAATTTTATCTCGTTTGTTCTGCCGGGTACAGGCTTCGATAGCATTATCCAACAAGTTCGACAATAAACTGCATATATCTGTTTCTCTGAACGGTAACTCCTCCGGTACTGCAATCTTTGTTTCAATTGTAACTCCATATGCTTTTGCTTTTGTAATTTCATAATTAATGATGTTGTTTATAACTACATTTCCGCAGTCAATAAATTGAAATAAATCAGAAGTTTCTACCACACTCTCTTGAAAATACTCCTCAAGCTTGACATAATCTCTATTTTGCAACAAGGAAAGCATATACGCTTTATGATTTTTTATTTCATGCCTTAAAGAACTCATTTCCTCATAATTTTGCTTTGAAAACCTGTAAACTTCTTTATCCACTTCTGCTTTATGCTGCATCGCCATTAAGTCCACATTTTGCGAATATTCAGATGCCACAGAATAACACATATAGTATGCCATCATTTCCAAAATCCAAAAGATAATACACATTAATGCATTATAAGCCTCTGTTTTTAATCCGGTATCATAGATAAAGTTAGTGAAGGTAAAATGGGTCAGACAACTAAAAATCGAGATGGCCACCATCAAAAGTATACTGAAGTTGGGCACATAACGAAAGGACTCTGTACTGAATTTATGCAAGAAAAACGTAATAAAAATAAAACCTAATACGGAAGTAATGGAAGTCAAATCCATGTTTTGTATAAATTCAATATTTACTGTTTCTCGGATAACACCGAAAGATTTTGATATGGACAGAATAAGAATAAAAGATGACCCGTATAAAAAACTCCTTAAAATTCTAGTTGATGCACTGTATTTACTTGCAAACTTAGCATAGAAAAAAATAAAAAGCCCATAAGGTATCAAATACAGGAAATTTTCATCTAATATCTTGCTGTAATAAATATTAAATATGATAAAACCGACTAACCAAAGTAATATCTCAGCTGCTTTTTTTATAATTGCCTTCAAAGAAAAAGTCAGATCATTTAACAGCAGAATCCCAAATACTACAAAACTAATCTGAGTAATAATAAAAGCCATGCCATATTTCATCTCAATATAGTAGGTTTGAATATACGCCAACATAATTAACCCCTAACCCCTGCTATCTGCCTAGTACTACCCATCATTCTGTTGCGTAGCATTAATTGTAATTGGTAGACAAATGTTTTTAATACTTGTTAATACTCACACATTATAACATGGTAATTATAAAGGAGTCTATTAGTTATGTTAATCCTTAATTCATTGTTCATACTGTTTATTTAAATCTATAAAGGCTTTTACCAAATATAAGAAACTATTTGATAAAAGCCTTTATTATTAGACTAAAATTCTGCTATTATACTACAATCTAATCTTACATTCTTTCGGTTCATTATAACATTTAACTCCATTTATGATTTGATATGCACGAATGGAAAAGTAATATGTATACCCTTTTTTCAAACCAGTTTTATTATATGTCAGAGTAGAATTTGAAGTAATAGTTTTTATTAATTTATAATCCTCTTTCATATCATCAAATAGAAATATTTCATAACCAGTAGCACCACTAAGTTTAGTCCAGCTGATTTGCACAGAGGTATTACTTAGCTTCTTTGCCTTTACATACTTGATTTGTGGTAATACATAAATACTTGTAGTATTGCTCATCGGATTTGTTTCATCCTCAAACCACACAGAATCTGTAGATTTCACCTTATAATAATATGTTTTCCCCTCTTTAATACTTGTATCAAAATATTCACATTCTTCTACTGAATCAATTAGAACATATCCACTGCTCTTTTTTGTGGATCTATAAATATCATACTCTTGATTCAACGCGGTTTTCTTCCAGGTAAGTTTAACGGCATACGCATCGTAATAATCCGTATAACCAGTGGTAGCCTTTAAATTCTTTGGAGCATTATCTGTTGTGGTAATTTTTAATATCACCTTAACTGACGGTCTATCCTTTGCCCATACCTCGACTTCAGTAAGACCTTGGTTAAGCACTGTTATATAACCATCTTCACTAATACTTATATTACCTTCATACTCTTTAAACCCAAGTTTTTTATTATCTGCATTGGCCGGATAAAATTTAATATCTAATTTTATTTTCTGGCCTGCGGTAATGGTTAACTCAGTTTTATTTGTTGAAATAGATTCTACCTTAGTCGTGCCTTTTATAGTTTTACCAACAGCTAATCTATGTACCACCAATTTCTTAGACTTTCCGTCACTTGTTGTCCAATATACATAGCCATCCCTGTAAGTTGGTTCTCCGAAAGTTGTCAGATACTTATCCTGAATTTCAGTCTCTGGAATGATTATTTCCCCGGTACTTGAAACCACCATATAACAACTGCTTATATAATGGTCATAATTGTCAGAAGAATACAATTTCTTCTCCCACATAAATAGAAGCTGATCATTCCCAATGGATATCATTTTAGGGTTGGAAGCATAGTAATTACCTGTATAATTGGTAAGCCAAAGCACACCATAGTCCACTGCTCCTGCCTCACAAGCTCCATCAAACTTTACATAGGTTCCTTCCGCTTTTCTAGTTTCACCGGACAAAAGTTGAACATATGCCTGATTGGAAGAATTGGAAGTAAAGTTTTTGGAAAATACCTGCAAGAATAAATTACGGGATTCATTATAGTTAGGATCGGTCGCTGTTACATAGGATAATGTTTTCTCAGATACTCCTGATAATGCATAACCATTGGAACATTCCGCGAGACCTCCAAGAACAGAATAGGTAGTCTGGTAGATATACCCGTTTCTAAAATGGAAGGGAATAAAGCTTGGAATAGACCACATATCCTTCGTATACTGATTCACCTTATGAACTTGAAAGCCACGATCAAATGCATCACCCCGGTCTACCATCAGATAGCTCCCGTCACTGGTGGCAATTACCTTCTGTCCTATGGAATGACTGGTATAGGGTGGAAGATATTTTAACTTTGTCATTGTATTGGTATCAATATAAAGTGCATGGCTTGATTGATGTGTATTATACATAACTCTACCATAACGGCATACTAGGATACCCTTAGAGTCAATTATTACATCGCAATTACCATAATTAAAAGGCTCTTTTGTCCCAGATCCTTTATTATTCAATTTGCTGGTTTCAATACCAGTGTAAGATAGCTTTTTTAGTTCTTTTCCTGTGTTGCTATACTGAACAACTGTTATAACAACTGCAGACCCTGCTGATGCATCTGTTTCCATATTAGCAGTATCATATTTTCCATAAATGATATAAAAATTTCCCGCCTGATCTTGTATTACATTCCCCACCAGTGGTAAGTCCTTTTTAATCTCCAGGGTCTTTTGCAGTTTCATCTGCTCATTTAAAATACTGATATAAACTGTATTTTTACCGCTATAGGCTATGTAATATTGATTATTCACACCCCAGAATTCATTAATTTCAGATACCTTTCCATAAGGAAAATCAATACCTGGATCAATAGTAGATGGTGTCTTTTCGGTAGTAGTAAAGCTGAAATCTTCTACCTTTGCAATATCTTTTGCCTCAGCACTTGTGGTAGCTGTTGTACTCAACAAGAAACCAACTGTTAGGCTCAATACCAATAAGGGCTTTATGAACCATTTACATTGCTTACAGTTCTCGTCCTTATCCTTAGTCACAATAGTCTTCATCCTTTGTACCTCCCAGTAAAATATTCAAAATAATAAAATCCTTTTGAACATTTTACCATAGATACTAACTAATTCAAACATATGTGGATTTATTTAAATAGCTTTAATAAATAACTCATTTAAAATATCCCAACTCGGTTTTCTATCATCTTCAAGTTGATTTATATATTCTTTATAGTATTCTAGTTCAGTTCTTATAAATTCGTTGAGCCGATCAATTCTTTTATCTTTCCCAATTTCCGGAGTATTCAACTTTATAATTAGCAGTTTATTAATCTCATTCTTAATATCTTGTGGCAAATTCAATTTCATTAATTCTGAGAATAAAACCGGAGGCGGTGTTAATTTCTCCACAATGTATCTGGAGGCTAAAAGAGGACGAATAACATAAAAGTACTTCTTATATATTACCTCATCTGCTTGTAAATACTCACGAAAATTTCCATTGGCTGTTCCATAATAATGATACAAGGATGCTTTAACCGAAAAATAATCCTTTGCCTCCTCATAAATCTCTTGCCATTCATTTGTAGTATGGTAAACAATTGGAGAATTGCTCCATTCAAATAAGGTAGCATTAGATTTATAAAAGTGCTGTAATGCTTTTTTTAAATCCCACCCATTAATATCTAGAGTTTCATCCAATTGCCACTCAATAACATCTCTCTTTTCATTTAATGAGAGATAGTCTTCTTTCTTACGAACATAAATAAATCTAACATCATAATCACTATCCGGCGAAGCAAAGCCCCATGCACGACTTCCTGACTCTACAGCATGTAGAATTTTAACATGTTCCTTCTCTTCAATTTCCTTCAGTTTCTCTTGAACAACCTCTAGGATTTCCATCATCTTATATCACCTGTAACTACCCTTTCGTTTATACTTTCCACAAACATTTCTACCTTTTCCATATCTGGATTATCCGGTAATGCAGTATGTGCTGTCGCATACTCAAGTTTTTTTTCATAATCTGCTAAAATCTCATAAAACTCACTTCTAAATAATCCATCTGCTTGCTGATACTCCCCATTACGAATAGCAATCAACATTTGTTGCTCTTTCTCGCGAAAAGTAACAATTTCTTCTTTCTCTAAAATATCAATCGCCATCATAAATAGTCTAATTAAATGCATTGCATGCTTATTCAGGTGATTGTCATCCTTCTTGTTATTTCGTTTACCTATCTTCTCATAATCACGAACAACATTATGCATTACAGACCACATATTTTCATAATCCCTTAATGGATAGTGTTTATAATTTGCATCAATAAAAATCTCTGTTTCCAATTCAGGATGATATGCTTTATCTATATATAAGCGAACGGAACCATTTTCAAAGTCACTAAAACGCCTTTGAAAGTCTTCTAATGCATTCCTAACTGAATTTAAAATATGCTTCTCCTTCTCATTTTGTGGAAAGGAGTTTCTTGCCAATGCATTCTGTAACCTACGCAATTGTGCATCTGCATACCCGCCAAACGATTTTGCTGCACGTTTTGACAAAAAGATTTTTCTGTTATCTAGTAATTCCTGTCCTATCTCGGATACATATATATAATGTTCCTTCTTTATACCTAGGATTTCACAAGTATTTGGGTTGCATTCCAGTAAAAGCTTTATCATTTTATTAAAGGAGTATATAACTGTGTCCGTTTTATCATCAACATACTGTTCAAATTCTGTCAATCCAAGTAGATCAGATTTTTGATTCATGGTTATTCCTCTAATATCCAAATCACTGTTATCATTATTCGTACCATAGGAATAACTCCCACCTAGTCCAAGCATAATAATATTTTGCCCTAAGCGTGGATTTAACTTAATAAAGCTATACTCCTCTTGCTTTAATATTTCATTAATATTCATAGCATTTACCTTTCATATTCTAAAATCACAAGTAGACATTAATTTATATGTCTACTTCCCTTATTCATCCCCTGCCTTAAAGTTATAAATCGGTTTGATAACTTTCTTTATCTCTGCGGTATCACTAATGTTATTAACGATATCCTCCATACGCTTATACGCCATAGGGCATTCATCTAAAGTGTCTTTATTAACAGAGGTGGTGTAAATTCCATCCATCTGCTTCTTAAACTCTGACACAGTAAAGGTGTTCTTTGCTTTTATTCTGGACATAAGCCTTCCCGCCCCATGAGGTGCTGAATTGTTCCAATCTTCATTCCCCTTACCGACACAAATTAATGAACCGTCTCTCATGTTAATTGGAATTAACAGTGTTTCTCCTTTTTTAGCAGAAACGGCACCTTTCCTCAGAATCATAGTTTCTGTATCAATATAGTTGTGAATTGTAGTAAACTCGTCTTCTACCTTTAGCTTTAAACCTTTGATAATCTCCTCCATCATTGCTTTCCTGTTTAGTAAGGCAAATCTTTGAACCAGTCTCATATCATGAATATAGTCTTCCATCAGCTGTCCTGATAAGTAAGCAAGTGACTTTGGAATATCTGTTCGCATCTGTTTCTTCAGCTCATTAACTGCTGATTGAATTTCCCTTTCCCTGCCTGCTTTCTTATATTCTTCTATTAGTTGGATTTCGTCCGCCTTCGTATTACCATTCAACGACTTGTAGGCTTGCTCCTGATAATAATTCGCCACTTCCAAACCAAGATGACGTGATCCGGAGTGGATTACAAGGAAAATATTACCCTCCTCATCCTTATTTGCTTCGATAAAATGATTGCCCCCACCCAAGGTTCCTAAGGATTTCACTGCTCTGTCCAGATTAATCTTAGCATCTTCCTTACATCTTAAGGTATTCAAATCAATCTCATCATTGTATCTGTGTGCCGTTGCTCTTACATTAAAACCGGACGGTATTCTTTCATAAATAAGCTTATCCAGCTTCTGTACTTCAATATGAGAATTCTTAATTTGAATTGTCTCCATCCCACATCCAATGTCTACGCCTACCAGGTTCGGAACCACCGAATCCTGAAGTGTCATTGTCGTTCCGATGGTACAACCTGCACCGGCATGGACATCCGGCATAATTCTAATTTTTGAAGCTTTTACAAATTCCTGATTGCACAAGGTTCTGATCTGCTCAAGTGCGGTTTCCTCCACTACTTCTGTAAATACCTTGGCTGTGTTATATTTTCCTTCTATAATTTGCATAAATTCCTCGCTAATTTTTAGTTATAAAGAGTTTTCCCCAAAGATACTTTCCTTGGTTAAAACAATATATATATATCATCTTCTCAGTATAAAATATCTTATTCTAATATTTTCTTAAAATATTGACCATTGCCCCATTTTTCAAAACCAATCCTGCAATAGTAATTATATGGTTCGTTATCCGGATCAACAAACACCTTTTTACAACCATACGCTTTTAATATCTTTAATGAATTGTATACACCAAGCTTTCCTAATCCCTGATTGTGATATTCTTTGGCAGTTATCATCGGTTCTAAATATCCTGTCTGTGTTTCATTCTCATACCAGAAACCGCAGAAAGATGCGTAGCTGCCATCCGGTGCTAAAATAACGCTGCAAATATCGCGATTATAATTTAGCCAGGCATGTTTTATTGTCAAATAAACATCATCATCTATCTTTGGTACAGGTCCATCATAGTTAAAACCTTTCCAAATTAGTTTGCTAAGTTGATCAAAATCATAAACCTCAGCTAGTGTTTTTACCATAAATCCTTCTGGTACATCTAAATGAGGAATGTCATCACTTAGAGAATATTGCAGTGTACTGAACTCATTCATTAGTTCCTCATAATCCCTCTGGCGCAGTATTTCTTTAAAATCATTCTCTTTTTCATTTATAAAAAAAGCAATATACTTTCTATCATTCTCTATTCCCGAAAATGTTTCTTCTGCATATTTGACAATGTCAAATAGCAACTCCTTTGCATCACTTAGAGTATCCACTTTTACATAACCATTCCATGGACTTAATAATTGTAAAGAAGCTATTATCTCATTATTTTCTCTCCATATGCCTAACTTATCCAATTGGAACATCTCAAAACAAGGTGCATTCCGCAGCCATTCCCATATAATCCTTGAGGGACTGCATCCACAGTCCCTATTCATACGTTCTAAAAAATCACATAACTCTTTCTCATTCTCTGGTTTATAGTTATTTCTTATATACGTCATAATTCCCCCAATATTGCAAGCTGCTAAGCTCTGCATTGTCATTCTTTATTTTCAATAAAAACTTTGGTATATCATATTATCTTGTTTCTTCCTCTTATCTGTACCAAAAATAATTACTTCTAGCAAACTCCTTTAAGTCACCTAGTTTTTGACTATTCTTAATTTCACGTTTTTTCTTGTTTTTGTTTATCACTTTTGCTCTTGGATAATACTTATCGCATTTTTGACAATAATGCTCATGGCAGGCATCCCTTCCCTTATTGCATTGTCCTAATGCGATATAATTAATACAAACTGCCTCTCTATATATGGCCATTTCTTTATTCCTCCTGTTATTGCATATAAATGCACAAAAAAAGAGCCTCTTAATGTGATACCTAGGTATCACCAATAATCGGCTCATAATTTCTCTATATGATTTTAGCCGATAGCACTTGAACACATGCTATCGTATTTTATCTATAATCTACCTGTGGATTCCATTGCGTGAAATTCAGGAGCTATAGCAATCGTAGCATAATTCTTTTCGCAAATATTTTGTTTTTGATTTTTTGTTGTTATCATATTTGATAAAATATTACTAAATTTCATTGCAACGTCTCCTTTCTTTTCTGTTAATTTACAATTCCTACTAAGGGAATATACCATATTGTTCCTCCGATGTAAAGACTAAAATAGTAAAAAATACTTTTTTAGTAAAAAGCTTCTTATTGTGATACCTGAATATCATCAAGAAACGGCTTGTAAATTAATATAAATTAATTTAATTTTACTTACTAATTACAAGATATTCCCATGGCTCCAATGACCTTTCATTTTCCCCTGCAACTAGAGTCATACTCTCTGCTGTCATTAATTCCATTCCTTCAAAATCGCTTACCATCTTAAACTTAACATCCGCTGCCTTGTCTGACAGATTTAACAATACTACAATACGATCCTCATCTTTTTGACGTTCATAGACTAATACACGTTCACTGGAGGACTCCAGGAAAGTTATCTCTCCTCCTGCGTTACCATTCCATAAGGCGGGATGCTCCAGCTTTAAATGGATTAACTTGGTCAGCAGCTCTTCATTCTGAAAGTCTTCCCAAACAATTTCATCCTTATCAAAGAATTCCAGCCGATGATCGAGATTAACCTCCTGCCCGGAATAAATTAATGGCATACCAGGAACAGTAAAGATCAACGCCAGCATTGCTTGTTGAGCGACACCCATTCTCTCTTCTACTGTACCATTCCAGGAATTCTCATCGTGATTATCAATAAAATGTAACGGATAGGTTCCCTCTGGATAGTTTTTAACGGTATTCTTAAAATAACTTACCAAACTATCCGCCTTTTTACTTCCCTTAGCAACACTGTTTAAATCCTGATATAAGCTCCAGCCATAGTTGGAATTAAAAGCATATTTCATTAATGCTTGAGATTTATCGTCCTCTGCCAACATATAAACTGGTTTAATTCTTTCCAGTTTCGTTCGAGCCTCCTCCCAGAATTCCAAAGGTACTCCGCCCGCATAATCACAACGATAGCCGTCCACATCGAATTCCTTTACCCAATAGGTCATGGCTTTTATCATTGCCTTTTGCAGCTTCTCATTTTCATAATTCAAATCAGCAACATCTTCCCAGGTTTCTGGATAAATAATCCCACCTTGTGCATTCTTAGTATACCAATCCGGATGTTCTGTGATCCAGGCATTATCCCAACCAGTATGATTGGCAACCCAATCAAGGATTACTTTAAAGCCCATCTCATGGCATGCTTTCACCAGATGTTCAAAATCCTCTTTTGTTCCAAACTCTGGATTGATTTCCTGATAATCTGCAATTGCGTAATATGAGCCTAAGCTTCCCAGTCTTTTTACACTGGATATCGGATAGATTGGCATGAACCAAAGAATTTTAACGCCCATTTCTTTTAATCTGGGCAGGTGCTCTTCAAAGGCTTTAAATGTGCCCTCTTCCGTATACTGCCGAATATTTACTTCATAAATAGCAGCATTGTCAGACCATTTGGGTACGCTTACTTTGTCCGTTGATGCTGCACAGCCAGGTAATATAGATAGTATCACAAAAATCGCCACCAATCGGTATATTCTTTCTTTTTTCATAAGTCACCTCTGTTTCTATCCGTTCGGCCGTATATAACACTAATGTCTCGCAGCTTTTTAGCAAGTTCCATATTCAGCATTTCAGGGAGATACCTCCACTGCCAGTTATTCCTTGTGGTACCCGGTGTATTCATACGGGCAGAGCTGTCTAAACTCATGACATCCTGTAGTGGAACTATAGCCATCTCCGACACGGAAGCATAACAGGTGCGAATAAAATCCCAGGAAACTGTTGCCAGAGTCGATTTCATATACCCCTGCACCTTATCCTGACAGTCCTTTGATGCCTTTAAATACCATCCAAGAGTTGTGTCATTATCATGAGTCCCCGTATAACATACGGTTCTCGGTATGTAGTGATGCGGCAGAAAAGGATTTTCCTCAGTATTGTCAAATCCAAACTGCAGGATTTTCATTCCTGGAAGATTAAAATGATCTCTTAGCTCAATTACCTCTGGTGTAATAACTCCCAGGTCCTCTGCAATAATAGGCAGCTCCTCACCCAGTTCTTTTTGAATAGCATAGAATAAATCTTTATA
>JASGEU010000219.1:0-3040 GCA_047606065.1 Mobilitalea sp.
GATTTTCCCTTTGCCTCTGGGAATCCTGATCTTTTGCCCGCATTCCGGACATTTATAAATGTGGTATTCCCTGAACTGGCTGAATTTAAAACGCCATCTCCGGAATTTCTCCATAAAGCGAAAGCAAATTCGTTCAAACCGCTGATTTTCCTCAAACCGCTTTCCGATATTTCTGGAAAACATGCGAAAGCAGCACCAGGCCAGGCAGACGGAAGACGCCGTATGGAGCCACGGATTCCTGATAAGCATTCTTAACACCATCAAAACAAACGCCGTCCAGATCAGAAACTGCCCCAGCTTGTCCGGGCCGTACCTTCCGACCATAAACCGCATAAAATGCTCTCTAAACCGATTCATACCAATGTCTACCAATCCTCTCTGTTTTGTCTTAACTATAATAACGTACGGAGGGAAAGTCAATGTTCCGGCAGAAAATTTCATAATTATTTCAGAATTGTGCCTTAAATTTGTCACCTTTTCCAGCCTGCCTGTATTACCTTGTTTCCCTTATATTTCATACACAATTCAATTTTTCCGTCATATAAAACCATTATAAGGAGTGATGAACCTATGCATAAATTTCTTCTGTTAGGCGGCGATTCCAGGCAGGTTTTTTTAAGCCGCATTCTGGCTGGAAACGGTTTTAAGACAACCATTCACTATGACAGCGAAGATTCCTCTTTTTCCATGGAAGAAGCCATAAAAAGCCACAGTATCATACTTTTCCCCATCCCATTTACCAGGGATAAAATCAGCCTGTTTTCCGCTCAGCCCATGGATGACCTGGGAATTGGAAATATTCTCAGCCTTTTGACCCCTGAACACACCGTGTTTGGAGGAAGTATTCCTGCCTATGTAAAAGAATATGCGAAAACGAACGGCATTGCCTGTTTTGACTATATGGACATGGAAGATGTCACCGTAAAAAACACCATTGCAACGGCAGAAGGCGCCATTGCCGAGGCCATTAAGCTGAGCCCCTGCTGCCTTCACAAAAGCAAATGCCTGGTCACAGGGTTTGGAAGGTGCGCAAGGACTCTGGCGCTTAAACTAAAGGGGCTGGACGCCCTCGTAACCGTAGCTGACCGAAACGATACACAACTGGCTTTTGCCGGTTCCATAGGATTTGATACGGTCCCGCTTTCCGATATGAAGCCGTCTATGGGAGAGTATGATTTTATCTTTCATACCATACCGGCGCTTATTTTTGAAGAAGACTTAATCCTGTCCATGAATCCGGAAGTCACAATCATTGATATTGCCTCCGCTCCGGGCGGAGTTGATTTTGAAGTTTGCAGACAGCAGAATATCCGGGCCAAATTATGTCTCGGACTGCCGGGAATCTATGCGCCCCAGACATCGGCTGAAATCTTATTTGAAGGAATTGTTAAAAATCTATCATAAAGGAGTCTCACAATGAAACTGGAAGGAATGAAAATCGGCCTGGCCTTTACCGGGTCCTTCTGCACCTTTGACAAAATAGAAAAAGAAGTGAAAGCCCTGGTGGAAAAAGGCGGCGACGTTTACCCCATATTTTCAACCAATACACAGACCACCAATTCCCGGTTTGGAGACACGGGAGAATATATGAAACGCATTTCCGACATAACGGGCCATGAGCCCATATTGAGCCTGGAGGAAGCAGAGCCTATCGGACCCAAAGGCTATCTGGATATCCTTCTCATCGCTCCCTGCACCGGAAACACCCTTGCAAAGCTGGCTAACGGCATTACCGATTCTCCCGTTCTCATGGCCGCCAAGGCCCACTTAAGAAATGCAAAGCCCCTGGTCATTTCCCTTTCCACCAACGACGCATTGGGGATCAACTTTAAAAATGTGGGGGAATTATTTAATGTCAAAAATATTTACTTCGTTCCCTTTGGTCAAGATGATCCCGTAAAGAAGCCCAATTCCATGATCGCCCACACCCATTTGATTGCCGACACCCTGGAGCTGGCACTGGAAGGAAAACAGATACAGCCCGTCATTTTATAACCGGAAAGAGGAAGCAGCAGGAACTAAATAAGCGGTTCCTGCTGTAATAAGTCTCAACACACCTCACTACTTCCCCTCCATCTCATATAATAGTAATGTCATTAATTATAAAAAGGAGTGAAATCATGCCCCCATTCCCAAATCATAACAATGGTCCGGTGGGCCCCATGCCAGTAGGACCGCCCCCTTCCGCCACACCTCAGAGGAGTTCCCAGGCCCGCGCAGGGACAAAAATGGTGAGCCCCGGCTCCATCAGCAACTGCATTGGACATTTTACTTATGTATGGTTAAGCAATGGACAGGAATTCTGGTTCTTTCCCGTCCAGGTCTGGTTTAACAGCGTCGCTGGCTTTCGCTGGGACAGAAGATTCGGCTGGTCCTACACCGGAATTTCCCTAAACCGCATTGACATGTTCACCTGTTCCTGATAAAACAGGCAGATTTTGAGCCTGCAAAATTAATTTAAAAAAAATAAAAAAAGGCCAGGGCTGACAGGTACTTTTCAATATTTTCATCATAACATAAGGCAAATTGTTTTATTGAAAGGCATTCAAATTATGGCTTCTTGCCCTGTAGGATTTTTTTCTTATACCATCAGACCCGGCGATACGCTGTGGCTGCTCTCTCAACGTTACGCTACTACCATTGATGCAATTACATCTGCCAATCCTGGCCTGACCGCAAACAATTTACAAGTGGGAAGGGTTATCTGCATTCCCGCAAGAAGGCCCCGGCCTCCGGTTACGCCGCCTTCTTCCGGCGGTTCCTCAGGAGGCGGCACAGCTCCTTGCCCCGTAGGTCTTCGCACCTATACCATTCAGAAAAATGATACCTTGTGGATGCTGGCACAGCGCTATTGCACCACAGTAGACACCATTTTGGCCTTAAATCCCGGCTTAAACCCCAACAACATGATGATCGGCCAGACGATCTGGATTCCTGCCGGATACCGTCTGCCCGAACTGCCCATCTGGTTCCGCTCCCAGGCGGTTGCTCCAGGGGAAACAAACAGCAATAATGGAACGAATTCTTCCACGGAAGAAAC
>JASGEU010000220.1:0-64969 GCA_047606065.1 Mobilitalea sp.
ATCTGCTAAAATACCTCCAAGTTCATTGCCAGCAAGGGTCTTTAGCCATTTATATCCTGTCATCTGATAAGCTCTTAATGTAGCAAGAATATTATCCGGCATAACATATTCCGTAGTTGCTGGATTTAATATCCGTTCTGTAAGCGCAACAAAATCTCGATCACGTTCAAATACATAATCATTATCAGAAAATGCTTTATCCAAATAAACCGCATGCTGCTTCTCTAATAGCAATAATTCATTGATATGATTTTTATCACTAACATTGAGAGAATTCAATATCTGCGAAATCTCTTGTATATTCTTATTCTCAAGATTTATAAAACTGCCATTCTTTAAACGATAGAACTTTTTCTTTACCTGATAAGAATGCAGCAATTCACGAAGTTCTTCCTTGGGTATCTCATCAAAATTCAAGTCCAGTTCAAGCATATTAAATTCAGAATTCATTCGTACACCTGCTTTAAAGCTTCCAGGTGAGCGAATCCCAAGTCTTCTAAAGTCTTCCGAATAGAACAACTGAGCAACCCCATCTAAATCCATTACTTTACCAGATAAAAATTCATAAATCATATTTTCATCCTTTAACAAGTAAAAGTTCTTATAAGGTACAAAGCCCAGCTTTAGTAACTCAGATATAATACTGTCTTCTCTTTCTCTTTGCCTTACAATAATGTAAGAGCCAGCAGCAGCATTTCCAAAAGAATTAAACTCATATTCACCATATTTATATTTTAATTCTGCCTTAATACCAGCTTTATATTTATCAAAATAAAGCTTCGCTTCCATATCACAGCTAATATACCTGCTTTTGAGCTCTTCAGGTACATCCAGCACCATAGTCTCACTAATCCTGGGTAATACATGCTCAAGAAAGCTTGTTTTATTATCTCCGCGAAAAACAAGTGGTTCTTTATCCTTCCCTAAACTATTATAGAAAGGTTTGTAGTTTCTAATAAATTTACTGTCAGGTAGATATATAGAGCCATCAAAAAACAATAATTCACCGGTTTCAGTAATTGGCAGAACCGCTTCCTTACCTTGATAATCTACGGTTACACTATCCTCGTCCAGTGTCAGTTGATAAGATATCTTCGGATTACCTCTCTGGAAGGTTACATTGGTATATACCTTGCCATATAATTCAAGGGTGAAACCATAATCCCTAATAATATCAAAGAGCTTAACTAACATGTTCTTTGTGATAAATATCTGGGATTTAGAGAAGATTTTTGAAAAATGTGTACTATCGATTACTTCCTGTATTTCATATATTTCAAGCAGATAATCCAGCACCTTTAGCGAAGTTGCATCAAAGGTACTCTCACCGCCAACATATTTAAACTCTTTCCCAAGCACAAAGCTTTCTCTATGGTAAATGTCTGCCAAAAATTTCTTCACTGTCTGAATTTTATATTTTCGACTGCTGCCTCCTCGCAGAGAAATCATTGCTCTTCCATTTTCACCTTTTAATATGGATGGAATACTGACGATTACTTCTAACTGAAAGGTCTCACCAATCAGCTGAGTATCCTCCTGGGCAATAAAATAATCCAGCAACGTCATAACTTTACGTTCTTCCGGATTTTTAGACTCCGCCAATAAGGAACGTTCCTGATATTTTAATACAAAAAGCAATGCTGCGACAACATGCTTACAGGCACCCTGATCCTTAAGTCTTGAAGGACAATTACAGCTATAATCAAAGGAACCTTCTTCTTGCTCATCAATTGTAACGGAATAGTTATAATTTCCTTTTACAACCAGTCGATATTGCTTATTGGTATTGGAATAAGCCGCATTAATTATGCGATTTTCCTTATAATATTGCAAACCTCTGGCATAAATCGTGTCGTTGGAGGCAAGGTTTCGTATTCCTGTACGTGATATTAAAATCATACATGCACACCTTTCCTAAATTGTATCTGATTATTATAACACATTTAAAAGAAAAAGTGTGAACTATTTTATATAAAAAGAGAGAGTATTAAAATATTATTCAACACTCTCTCTTTAACATATTAAATTCATTTTATTCTATTTGGTACATGCTGCCTTTTCATTTTCAAAATGCTTTGATAATTGTCGCAAAGCTCAATTTGGTCTGTACCATTGTCATTTATATTATTTATCTCACACATAAGTCTCTGGTGGTTTGTACCTTCCTTTCTTAGATTTTTTAAATATTAATTTACGTGTTCAATGGAATATACCAGCCTTTCTTTCGTTCTGTTTAACTTTTCTATATCTTAATAATTTAAATTCTTAATTTAAAATACTTATATTCCAATTCTGAAAATACCTTAAATACTACTATATTTCTTCTTTCCAATTCTATGCTAATACCTTAAATTTCTTAATAACTATATCATATTCTTTATAGTATATAATCTTCAAATAACTTTATTAAATATATAATTCTATCACGCTAAGTCTTCAATGGACAATACCTCCTATTCTTTCTTATTTATAAAATTAATAATAAATCCTATGTAAATGTTTTGCATCCTTCCTTCACTATAAATTCTAATTTACTAACATAACTTTCAATTCAATTCAATTTTATACCTTAAATTTGGATTTAGATTTATTTTATGTAAATGCTGCCTTGTACCTTCCTTTCATTTCGTCTAGGTCTAAATCAATTACTTCATCTAATATTATATTTACTGATATTAATACTCCTTCCATTGAACTTTACTTCTATTTCATTCGTGTCTAATAAACAGTTTATCTTTAGATTCTAATTAACTTAAACGTTAAATAATGAAAAAATCTTACAATAATGAAATTAACCTATCTATATTAATGATCGACAACTTACATTAAATTGCATTTATGATTTAGGGAATAAACATTTAATTTTTCGTTTTTAACTTTAGTGCTTTGTAGCTTAATACCTTGTACCTTAATATTATATTTCATTGTATTATAACACTTTCTTTAATTAAAATTAACTTCTTACAAAGGATGGGGTATATCATCTTATCTTTTCAATGGACTCATTCCTTTCTAATTGAATTTGTAAGTTGTTATCTGTTAATTTCTTTTGTATGAATTGATTTTAACCTGTAATCTTTCATTTGTCAATACTATTTTCAGATAATTTAGATTTATTTTTAATATTTTTTGTCTTTACTGTTATATAATGTAAATTAATTATTATTGACACACATTTAACAATATTTAGCAACATCTTAGCCATGCAAATTGGGATACAATACAAAGGCGAAAGCTTGCTTTCAAATTCATATTGTATCCCAATCTTGTAGGGCGTTCTATCTAAGCATTCATTTCATCTATAGTTACATTACTTTTCGCGGTCATTTCCACCCATGCAGGTCTGAATCCGCTTTTAATACCATTTCTAACAGACTTTAAATTAGACCAGGCTGCACAATAAAAAGGTACTTTGTCCCGCTCCAGAATTTCAAGGGCTAAGCGGCTCGTAAGTGCTGATGCAATTCCGTCTCTACGATACTCTGGTAATACGTCAATCCCAATCTGCCACATGGAATTACAATCTGCGGAGCAGCCTGCTAAGCCAATTAATTTATTGCCATCGTAGGCTCCAACCCCTAATACATCCAAGTGTTTTCTTCTTTTACTTAGAGCATTACTCCACTGTGGAATATATAATTCTTCAAAATCACTTTGAAATAAAACCCTAGTGGTATAGTTACACTCAAGTTTATGTAAATAATTTAAGTCCGGAAGGAAATACTCTGCCATAAAACAAATTTGCATATCATGCTTTTGTAAGCTTTTATTTAGTACATATAAGTTAGGTGTTTCAAAACAATGCTCTATTGGGTACTTACTAATGTAAGCTGCTACATCCTCTTTAATTTCTGAATTTACAGATGCAACTATATTATTGCCATAGGATGTTAAGTCACAATAAAAGGGCAGCTCAAGATAGCTACGACATTCTGAATTCTTTTCTGATATGACAATAACATTTTCCGTTTTCTCAAAATCCTCTTTTCTACAACTTAAATCGATCGCTGATTGCTGCATAGCGACCTGTAAAATTTCCTTGTTTGTCATTAGAATCTCTCCCGTCTTAAGAAAAATAGGTTATTTATATAGGTTTAAGTAATGTAAATAATTCATTATATAGCTTATTTATTTTAGAATCTCCCCAGTATCCAACATGATATACTCTTCCACCCACAAATATATCTGGAACATTTGAGATTGAAATATACTCATTTTCGAAGATTAATAAGAAGGAATTTCCAAAATTTTTAACCGTTCCTCCTATTAAGGTTTTAAAGCATGTATGATATGAGTATCTTTCCAAAATTTCCTTTACCTTCTGATATTCTGTATCTTCAATAGTGAAGCTATAATTTTTATATTCTGTATTCGGATACCCATTTTCAATATAGTTATTTGTATATGAAATGAGTACCATATTACCTTCTAATAAGTTTTTCTCAAAAGACACAGGTCTTATTATAAATAGTACGATACCTATAGTAGCTATTATTGCTAGAGCCATTACAATCTTCTTCACCTAAACTACTTCCTCCTTAAAATATTTAAATTTAAACTCCCATATTCTTTAAACATTCGCTTTCTCCATTCCTGGCTTTACTATGTGCCTTTTCTAAATCATATTCTTCGAAAATATCTTTTAGCTTTCTCATCTATCCCCTGCTCTTCCAAATCACTATACATAACCTCATACTCACCTACTCAAAATCACAACCCAAAGCGTTCCTTTATCATATACGCAACACACTCTGCTGATAAATTCGAATTATCAATTTTAATATAATTATCAAACATTATCTCACCCTTGTTACTAACGCAACGATACCTATTGTCATCATTAATAAGCCTTTGAGTAGAAACCTCAATATCTCGTTTCGAAGCCTTATGTTTTAAACGATTTTCGGTAATATTTCTTTGCAATCTAATTTCCTGCGTAGTAACAAGCTCTACATAATATACCTCGGCACCTTTATTTCTAAAAATTTCTGATACATGCTCAACATAATCCCAATCTGCTTTTTGATCAAAAGCCCACATGTAGGTAAAGATTAATCCATAGTTATCCGAAGCCGCAAATTCTTCAAATATAACCTCTCTCCACCTGTTTATTGATTTACCATGAAAATAGCCGAATATTTCGATTACAGGTTCAATGGTCATATGATTATGAAATAAACGTAAATCCGTAATTTTCATAAGCTCCTGCCCAACGGTCATCTTTCCTACTGATGCATCTCCAATTATAAAAACCAGCTTCAATATATCCCCTCCAAACCCTTTATTGATTAGCTATTAATTACATTCATTATAATTACCATTTCGTAATGGTAATATTATACATTGTACATTTGTCTATATCAACCATTTAGCCGCTGTTATACTTCGTTCTTATGCGTTTCACTTTACAACAAGTCGTTTCACTTGTCATGAATAAAAAATACACTATTAAATCCTGACGATAAAATAGTGTAATCTTATGCTTATAATCCATATTTATCTTTTATTTCTTTCGAGCATCTGCATACTCCATATACTTTAATAGATTCCACCGTTTGCTCTAGCAGCTCAAGAGTAACATCCTTTGGGAAAATACATAACCCTACAAATGCTATTTTAATTTTAGGTTCTTTATTTTTTATAATATTTTCAAGTTCTGATTTTGTAAATATTCCAACACCAACTGAGAATTGATAGCCAAACTTTACTCTTTGCTCCAAAAGTTTTTTTGAGTCATTTTCGTGCTTTTCCAGTTGTTTTTTTATTGCAGTCTTAATAAATTCCGTTCGTGTTGCATAATAACCTTCGCTGACCAGCAAATCAATATAACCAAGGTCTACGGTATTAATATTAATAGTGATTTTTTCAGTTGTATCAGGTTTTATTTCATTCATATCGTATTCTCCTTATAAGTTTTAATATTTGAATTTTACCATCCAGCAGGATGGTTGTCAACATCCAAATGCATAGTTGATAAAAACAATATTTAATAACCAATAATCTGTGAGATACCTTTATATAATCAAATTGCTGACAGATTAGCCCGTTATGAGATATCTGTCAGCAACCATGCGAAGTAACTAATACTTCAAATTATGTTTATTATCTGCCTTTAATAGGCTTGAAATTCGGTGCATTTAAAGGTTTCGTCAAAATCAATCTCTGATATTCCGCAAAAAGGTATTTTTGGTTCAAAAGAAAATCGTCGTATAACAATGCCATGTGTCACTACTATGATTTTTTTATAATTGCTATACTTTAATAGAGCTTTTTTAGCACGTATAAAGACATCTTCCAGATTTTCAAACTTTATTTCACTATCGTTTGAACAAATTCCCTTATGTTCTATGCATAACCTGTTTGCTTTTGATGCTTGTTCTTTTGATGAATATTGAAAAGACAAATCTGGCATCCATTCATGTAAATCAAGTTCTACTTTAATGTTCAACTGTCTGTTTTTGGATATGATTGCTGCTGTTTGCAAAGCTCTTGTATACGGAGATGAAACAATTATATCCGCATTATTTAATCTTCTGTCCAAAGAAGAATTTTCAGCAATTCGAATACCATTTTCGGTAAGTTGGGCTAAATCTATCCCATGCCCTATGTATTTTTTCCCCTCAACAAATGAGTAGTCAGGTTCGCTATGTCGCATAAAGACTATCTTTTGCATAATGTATCACCCTCCGAAAATATAAATTTTCTTAATGCTCTGTTCTGATATAATCACTGTTTCGCAATATGTAACAATTGCAAACTAAATATGTGGTAATATTATACATAATATAATTGCTTAAAATCAATGTATTTGTTTTTCAGTTAGAAAAATTACCGATGTTTGCAATCTCAAAATAAATTAATTGCAGTTTCAAAGTTTTTGTAATATAATATTTTGTTAGAGGCATGTACCGGAAACCAAAAATATCCTTGGTACCTGTGTCAAACTTAACCATGGGAGGTAACTATGAGACATATTATCAGTCCAACTGATCTTACCGTTTCTGAACTTGATGAACTTCTATTGTTAGCTGAAGAAATCATTCAGGAACCAAAGAAATTCTCCGAGGTATGCAGGGGGAAAAAGTTAGCTACTTTATTCTATGAACCCAGTACAAGAACCCGTTTAAGCTTTGAAGCTGCCATGTTAAACCTTGGTGGTAACATTCTTGGTTTCTCGTCAGCGGATTCCAGTTCCGCAGCCAAAGGCGAAAGTATTGCCGATACCATCCGTGTTATATCCTCCTATGCAGATATTTGTGCTATCCGCCATCCTAAGGAAGGCGCCCCTCTCGTTGCATCTACCTATTCTTCTATTCCAGTCATTAACGCCGGAGACGGTGGTCATAATCATCCCACACAAACCTTAACTGATTTACTTACAATTAAAAATTTAAAGGGTCGGTTACAAAACATAACCGTTGGTTTTTGTGGTGACTTAAAGTTTGGCCGTACGGTACACTCCTTATTAAATGCTTTGGCACGATATGAAGGAATTAATTTTGTATTAATTTCACCCGAGGAGCTCCGCATTCCAGCTTACTTACGGGATGAGTTATTAATTGCAAATGAAATTCCTTTTGAAGAGACTAAGAATTTGGAATCTGCTCTTCCTAAGTTAGACATTCTTTATATGACGAGAGTACAAAAGGAACGCTTCTTTAACGAGGAAGATTATATTCGCTTAAAGGATATTTACATTCTGGACGAAAAGAAAATGGCTCATGCGAAGGAAGATATGCTAGTTCTGCATCCCCTTCCAAGAGTGAATGAGATTTCAATTGAAGTGGATAATGACCCTAGAGCAGTGTACTTTAAGCAAGCGGAATTTGGCGTCTATGTCAGAATGGCATTAATCATGAAATTATTGGAGGTAGAAGCATGCTAAATATCGGTGTCTTAAATCAGGGTATTGTAATCGATCATATTAAAGCAGGCGGAGCAATGCAAATCTACTCCTATTTAGATCTTGAGAATAAGGATGTCTCCGTTGCTATTATAAAGAATGCCCGCAGTGAGAAAATGGGTAAGAAGGATATTATTAAGATTGAAGGAACTCTTGATGATCTGGACTTAGATATTCTTGGAGCTTTAGATCCAACAATAACAATTGATATTATAGATAATGGTACAATTAAGGAAAAGAAGAACCCTAAGCTGCCAGAGCAGGTAACGAATGTTCTAAAATGCAAGAACCCCAGGTGCATCACCTCTGTGGAACCCGGCTTACATCACAGCTTTAAGTTAACTGACCGTGTGAAAGGGACTTATCGTTGTGTTTACTGTGAACAGTCCTTCGACCGTAGATAAGGTGTTCTAAATTTGCTTGGCACTACGAAGAGGATATTGATGGTCTTTTTCGTTTGTGCCAAGTATAAGAAAGTTTGTAACTAGATCTATGCAGAATATTTAAAAATCAGCTATGTAAGCTTGCTTTTTCAAGGTAATCATTAAAATTACTGTACTTATGACTCATGTCCTGATAAATGCCCAATCCAAAGAGAACATAACTTCATTGCTCCACGAAAGCCCATAAAGGGAGACTCATATAAATTAAAACTACTGGATTCGGTGCTTCTTAGGATTTCTATTCCAAATGAATGTGACTCACTCTTAAGCTTTTTCCTGTCCGAGAGTAGTATACCTCCCTTCTCTATACGAAATCCTACTTCCTTTGCAAATTCACTGATGCCCTGGTGTTCTTCGATGCCATCTACCCAAAGATTTGATTTATCTCTGCGGTACTGGGTCCATGCTTTACAACTTTTTAGTACCAGACTCCCCTCTTGGAGCTCTTCTTTTATAAATTTCTCATCTGCTTTCCTACCCAGGATTTCCTCAAGTTGCCCAATCCAGTTTAACGTATCTTCATACCCATAGGGAGCATGATAA
Source organism: Mobilitalea sp. (assembly GCA_047606065.1). Lineage (GTDB taxonomy): Bacteria > Bacillota > Clostridia > Lachnospirales > Lachnospiraceae > Mobilitalea. The sequence continues at coordinate 8,890 of JASGEU010000220.1, forward strand.
AGATAAGGGATTCCATACTCTCTTTCCAGCAGCTTTGCGGCTTTTAATCCCTCCTTGCGGAGTACCAGATTAATAGCAGCCTCATCCATATGATAGAGATCTTCTACTTTGACTTCGCTGGTTAAGCTACAGATTGCCTCCATATGAAAGGCACCTTCCATAATGCGTTTGATTTCGCGGGCATCTGATGCAAAGCGGGCGGTATCACAGATACTTCCGAAAATATTGAAATATTGCTTTTGCTTCTTGTCGTCTTTTCCACCATCTTTTAATTCTTCCTTACAATATTCGCTCTTATATTCCGGGAAATATTTCACCAACTGATAGAGTGCTTCCTCCACTCCCTTACTCTTTCCGACTTTAAAATTACCTTCACCAAAGGACAGAATAGGTATTTGGGGATGATTATAAGCCAACTCATCTTTGATTGCTTCAAGATCAATACCAATCATCTCCGGTACAGAAGAAGGCAGCAGAAAGATTGCTTTCATTTCTTTCTCTTCCAAGATCTCTTCCACTGCCTTCTCTAACCGCTTTGTTATTCCTAGTGCAATATCCTTTTCATCCAAATGTGTGGTATATAATCGTCCACGATTGGCAATACCTGTCTGGCTCATCCACTTCTCTGCATAGATCATATGACCCATGGAGCCAAACTCCAGGACTGCACCATCCTTAACTAATCCCAGGGTCCAAAGCAATCCCATTCGACCAGAGGGCTCCGGCATATTCTTATATAATGGCATTCCCTATCCCTCCAATCCTTTTCTTATTAGTTTCATCAGTTCATAACTGCGTTCAAAGCCAAGCAATCTTTGCAGGGACTGCAAGCCTCGATCCTCTATTGTCCTGAACTGCAACGCTTTACCTGCATTTCCCAATGACAGTGTTTTAACAGAACTTTTATTATTAAGTATTTCACTGATATCATCTTTATTTACAACATAAGTTACCTCTGGATCACATCCCGAGGTAAGAATCTCATCCCGCCAGCTTTTCATATATTCATTGTATTCTTCGATATGTAATAGTGTAGGTCTCATTGAAAATGAGCACAGGTAGGCAGCTACTGCCAGGGTATCCGGTAAAATAGCAGTTATTGTAAAGTCAACCCCATTGAAAAAACTGCCCTCCATTGTATGAAGCTCCATCAGTTTTTCGTAAGCTGGAAAGGCTTCAAACTCTGGCTTTATCTGTAATTTATCAAATAGTTCCTGATATTGTATCCAAATTAAATCAGGGGAATAGCTAATGGTTAGGTTAATATAAGGGATTTGATATTTCTTATATAATTCTTTCGCAAAGGGCAGATAGTACAAAGAAGTTACTATTGTTAACTTTGCTTTTTTTATCTGTGCCAGCTCGTCGATATGATATCCCAGGTCAAAAATCCTGCATTCATAGTTGTGGTCCAATAAGATACGTTTTAATTCCTTCCCTTCTTCTCCTGAAAGAGGACCTAAAATACCCACCATTTGTTCGGTAGCAACTGCCTGCGGCTCTATTAGCCTGTTTAGAGAACCTAAAACTTCATAATACCCTGCTTCATATCCGTTCCTTTTAAAATGCGCCATATCAATGCATACTGCTTTTGCATTGCATTCCGAACTTATTTCCTGGGTTACCTCCTTAATGTCTTCTCCAATCAATGCCGGAATACAGGTCATAACCACAACGATTGCTTTTGCGCCTTCCTCCACCATTTGAACGAGGGCTTCCTTAAGACCGTCCCGGCAGCCAAACACCACCTCGTTAGAGTCAAGGATATAGGTATAATGCAGTTCTCCCTGTCCACCTTTTGGGGAATCCATTACGTATCTGCTGTAAAAACCGCATTCCGGCATACCTACCACAAGACTGGATACCCCTTTAATTCTACCAATGGTTGCAAGTGCGGTATGCATCGGACAATGACATCCCGGAGAAGCCGAGTATCTCGATAAACGAATTCCGTTGTTGCTATTGATCTGTGATAATCTATTAAACTGAACTCCTTTTTCTCTCACTTTTATCTCCTTTACATCATCATGGCCAACTTCATATATTCCTGTGTCATAGGACTATCAGGGAATGCACTTACCACTGTTTTCCCTAATGCTTCTGCCTGCTGTACCAGAGGATTTCTTGGTATATGAAAGATTAATTCCGTTTCTATTTCCTTAACTGCCTTTTCCACAAGCTCCAACTCATTCTCAATGTTTTTGGCATTCAGGATGACCCCTTTTAAGGAGGCATATTTTCTCTTGCCAAACATTTTTACTGCGTGTGCAATATTCGTGGCGGCATAGAGTGACATCATCTCACCCGACGAGATTATGTATACCTCTTCTGCATAACCTCCGCGAATTGGCATTGCGAAGCCGCCACAAACGACGTCCCCCAAAACATCATAAATTACCACATCCGGTTGATAGATTTCAAAAGCCTGCAACTCCTCCAACTTCTCAAAGGCAGTGATGATTCCCCTTCCAGCACAGCCGACTCCTGGTACAGGTCCTCCTGATTCTACACAAAGTACACCAAGATCACCCTGGTATACAATTTCTTCTAAGGTCAAATCTTCTTTATCTCTTAGCAAATCTAAAACCGTTGAAATTGGTTTGCCTCCAGTCAAATTTCTTGTGGAATCTGCTTTGGGGTCACATCCGATCTGCATTACTTTTTTACCGCTCATTGCAAGCGCTGCTGAAAGATTGGATACCGTCGTGGATTTACCAATACCGCCCTTTCCGTATATCGCTATTTTTTTCAACTTGCCACCCTCTTCTTGTCTGAATTCTTTTTATTTAATAATTGATAGGATACTAAGATAGGCTTATTTGTCCGGCTATCTGTTATGATGTCTGCATCAATGTCATATACCCTTCGTATGGTTTCCTTGCAGATAACTTCATTTGGCGTACCTGAGCAAATAATTTCCCCTTGCTTCAGAGCTACCAGGAAATCAGCATATCTGGATGCCAAATTGAGATCATGCAGTACCATAACAATGGTACAACCATAATTTCTATTTAAGTCCTCCAAAAGTTCCAATACCTCTAACTGGTATGCCATATCCAGATAAGTAGTAGGCTCGTCAAGAAGGATAATATCTGTTTGCTGTGCTAAAGCTAATGCAATCCAAACTCTCTGTCTCTGACCACCGGATAAATTATCTACGAGATGATTTCTTATGGAAGCTAACTTTGTTACCTCCAAAGCCCAATCAATAATCTTTCTATCCTCATCCTTCAGTTTTCCAAGACCTTTTTGATAGGGGTAGCGACCGTAGGAAACCACTTCCTCTACTGTCAAACCCTCTGGAGCGGTGGGACATTGAGGCAGAATCGCCATTTTCTTTGCTAACTCCCTGGTGGAGAATTCTTCTATTTTAGCTCCATCCAGATAGATACTTCCCTTTTGGGTTTTCATAATACGTCCCATGGCTTTTAAAAGAGTTGATTTACCGCAGCCATTAGGACCAATAATCGTTGTTATTTTACCAAGAGGTATCTCTAGCGTCAGTTGCTCAATTATTTTCAGGTCGCCATAAGCTACGTCAACCTGATCAATAGTATAATCCTTCATTATTTGTCTCCTTTTCTTCTACGGTTCTTGCTGGCAATTAATAAGAAAATAAAATACGGTGAACCAATGACTGCTGCTACAATACCTGCGGGTATTTCAGAGGGTTCAATAATGGTACGTCCAACAGTGTCTGCAACCAGAACTAGCAATGCACCAGTAAGGGCGCAAATGGGCAGTAGCATTTTATGTTTTGCTCCCACCAGTCTTCTTGCCAGGTGTGGACCAATCAGTCCAACAAAGTGAAGACTACCGCTTATGGTAACAGAAGCTGCTGCCAGAGCCACTGCAGTAAATAACAATTTCTTTTTCTCACTGGCAACCTTTACACCGATACCAATTGCCATGGGATCACCAAAGCCCAAGACATCCATTTCCTTTGCTTTAAATAATAGATAGGTAAATCCCACTATAATCCAAGGTAATAATGCAATAATCAACTTCCAGTTTGCTCCCCAGATACTACCAGCTTGCCATACTGCGATAAAATCTACCTGATCACTATCCAGTTTTAGTACAATTAAGGTCATTAAGGAATTAATTCCTGCCTGTATCGCCACACCATTTAGTACCAGACGCATTGGGTGCAGTCCAGTATTCTTCTGTATGGATAACAAATAAATCACCACACTTGTAAGTACTGCACCTAAAAGAGAGAAAACCGGCAATAGCAGAGTTGCTCCTGTGGTCAAGGTACCATATAAGGTCATAAACACAACAACTACAATACCAGCACCTGCATTAATTCCAAGAAGTCCTGGGTCAGCCAACGGATTTCGTGTAATTCCTTGAAGAACACAACCCGATAACGAAAATCCTATCCCAATTAAAATGGAAAGAATAATACGTGGAAGGCGAAATTCAAATACAATTAGTTTTTCCTTTGCACTTCCTCCACCCGTAAGGATTCGAAGTAAATCCGTAAATGCGATGTCCGTGTAACCAGCATTCATACTGACAAACAACATAATTATGAGAAGTAGAAATGCACTAATGAAGATAATAATAAATCTGCGGTTTTTATGTAAACTACTCATACGTTTTCGTTATACCCTCCCTCTTTCCTTTTGTGCATAATACAAAAAGATCGGTACACCAACCAGTGAAATCAGTGCTCCCAGGGGAATCTCTGCAGGTCGATTAATGGTTTTAGCAAGATAATCTGCAAATACTACTAAAAGTGCACCTTGAATTGCACTAAGGGGAATCACCCATCGATAATCTGCGCCTACCAGAAAACGCACAAAGTGGGGTATCATAATGCCGACGAAGCTGATACTTCCACATATGGCAAAGGAAGTACCAGATAAAAGAACTACAATCACCGAGCATACACCCCTGGTAATCTTTGTGTTAACTCCAATTCCCATTGCCATTTCTTCCCCTAAATTCATAATAGAGATTCTACGAGACAGAGCAAGTGCAATTAGAATTGAAGCAAGAATAACCGGTCCGGCAATCCATAACTGTTTCCAACTCGTTCCTGAAACATTGCCCATGGTCCAGAACATGATATTTTGAGTTGCATTTGCTGTAATGGCAAGTCCTTGACTTAAGGCTGAAAATAACGTACTTATGGTCGCACCTGCAAGGACAAGTTTCATAGCCTGATTGCCGCCCGGCACTAGTTTACCGATTACTTGAACACAAACGGCTCCAAACGCTGCCCCAAGAAATGTAATAATCACAATCAGGGAATAGGATACATTATGAAATAGAATTAGAGCCGCCGCCAAAAAGAGCCCTGCTCCCGCACTTAATCCCATCAGACCGGAATCTGCAAGCGGGTTCTTGGTAATTCCCTGCATAATTGCACCGGCAACTGCCAGAGCCGCGCCAATTAATGCACCTGCCAGAATTCTTGGAATTCTCATATCTCTAACAAGAAGTTGTTGGGAATTACTTGGATCAAAGGCTACAAAGGCCTCCTTAATTGTTTGCAGGGATATATTTGCCGCTCCACTCATCAGGGATAACACCATGATTAGTATCAGTATAGCTATGCTAAAAAAAAGGGCAAAAATCGCAATTCTACTTCGATTCCTTTCCTTTCTATCAGCTTGATGTTCAGTTGACATTATGACTTCCTCCAATATGCAGTAAATAACCAGCTGCACTTTACATGATTTTTAAAATACAACAAACAGATGCAGGCGCACTCCTCCCTGCATCTGTCCATTCTAATTCTACCTCTGAAAGGTAGCTCAAAACCCCAAAAAGCAATTCTGACCAATACCCAGAAGAACCAGGTGTGAGCGCCTTTGCGCTTACACCGCAGTTCTTCGAATGGCTCGCATGCTTTTGCGAGACTATTCGCCTAATAAAGCCTTGGTAATAAAGTTTACGGTATATACGGTAGCAAGAGGACTACAAGCATGACCACTGCCATCTAATACATATACATGATCATTTTGAACAGCCTTTAAGGATTGCCATACGGAATTGTCCGTCATCGCTTCATAGATTGCTTCATCGCCGTCAAAGACATTTAAGAAGATATAGTCTGGATTCATTTCAACAATTGCTTCCATGGATACCTGCTCAAAGTTCGTTGAGGTAGTGTAACCTTCTGGAACATTTAATCCAAGACCTGTTGCATCATCATATAAGTCAGGACGATATGCACAGTAGTAATTATCTTCACCCATAACGGAGATCTGCATTACAGTTTGACCACCGTATTGTTCTTCTAACTTAACTTTAGCATCTTGAAGCTTTTGATCAACTTCTGCAATAATCTCCTCACCCTTTGCTTCTTTGTTAACAAGCTTTGCAACCTGGCGAACACTTAATCTCCAGTCCATCTTGGTATCAGGGCCAAATACTGCTACATTAGATATTTTCTCAAGGTTTTCAATTTCCAACTGATTAACATCCCATGCCTGAGATAAGATAACATCTGGTTCAAGTTCAGTAAGAAGTTCTAAATTAACCTCTTTCTGACCCATATCTTGTACACTGCTTAAATCATAGCCTTCAAATGCATCCCAGGTAGCGATGTAGTTTTCTGCACCGGAAGCTGCAATTGGCATGGTATCCAGCAGAATTAAAGTTTCCCAAAGTGGTAAATAATCAACAGCGATCTTAACAGGTTCCTTATCTAAAACAACATCTCTGCCTGCTGCATCCACATAGGTATATGGATATGTAATACCCGTACTCGTTTCTTCAACTTCCCCTGCGTCTGTAGAAACTGGTACTTCGGTTGGTTCTGCTGTAGGTTCAACAGTAGTTGTATCTGTAGTATCCTCCTGTACGGTGGTATCCTTTGCAACATCTTCTGATGTATTCTTACCACATGCAACCAGCATCATGGATGTCATCACTGTAAGTATTGCTATTGTAATAAAACGTTTCATTTATTGTTTCTCCTCTTCTGATTATGATAGTCATTATCATTACAGTAAAAGAATATAACATACATTTCATTAGAAGCAAATGGATAAATTGCTAATTAATATGGATTTTTTCCAAACTGATTACGAAAGCTTTTTGGCGAAAGACCAACATTCTGCTTAAAGATACGGCTAAAATGCAAAGAATCCTCATATCCAACCATTGCAGAAATATCTGATATCGAAAAATCTTCCTCAATTAGAAGCTCCTTTGCCCTCTTTATTTGTGTCTCAACGATATACTTTTTAGGACTAACCCCTAATTTTTTATGAAACTGATAATAGAATTGCTTCGGATTAAGACCAAATTCCTCTGCTAATCCTGTTACATGCAAATTCTTATGTAGATTTTTATGTATGTACTCCAGTATCTTTTCCAGCGAATCCTTTGGTTGATAATCTGCACGCTCTTCTGAATATGCCAGTACTTTTGAGATTATTTCGTACAAAATTGCCTTGGTGGAAAGCAAGCTTTTTCTACCAGGCTGACGATTTTCATTGATAAGCTTCTCTAATAACTGCAGTATTTCCAGGTATCGATCCGAAAAAATTTTTAAGGTATACTGTGTGGTTAATAAGGAATTACCCGTTTTGTCCTCATCCAGCACTCTGTAGTGCATTAATATGTATTCCCATTCTCCGTCTCCCAGGGTTTCTTTATTTATTTCCATACGTGACCCTGCATGGAGAATCGTACCATACTCCAGAGTATATTCATTTTCACACAAGGTAAATTTTGCACTTCCCTGTACCGGAAAAACAAAGCCGCACACACCCTCCATCGTGGTCTGCCCCAAAGCTTTACTCCCCGCCGGAACTTTCACCTGATAAACACCATCCAGCTGAAGATTTGCTTGTGCATACTGCAGCAATAATTGATTTGAATTCATTTTGTCTCCTTAGGTATTCTATATATTATCAATTTATATACTTAATTTCACATTTTAAATGTTAGTTAGAACTAACTGTTTGATTGTTTGATTATAACATAGTATGATACAATCCGTAAGTATAAATTTACATAAAAAAGCTTCTATTGTAATAGCAAAATTGCTTTACAACAAAAGCTTAATTCCTCACTTATTCCTTATCTCCTGTTTAATTAAACAGCATTCGTCCACCAACCACGTCCCAGTTGATATCTGTCATAAAATTATGTATATAATCATTTTTATCATCTGCATATTGAAGGAAATATGCATGTTCATACATATCTAACACTAGTAAGGGTGCTGAATAAGCAATATTTCCAAGATCATGTGAATCTAAACTGATGTTACGAAGCCTGTTGCTCCTTTGATCATAAGCAAGGACTGCCCATCCTCTGCTTGCCTTGGCTGTAGCAATAAAATCCTCCTGCCAATTCTGAAAACTTCCGAAATCTTTTTCTATCTGCTCTACAACAGCATCACTTGGATCTGATGCATTTCCCCCTATATTCTCAAAATACAGTTCATGTAATATAACTCCATCCAGAGCATAGGTTTCGCCTCTCTTTAATTCTCTATAGTAACTAAAGGTGCTATTGGATTGATCACTTTGTGTATCCCCGCTTTGGAAAATTGCATCAATTTTATTGATATTTGTTACATATCCCTCATACAGTCTCATATGAACATCGAACTGTTCCTTGTTGATGACTGTTATATCATTTGAGTAAGTAAAGGGTATCATTTCTATCATTATAAAAACCTCCTTAAGATATACATCTGATATAAGTTATTTAACAAACACAATAAATGTTCGCATATAACTTGTACATCTTGTATATCTTACGAGGAGGTAAGAGATTTTATGCCAATATATTTATCTTAATCTTTATTTTGATCTTCTTTTTCATGAGGATGCTTATCGTGGTCCGTTTTTTCAATATCCTTATAGGCTAATAAGTAGTTAACACCGGAAACAATAATACCACCTCCGACAAAATTACCAACTGCTGCTACAATCAGATTATAAAAGATATTACCTAATGTAATTTCAGCACCACCAAAATAAGCAATGAACAGATAGTACATATTTGCTACCACGTGTTCCGTACCACTAATTACAAAGACAGTGATTGCAAGCCATACCACTACTACCTTACTGATTTCCTCTTTACAGCTATAAGCCAGACATACACCCGTACATACTATGATATTACAAAGTACTGCACTGACAAAAAGTTGTCCAATAGGCATATGCACTTTATGTATTGCCTTTTCAATGACCAGATTCATAACCTGTTCATTAAAAATTCCTGCTGTCTTTGTGAGAAATGCAATCAGCATACCACCTAGTAAATTAGCAGTGAATATTAATATTAGAATTCCAAATATTTTACGAACGCGGGTACGTTTTGCATAAACCGCTGTCATTACCATACAGTCACTGGTATATAATTCTGCTTGCATCAAAATAATTGCTATAATTCCCACTGGGAAAACCAGAGCTCCAAGGAAGGAACCAAGTCCTGGGTCAGCCAAGCTGGCGGAAAGCTTTAAAGCTCCAATAGCTCCTATGGCGATGTATATTCCTGCCAGAATACCTTGTACTAATAAAATGTTAATTGTTTTGTTCGCTTTGTGCTTGCTTTGATATAAAATATATTCTGTCAATGCTTTCGGTCCTGAATATTGTTTCATTAAATCTAAATCCTCTCTTAAATCCATAGGTAATTATAAACCGTATTCCTTATTTACCGTTTTATAATTACCTATTATATCTTTTTATTAAAATAATCCTATAATTCTGCCCGTATCATCTACGTCAATGCTTTCTGCTGCTGGCACTTTCGGTAATCCAGGCATCGTCATAACTGTTCCTGTAATAGCTACAATAAAGCCAGCTCCTGCAGATACATATATCTCTCGAATATGTACCGTAAAATCTGTAGGCCTTCCTAATTTAGATGCATCATCGGATAAAGAATACTGATTTTTTGCCATACAGATTGGCAGATTACCATAGCCTAAAGCCTCTAGTTTTTTAATTGCAGTCTCAACCGCTGCATCATAGGTAACACCAGCAGCGCCATAAATCTCTTTTGAGATTGTTTCAATCTTTTCTTTTATCGATAAATCCAAAGAATAAAGCGGTGCATAGTTGCTTTCCTTGTTGTTTAAGGTTTCTAATACCTTGTTTGCAAGTTCAATGCCGCCTTCTCCGCCTTTTTCCCATACCTCACAGAGAGCAAAGTCACAGTTACGACTTTCACAGAAGTTCTTTACATACTCTAACTCTGCATCAGTATCTGTAACAAAACGGTTTAAACTTACCACAATTGGTACACCGTATTTTTGCAAATTTTCAATATGCTTCTCAAGATTTACAATTCCCTTTTCCAAAGCTTCCAGGTTTTCGCCGGAAAGTTCCGACTTCACAACTCCCCCATTATATTTTAAGGCACGAATGGTTGCCACAAGGACTACCGCCGCCGGCTTTAGATCAGCCATACGACATTTAATGTCGAGGAATTTCTCTGCTCCAAGGTCAGCACCAAAGCCAGCCTCAGTTACTACAACATCTGCAAGTTTGAGTGCTGTCTTCGTTGCCCTGACACTATTACAGCCATGAGCAATATTTGCAAAGGGACCGCCATGGATAATCGCAGGCGTATTGTCCAGTGTCTGTATAAGGTTTGGCTTAAGGGCATCTTTTAAGAGTGCCGCCATTGCTCCCACTGCCTTTAGCTGTTCTGCAAATACCGGTTCACCCCTAGTATTATAGGCAACTACGATTCTTCCAAGTCTCTGCTTCAAATCTTCCATATCATCAGCCAGGCAAAGAATAGCCATAATTTCTGATGCAACGGTAATAATAAAATGGTCTTCACGAACCACTCCGTCTGATTTTTTACCCAGACCAATGACAATATTACGAAGTGCTCTGTCATTCATGTCAACGCATCTTTTCCACACAATCTGATTGGTATCAATGTTCAAGGTATTTCCTTGCTGGATATGGTTATCTAATAGAGCAGCAAGTAAGTTATTAGCAGAGGTAATTGCATGAAAATCACCAGTAAAGTGTAAATTAAGATCTTCCATCGGAACTACCTGTGCATTACCGCCTCCTGCAGCTCCGCCCTTTACACCAAAGCATGGTCCCAGGGAAGGTTCTCGAAGTGCGATAACAGAACGAACCTGTAATTTACCAAGTGCTTGTCCAAGTCCTACTGTAGTAGTGGTTTTACCTTCCCCGGCAGGAGTCGGATTAATAGCGGTTACTAATACCAGCTTACCGTCCTTATTATCTTTTACTCTTTCCCATAGCTCATCGGAAAGCTTTGCTTTGTATTTACCGTAATACTCTAAATCGTCCTCTATTATGTGAAGTTGCGCCGCAACCTCCTTAATATGCTTGAGTGTAGCTTCCTGAGCAATTTGAATGTCTGACTTCATTCGTGTTCCTGCCTTTCTATGATTTTCACACTAACGGAATAAATATTTAAACTCAAGTTTACATACCCACCCTATTATACAAGAACTAGACTAAATATTACAAGGAAAATAATTATCAAAAATCACTTGCTTTATAAACTAAAGATAGTATACTATTTTTATTATTCAATTACATAGAAACATAGAAAATTATTAATTAATTGCAAATATATCCATTTATTGACTATATATGTCTCGCAATTAATCAAATTGACTGTACTAGTGAAAGGATGTTCCCCATGAAATATGATACCGTGATTTTTGATCTGGATGGTACACTACTCAATACCCTCGATGATCTGCGCGATAGTCTTAACGATGCCTTAATTCAGAATGGATACTCAATACGAAGCCTTGAAGAAGTAAGGCGTTTTGTTGGTAATGGTGTAAAAAATCTTGTACGCAGATCCCTGCCGGAGACTTTAAACGATGAAGAAGTCACAAAGATTATGGATATTTTCTTGGCTCACTATAAAAATAATATGCAGAATAAAACCAGACCTTACAATGGTATTATGGAGCTTTTATTAGATTTAAACCGTTATAATTACAAGCTTGCCATTGTTTCAAACAAATACGATCCTGCGGTGAAAGCTCTGGCGAAGACCTATTTTGGCAATTTATTTCCAGTTGCAATTGGTGAAGCTCCTGATATTAAAAGAAAACCAGCACCGGATAGTATTTATACCGCTGTGAAAGAACTCGGCTCGCAGTTGTCCAATACTATATTGGTAGGCGACTCTGAAACCGATGTACAGACAGCTAAAAATGCAGGTATTCCTTGTATCGGCGTTACCTGGGGCTTTCGTAACCGTGAGGTGCTAAGAAGTGAAGGTGCCGATTTCTTAATCGATACTCCTAAAGAAATACTTACTATTATATAAGAAGTTTATCAAAAAAACAGCTTCCCAACACAGTATAATTTAACTGTTCAGGAAGCTGTTTCTTTTATGCTGTTTCTTTTATACTGTTTCTTTTATGCTGTTTCTTTCATGCTGTTTCTATTTACATCTCTTATTTTAATACTCGTCCAAATACTGCTCAAATTGTTCTGGAGACATGAGAACCTTTCTGGGTTTTGTACCCTCTTCCGGTCCTACAACCCCAGCCTCTGAAAGCTGATCCATAATTCTTGCAGCACGATTAAATCCAATCTTATATACTCTTTGCAACATACCTATGGAAGCCTTGTCCTTTTCAATGATGAATTTGCCTGCTTCTGCAAAATATTCATCTCTTTCGTCACCACTTCCCTGTAGTGAACCTTCTCCTGCTCTGGCATTATTAATTTTATCATGTACATCATCATTGTAATTCGCTTCATTGTTATTCTTTTTTAAGAATTCCACTACAGAACTTACTTCTTTGTCGCTAATAAAGGCACCTTGTATACGTACTGGTTTTGGATATCCTGACGGGAAGAATAACATATCACCCTTTCCTAAAAGCTTCTCTGCACCTGAACCATCCAAAATCGTTCTTGAATCAATAGCAGAAGAAACAGCAAAGGCAATTCTTGAAGGTATATTTGCTTTAATCACACCAGTGATTACGTTTACAGATGGTCTTTGTGTCGCAATAATCAGATGAATTCCAGCCGCTCTTGCTAACTGTGCCAAACGGCAGATTGCATCCTCAACCTCGCCCGGTGCCACCATCATAAGGTCAGCTAACTCGTCAATGATAATAACAATCTGCGGAAGCTTTTGAAAATTCTCATCCCCAAGATGCTCTACTTCAGCAACTTTCTCATTATAACCCTTCAAATCTCTAACACCCACATCTGCAAACCTTTTATAACGATCCGTCATCTCCATTACCGCCCAATTAAGAGCTGCAGAAGCTTTCTTTGGATCTGTTACCACAGGAATCAGCAAATGAGGTATTCCATTATATACATTCAATTCCACCACTTTGGGGTCTACCATAATCAGTCTTACATCCGAAGGCTTTGATTTATACAAAATACTCATGATTAACGTATTGATACAAACTGATTTACCGGAACCAGTGGCACCTGCAATTAATAAATGCGGCATTTTTGCAATATCAGTTACGATACTTTGTCCACCAATATCTTTACCAACCGCAAAAGCAACACCGGAGGGATGACCCGTAAAATCCTTACTTTCAATAATTTCTCTAAAGGTTACCATGGAATTTTCTTTATTCGGAACCTCAATGCCTACCGCTGCTTTACCCGGAATTGGGGCTTCTATTCGGATGTCTGCTGCTGCCAGATTGAGTTTAATATCATCGGCGAGACTTGTAATCCTGCTAACCTTAACACCTTGTTCCGGTTGAAGCTCATATCTGGTTACCGCCGGACCTACACTTGCATTGGTAATTGTTACATGAACACCGAAGCTCTCAAAAGTGCTCTGAAGCTTCATCGCTGTATCCTTCAGCTCTTTATCACTCATTCCTCCTTTAGAGGTTTTTGCTTTTGGAGCGCTTAGTAAATTCAAAGGCGGGAAAATATATTCTTTTTGTTGGCTGGTCTGCGGTATTTCAAGTTTTTCTACATCTGTAGATTCTGCTTTATTAGTATGAGTTTTTTCAATCGGAGGGATGTCTTTCTTTGCTGCTGCATTTATTGGTAGAATCTGTTGCCCTTCTACTGTCTCTTCTATGCTCTCTTCAAATGGAACTTCATCATCTTCTGCATTTCTACCAAACTTATGCAGCAACTCCTCTTCGTAAGTGAATGCTGCACCTTCCTCCTCTTCCTTATTGTCCGTATTGAAAATTTGTTGAAATTGAAAGGGTGCCGCTTTGGTTTCAGGTGTTGTCTGCTCTTTTTTTCCTTTCGCATCTTTTAATGTAATTACATTATCATTGCCGTTTGCTACGGTAGACTGCAATACACTTCCAGAAGTTTTTTTATCGGAGGAGGAGGGATTTAATAGAAAGGTTTTTGCAGGTCTTCTACCATTATCGGGTTTAAAATATGCCTGACCTGGAATTTCATCTTGTTCCTCTTCTTGACGCATTCTTTGATATTCTTTTCTCTCCTTTAAGGAGGCCTTGAATTGCTTACCCAAGTAGAGAATGAGTGCTTTACCTGTGATTAAAGTTAATGCGATAAGCATTACTGCAATCAAAATAACATAAGTAGCCGGAACATCAAATAAACTGCAAAATAACATCACTAGCATACCACCAAGAATACCGCCTCCATTATGGTTCTCTGAAGCATCTGTGAAATATTGCAGAATATGCATGTCGGGATCATATTGGGTTGTAATTAATTGCAGAAAGGCAGACAGCGCGATAAAGAATACCAGACTGCTCATGATTTTTCTTCCAGCCTTGCGATTGCCAAAATTAGAAATACGAAATGCTGTAATAAAGAACACAATAAAAGGAAGTATGTATGCCTCCAGACCTATAATTCCAAAAATAAAGCTGCTGAACGCCTTACCCACAGCACCGCCTAAATCGAAATTACTTAAAAATAAAAGAATAGAAATTACCAGCGCGACTACAAGAATAATTTCATCATGTATTGCACCAGCTTCTTTCATATTCATTTGTTTCACTTTAGCATTGCTGTTTTTTCGTGTATTTGATGTTTTTTTCTTAGTTTGCTGTTTGGGAGCCATTGACTTTAAAATCCTCCTATATATGAACATATCCTGCGGCATAGCCGCAATACTTAATTCTATTATCCCGTTGCATAAATCAATATGTAAAATACTTATAATTCCCACATAATTAAGCAGCTAATTACCCGAATTTATTATACCTTTAAAAAAAACGATATGCAAGATAAAGTTCCAGTTCAGTAAATATATGGCTTTCCTGCAATATACAGATATAAAAAATATCCCATTTCCATGTTGCTAAAAAACGAACAATGGAAACAGGATTCTATCAATAATCAATATTTTTATGATTTGGCTTTAATACTCTTGCCGGGTGCGTATTCTGCATTAAGGTAATCTTTCATATTAGTAGAATTAATTCGCTCGACTACATATTCCTCTCCATTTCTACGAGTTACTATTCTACCATTTTGAAGCATAATATCCTTATATTCCTGTGAAGAAGTATCCTTTGCCTGTGAAGCACTAAGCCTTTTGCTATGATCAAAGGTCTCTGGTGCTGCATAGATTCTTTCAAGGGGTTTCACTGTGTACAGCATCTGGTTTCTCCTCCTTTTTCGCATCAATCATTTCATTAATTTTGGCTAAGGCTTCTTTAATTCCACCGACCTCATCAATGATACCTTTCTTTACGGTCTCTTCACCAACTAAAATGGAACCAACATCCTTTGCCAGCTGACTGGTATCAAGCATTAAGTTACGAAAGCTGTTATAGTCGATTTTTGAATGGGTTACTACAAATTTTATAATACGGTCCTGTATCTTTTCAAAATACTCAAAGGTCTGCGTTACACCGATTACCGTACCATTCATTCTTACCGGGTGAATAATCATCGTAGCAGTAGGTACGATATAACTATAATCTGCGGAAACAGCAAGAGGAACACCAATCGAATGGGAACCACCCAGTACTAAGGAAACTGTGGGTTTACTTAGGGAAGCAATCATTTCTGCTATAGCAAGTCCTGCTTCTACATCGCCACCCACTGTATTAATTAAAATAAGGAGACCATCGATATCCGTACTGTCTTCAATTGCAGCCAACTGTGGCAAAACATGCTCGTATTTCGTAGTTTTATTATGCTGTGGAAGGCATTCATGCCCTTCTATCTCACCAATAATGGATAATAGATGTATTTTATGTTCTCTTTTCCCATTTTCCAGTAAGGTCTGACCGTATTCACTGATTTTTTGGTCCTTTAAATCCTCATTTTCCTTGGCTACCTTTTCATTTTCCTGTGCTTCCGGTGATTTCTTTTCCCTATCGCCTCTGCCATTATCATCCTGCGTTCTGTCATTTTGAACAATTTCGTCTTTTAGGTTTTCTTTTTGCATGAACTACCCTCGTCTTTCCAACAATATAAAAACGAAGAATTACAGTAACTATTCGAAAAACCGATTATAATGCAATTCCTCTCGATTATTATGTGATAAAGACCGTATTTTATACTGATGGTATGTAACATCAATTCCAATACGAATTCATGTTTTTTTCTTCCAATTCTTTAATAAAATTTCGCTTTAACCATAAAAAATACTCTAATTCCTTAAGTATCTGCAGTAAGGTTGCGCGGTATTCAAATTCTTCTCTGGTTACAGGCAATTCCTCCTGCCGAAAATGTTCCTTAAGCTCCTCTAATTCCTTTAATAATCCTATTGCATTATTACGTTCATGAAAGGAGGATGCTATACTTTCAATAAATTCAGCTACCGGATAGGTTTGCCTAAGTGCTACCGGAATACCAGCAATATTACACATAATATCTTTTAACACATTTACTTGAAGCTTACGCATCTCCAGGTAGGAAACCAGATATCTAGTATCTGTTAATATCGTATTACCTGCTTCTTCATAGGCTCTCTTTAACAAGCCATTAAGCTTTTTCTCTATTGGTAAAAAGTCAAAATCCTGGTAGGTGCCATTATTTATGTTCTCCTTTGGTGCCTCTTCTCCTGACTGGTAAAAGTCTTTTTCTTTCAGCATCTGAGCCAATCCAGATAAAGCTGTTTTAAGGTCTTCCTCAAGAAGAAGCTGTTCCTGTTTAATCCGTTTTTTATTATTCACCATAAAAAGATTTAGCCCAATTCCCAGTGACATACCGACAATAAGTATACTTACTTCATTGAGAATTAATCCGAAGCTCATATTCTTTTCTATTAGAAAATGAGTCATCAAAACGGCATTCATGGCAATACCATCCTGTAACTTAAATAAAATACAGAGTGCCACAAAAAGAAATACAAAGGCTCCAAAGGCAATTGGCGTATAACCTATAGCAGTAAAAGAAAGAAAAGCAACAATTACTGCTAACACAAACGCCTGAAATCTTTTAAATGCTATTTTTAAAGTATCTTTCTTTGTATTCTGTATGGTTAACAGGGTTATAATTCCTGCGGAAGGACTGTACAATAAGCCAAAGCTCTCTGCCAGTAAGATTGCGATTGCAGATCCGATTCCTGTTTTAAATAAAAATAATAAATTCACTTTTCGAATTCGTTTGATCGTCTTCAAAATATCCCTTCTTTCTTTGTTATAGTATGCCAAAGGTTTTGTTCAAATGCAAGAGTTGATATAGATGGATGCACAAAGAAAGAGAGCGCATTATAAACATAAACTTTGATATCTGTGTTTATAATGGCTCTCTTTCCTTTTATATTAAGAACATTCCTATGTTAAAGGAATCTGCCAAGGAGAACATTTCTATATTCTCATAGCCTTCCATTCCTCTTTCACTTTATCTGTCGGTGTTATACTTATTTGAATAAGTAGGCTCCCCTTCTTCCCATCCAAATACATCTCTTGCACTTTCCGCCTGCGGATCATGTTTTATTTTCTTTGAGTGGAATGTGCCATCTTCTTTCTTATTATTTTTCGTACTTTTCATCTTATTATTCTCTGACATAATTTCTCCTATCCGCCTAACTTGGCTTAATATAATTTAGTAATGAAACTACCAATCTATGGTTGTAAGATTTCATTTATAGTAGTATGTCAGATTCAGATTTTATAATTCAAAATTAATATTACTTTTTTAATTTAAAGTACCTAAAATACTATAATTCTAATATCTTTTATATCCTTTTGCTTAAGATTATAAAATAACCTCTGTTTCTTTTACAGTAATTGATAGAATAATCCGTCTTTTGTATCGTACCAAATCAACATTCCATGTCCGCTTTTAGGAATATGAACATTCAAATTCCATTCTGGATATTGCTTTATTATCTGAAGACGATCCCCTGTCACAAAAGCCACAAAGGAAATGTAATTCTCCTTTGTCATAGGATGGTCACTGGTTATAAACCAATCTGTTTTCATATCTTGAACAGATAGCTTACCACTTTCCTCTGCTTTTTTCAAAGCCTGGGCTGTCAGCTTTTTCCCGCAGCAGGAAACCTCTGCACTTCCCGTACACAGAGAAATATTATGACAGGTCGGGCAAACAAAAAACTGAGTATTTTTCATATTGCCTCCAACAGAAGCATTGGCAGTAACATCCCCAGTTAAGAGATTATAAATATCAACACCAAGCCGGTCAGAAAGCTCTGGAATAAGTGATATATCCGGTAATCCTAAGCCCCTTTCCCATTTGGAAATGGTCTTATTACTAACATTCATTTTATCCGCCAGCTGTTTTTGTGTCAGCCTTTGCTCCAGCCTTAACGTGCGGATGATAGTTCCAACTTTGTTATTTTGCATCATTTCAACCTCCATAAATCTATTGAGGCAAAACATACTCCGGTTTCCAATAACGTGAGCCATCCAGCTCTCGTTGTAACAATCCATAATCTACCAGCTCACGTCTAAGTATAAAATAGTCTCCAAAGGTATGCCATTTTTCACAAATAGTATTTACTTCTTTCTCCGTATAATTTCGTCCTGCCTCAAATTTATCTGCCAAATAGCATAGTGTTGCTGCTCTCTTGTTCGTTTTTTGAGACAATTGAGTAATTCTTCCCTGATCATCAAGAAAATTTTTAATCTTTATTGTCTGCTGCATCTTTACCATCCCCTTAATCACTTATTTCTCATTCCATAGTTCCAGTAAAGTATTTACTTCTTCCAGAAACTCCTGCTCTGTTTGTGTTTCTTTTTGCTGCATTTCTTCCAGTATCTCAAAAGAAAAAGCAGCAGCACCATATTGGTTCCATTCAGGAAACATGCATTTATCCGGACAAGTGTTTGATGCTACGGAAAATTGAAATCTATTTTTAATGCCTTGTATATCGATTGAGGCGCGAACCCAGTTACTTGAACTATTATTGCAGCTAATGCGATAGATACCGCCAATTCGTAATCGATTTTTATAGGCATCCTTCAGAGCCTTCCTTGTATTTCTCTCCATTATTTCACCATCCATTTTCATTCTATCTATGAATTATCCATGACAATACCTTCTTTGCCGCCTTAAGGTCCTTTAGATTTATGAAATAATTTTAGCTCATAATTAATAACATATCAATCTACCCTTCGTAGAGTTGAATACACTATACCCTTACATAATAAAACGCCACATATGATTGTGACGTTTTATTTCCATATAATATTAACCTACTTTAGCAATACCGTATTTACCGTCAATCTCATATCTTAATATGTCTGGTGCCATACCCGATACTTTGGTACCATCAAATTTCCATGTTTTCTTTCCTATTTGTTTACCCTTAGTATCAATCAACTTATAAACTCCATTATTTCCAACGACTGCAACACCTGTCTTAGTAAAATAATTTGCATCCTCATATCCAGTTTTAATTACGGTTTTTCCCTTTTTATCTATATAGGTATATTTTCCATCACTTCCAGCAACACAAGCATATCCATTTCTAAAAATAACCGGATAATCATATTTGAATGCTATGACTGTATTACCTTTTTTGTCTATTACGCCCCATTTATTATTCTTTAATACTGTTGCCAAGCCATCATCAAATACCACATAGGACGCATTACTGTCATGTACTATAAAGTCGTCAAACTGTGCCTTTATAACTGTTTTGCCGCTTTTATCTATAAATCCCCATTTACCATTAATCTCTACAGGTGCTAAATTATTGTTAAAAGGACGTGCTTGATTGAATTTATATGAGATTACCTTTTTATAATTTTTATCTACATATCCCCACAAATACTCACCATCCACATAGCTGCCCACGCACAATAAATCCTGTGTATACCAATAATATGCGGTATCAGCAGTAATCCATTTTGTGCTGCCATCCGTCTTTACTAATGCAACTTTGCCAACATCAGGTCTGGCATCTGTAAGTGTTATCCCTTGTGAAAAATTATAATACAGTCCGGATATTTTACTCTTACCGGATTGCTTTTTATTTACTTGGGCTGTCGTTAAAGCAATATTACCTTTTTTATCAATATAATAACCTCCAAGGTCGTAATCATCTTCTGAATCTTTTTGCACTACAATTAATGCCAACCCATCATGAAAATCTCCAACGGAGTATATAGATTCGTTCTTACCTGCATATTTTTTATTCGAAAGGTCTATTACTACTTTACCTTTCTCATTCAAATATTTAAATGTATTACCTTCTTGTACCCATACCAGCCCTTCAGAATAATCACTTACTGAATCATAGACCGCTTTTGTAAGATATGTAATTGTTTGAGTTGCAGCTTCCACTGGTATAACCGGTACTATGCTGATTAGCAGCATAATAACTAACAACATTGATAAGATTCTTTTCATAATTTAATATTCCCTTTCCCTATTATATTTTTCGTTTGTAACTAGCTCTTTCCCTGCCCTCCTTATAATATTTTACATTAAATTGATACCTTATTATGGATAAGCATGCTATGCATGTTTATTCTGACTGTTAAGAATCCGTTGATATTGCGAGTGTGTGTACTTGACAACCTATTTCTTCCAGTATATCAGATAATTCGTGATTATAAAACATTTTTTACTTAGATTAAGTCTTTCTAATCGGACTATCTTGTCTGACTCTGTGGATTTATAACGCAGCAAGGTTTTAATACAAAAAAAGTGCCAGTAAAACTGACACTTTTTCATCCAACCATTTCATTTAAATTAATTTTTCGGGCGGATACTCTATTCTTTCATTAGGATATAGGGCAAAGCGTCCTTTGTCCGCTGGATGAACTGGCTCATCGCTTGACCAGGGCCAGCCTCCGAACCCAGTACGCTGGTAATCCCGGTAAGCCTGTTGTATTTCTTCTTCCGTATTCATAACAAACGGTCCATATGCAACTACCGGCTCATCAATTGGCTCACCATCCAATAATAATAATCGGGAAGTCGCGGCTCCGTTAGTGATTTTAGTTTCCCGGTCTCCTTTTAGAAATGCATAGGATTTCCCCGGTAATACCTGCTCTTCTATCTGAAGGGAATCACCTTCATAACAGTATAATCCACGATTAAGAGTTGATGAGATCCCTGGCAGCACAATTACCGCATTGGGCTCCATTTCAATCAGCCAGATATTCACATGATTATTTGGATCATGTCCCCAGGAGTCTGGGTTTGCATCCAGATACGTTATATCTTTATATGCTCCGTTTATTATTTTGATAGAAATAGATAACCCATTTTCATCCTTATGAGTTATCACAGGAATATTTTCATTCCAAAGCATTTTATAATAAGGATCAACAAATTTGCTTTTCTTAGGTAAGTTAAGCCAAATCTGAAACAACTCGAGCAAATTTTCGTTTTCTGTGTCAAGTACGGGAAACATCTCTGAGTGCTGTAAGCCTTTTCCTGCCGTCATCCATTGTACATCTCCGTCACCGTATCGGCCAGCCAGAGAAAGCCCGTCAGCATGATCTATCATTCCTTTCATGGCTACCGTAACTGTTTCAAATCCCCTATGCGGATGATAAGGGAAACCAGGAATCCGCTCTCCATGATACATACGATAAGGAACATCCTCCCGGAAGTCATTCCCTTTTATTCGTGTACTAATGTAGGAAATTGGCTCCATTTTGCCGTTTCCGGCAGGAAATCTATCCTTGTGATGAAAGCCAATAATGTATGGGGATAATACCTGCAATTGAAATCCCAGTTTTCCGCTCTTTATGATATTTGATTCCAAGCTGTCTCCTTTCTATTTCACTGAATTTTATAATTCTATAACCTGAAACAGTATTAATGATAAAAATCATTAATACTGTTATGATCTGATGTTAACGCAACTATTAGAATTTTTCAACCCAATTAACAAATGCAGCTACATAAGTTTTAAGGAAATTCTGTGTGCCCTCATTTACAAGATTGCCATTTTCATCAACCAATCCCATAACATTTCCGATATATGCTTCTGGCTGCTGCAGCGGATAAACATCCAGGAAGGTAAGAGTCTGTCTTAGGTGATGATTTGCACCGAATCCGGAAATTCCTCCCATGGAAACACTCACAACGCCTGCTGGTTTGCCGGTCCATACACTTTGCCCATAAGGTCTGGAGGCAACATCCAAAGCATTTTTTAGTGCAGCTGGAACCGAACGGTTATATTCTGGTGTAAAGAAGAGATATGCATCCGAAGACTTTACTTCTTCTCTTAAACGAGTCCAGGATTCAGGGGGATTTCCTTCTAAATCTTCGTTAAACAGTTCAATACCATTAAGGTCAATAAACTTTGCCTCATATCCCTCTGGGAGTACGGATGCCACATAATTTGCAATTGACTTATTAAAAGACCCTTTTCTTAAACTTCCTACGATAATTCCAATTGTTTTCTTGCTCATAATAGTTCCTCCTTAAATTAATTTGATTTTACTTAATTATTATCTATAATCAGATAAATATGTTATAAAAATGTCTTACGGATACCCACAAGACACTTTCTCCTATTGTATAAAATAAAGCTACCCAGAACCTTCAAAATCTTTCTTTAGATTTATTTGGTCTTCTCTATTTGTTACTATTATAGTTACAAATAAGTTATTTGTCAATAACAAAATTTAATTTTATGCAATTGATTTTTCAAGTAATAAAAAGCAGATATGCCCCAGGCTTTCGCCCAGGAATATATCTGCTCTTTCAATTAATTCTTATTTATCATTCTCTACAACTTCAATTTTTCTAATTTCCTTAGTTCTGATTTCCTTACAGATTTCATTTACAAAAGTATCCAATGATTTCTGACCTTCGTCTCCCAGGTAACGGCTGCGAACAGATACTTTACCCTCTTCCTCTTCCTTTTGTCCTACTACTAATAGATAAGGAACACGATCAAGTCTGGCTTCTCTAATCTTATAACCGATCTTTTCCGCTCTTTCATCCACGGTTACCAGGATATTATTATTTGCAAGTTCTTCTTTCACCTTTTTTGCATAGTCATGATACTTCTCTGAAATAGGTAATACACGAACCTGCTCTGGACATAACCATGTAGGGAATTGGCCAGCATATTTCTCGATCAGCCAGGCAAGAGTTCTTTCGTAGCAACCCATACTGGTTCTATGAATAATGTAAGGACGAACCTTCTCACCATTCTGATCTACATAATACATATCAAACTGTTCTGCAATTAATGCATCCCATTGGATAGTAATCATGGTATCTTCTTTACCGTATACATTCTTTGCCTGAATATCTACCTTAGGTCCATAGAAAGCTGCTTCGCCTTCTTCTTCCTTAAAGTCTATACCAAGTTCATTTAATACGTTACGAATTCTGCCTTGAGTCTCTTCCCAAACTTCCGCAGTACCAATATATTTTTCTTTATTATTAGGGTCCCATTTGGATAAACGATAGCTTACATCCTCCTCAAGACCGAGTGTTTTCAGACAATATCTCGCAAGGTCAAGACAACCTTTGAACTCCTCATCCATCTGATCCGGTCTAACAATTAAGTGTCCTTCTGAAATTGTAAACTGACGAACACGGGTAAGACCATGCATTTCACCGGAATCCTCGTTACGGAATAAAGTGGAAGTCTCACCATAACGAAGTGGTAAATCACGATAGGATTTTTGGCTTGCTTTGTAAACATAGTACTGGAACGGACAGGTCATTGGACGAAGTGCAAATACTTCCTTATCCACCTTCTCATCACCAAGTACAAACATACCTGCCTTATAATGATCCCAGTGTCCGGAAATCTTATATAAATCGCTCTTTGCCATAAGTGGAGTCTTAGTTCTAACATAACCACGTCTTTCTTCCTCATCCTCAATCCATCTTTGCATCGTCTGAATGATTTTAGTACCGTTTGGCATTAAAAGCGGAAGTCCCTGCCCAATAACATCAACAGTTGTAAAAATACCCATCTCACGACCAAGTTTATTGTGGTCACGTTTCTTGATATCTTCAAGGTGTGCTAAATATTCTTCAAGATCAGCATTCTTTGTATACGCTGTTCCGTAAACTCTGGTAAGCATCTTATTCTTTTCAGAGCCTCTCCAGTAAGCACCTGAAGAAGATATTAATTTAATTGCTTTAATGTTCTTTGTACTCATTAAGTGAGGTCCAGCACAAAGGTCAACAAAGTCACCCATCTGATAGAAGGAAAGCTCTGCATCCTCTGGAAGATCTTCTATCAATTCAATTTTGTAGGTCTCTCCTTTTTCCTGCATTAATGCTATCGCTTCAGCACGAGGAAGGGTAAAGCGGGTCAGTTCAGCACCTTCTTTAATGATTTTCTTCATTTCCTTCTCTAACTCATCCAACGCTGCTCTGTCAAGGGATGGAATATCAAAATCATAATAAAAACCTGTATCGATAGAAGGCCCGATAGCAAGCTTTGCATTTGGATACAATCTCTTCACTGCCTGTGCAAGTACATGTGAAGTAGTGTGACGATATGCACCTCTTCCACCTTCATCGTTGAAAGTTAATATATTTAAATCACTGTCATTCTCCACCAAAGTTCTTAGGTCTACCACTTTGCCATTTAATTCACCTGCACAAGCCATTCTTGCTAAGCCTTCACTAATATCGCTTGCAATTTCATACACTGTCATTGACTTGTCATACTCTTTTACTGATCCATCTTTTAATCTAATCTTCAAATTGAACACCTTTCCTTTCATAAATACGGATTGTATAGAATTAATTACAAGGTTAAAGCGCATAAAAAAACTCCTCGCTTTCGATTAACCCTTGTAATCGAAAGGGACGAGCGTAGCTTCTACGTCGCGGTTCCACCCTTTTTGGTAATATACCCACTTCATTATGATTGATAACGGAATCACCGGACCGGATTAGGGTCACTCTGAGGTAGTCTTCATATGCTATCCTATAAGATACTTCCACCAAACCATATCTCTCTCTGCAAAGGCCAACACATTACTCGTCTCATCTACGTTTTACATTCATTTTATAATCCAATTATAGCATTCCAGTCTTCTTTGTCAAGTAACAAATATTAGATTAAAATAATAAACAAAATTCATAAAATGAAATGGAGATAGACTCAACGCCCCAAATCCTAATACACTAAGGATTGGGGCGTTTACTAATTTATAATTTTCATACTATCGAAGGTAAAAATAATAGATCCCAATAAGTACAAAAACAAAAATAGCAATTGTCTGCAATAACCAGAACCACTTAAAACGACTTTTATTTTTCATCTGACTTTCATACATTCTTAAAGCCAATTTATCAGAATCATCTGTTAATTCATTCTTTAGCATTGAAAAAACCACATCTTCCTCCGTTTCCTTATTAACACTTTGTGCCACAGGTATGTCAATTTCATCATTGAGTAAAAAATCAGCAGTAACATCAAATATTTTCATTATCTGCCTTATATTTTCTGTATCGGGCATGGACTCTCCCAATTCCCATTTTGAAATTGCTTGTCTGGAGACTGTAATTTCTGACGCAAGCTGTTCTTGTGACAGACTTTTAGTTTTTCTTAGAAAAAGTAACTTTTCACCTAATGTCATATAAAACCTCCTTTTTTAATGATTTAATCTTAGCATTTAAGACGGTTGCACTCTACCAATTCCGGCTAGAAGCTACGCAACTTTAAGTTGCAACACATAAAATTACAAGAACTTAATCATTGATAAGTGGTTTTTCATCTCAGTCATGATATAATAAACTTTTAACAGAAGAAAACCATTGTAAGTTATAGATATCCTTTACCTGCAATGGTTTTCATTTATTCGTTTATTATTTTGCTGAAGGTAAGAATGGTCGTAACGTAGCGGCTACACTACTAACCGGCATTGTCTGCAGTATTATCTTTCCTGGACCAGTTATAACGGTATTAAAGATACCTTCGCCGCCTAACAGCATATTCTTAACACCAGGAACTGTATGAATATCGATAGAACAGCTTTCTTCCATTGCCGCCAGATAACCTGTATCCAAAACCATCTGCTGCCCAGGTAATAAATTGTATTCCACAGCATAACCATCAATTTCTATGAAGGCTGTACCCTGCCCTGAAAGTCTCTGCATAATAAAACCTTCACCACCAAATAAACCGGCACCTAAACGCTTTTGAAAATGCAGTGATAATTCTACACTTGATTCTGAAGCTAAGAAAGCCGACTTCTGTACGATCATTCCATTACCAGGTGAAATATTGAGCGCACGTATGGACCCCGGAAAGCTGGAAGCAAAGGCAATCATTCCTTCTCCTCCTATTGCTGTATAACGATTTTGAAATAGAGAATCTCCAGAAAACATTCTCCCTAATGCTTTTCCAATTCCACCGTTAGTTGAGGTTTCCATCTTCATATTTGGGCTCATCCAACTCATAGAGCCTCTTTCTGTTAATAACGTTTCACCTGGATTCACATAACAAGTTACCACCGGCAACGGTTCACCTACAATTTCATATCTCATATTCAATCTCCTTTCAAATTCCTCTGTTGTATTTTAATTACTTACTATCTTTTGAATTCTATTACTGTTCTATACCTGTTCTATTCTTATTTCTATTTTGCTACTCCGCTGTCCTATTATTAATCAAACACATTAAAGTACAATTTTCTTTAAATCAATTTCTTTAAGATTCCCTACCAGAGATATGGATGCCTTGGATAAGTCAAAATAACGGTTCGCAAATTCATGTACATCTCCAAGGGTGACACTTTCAATCCCGGCAAGAACCTCTTCGATAGAAAGTATTTTCCCTCTATTAATCATGGATTTACCATTGGAGTTCATTCTGCTCTTTGCACTTTCACTGCCAAGAATCAATTCTGTTTTAATTTGTTCTTTAGTCATTGAGAGTTCTTCCGCTAATACACCTTTTTTCTTCAAGTCATTCAAAATCTGTTTAATCTTTTTTATTACCGTTTCTGTCTGTGAAGGATTCATTGCAGCATAAATATGAAAGAGTCCTGTGTCCCGATATGAGCTGCCATACGAGTAGATGGAATAAGTTAATCCGCTGTTTTCTCTAATTTTTTGAAAAAGCCTTGAATTAATGCTGCCTCCAAGAATTGAATTAAGTATCGTCAAGATATAACGTTCATTGGACAGATAGGAAATACTATCAAAGGCAATATTACAATGAAGCTGTTCGATGTCCTTATCTTTTTTACAAAGCACCTGATTATAGGTTGGAGCATCAACAACAACTAATTTTCTTTCTGACTGAGCTTTAATTGCAGAGAATTTATCTTCCAATAAAGCTATAATTTCTTTCTCATCAAAATTACCAGCCAGGGATATCACCATGTTCTCTCCAACATAATAGGTATCCATAAAATCTAAAATCTGTTCCCTGGTTACACTTCGAACTATTTTTTTTGTTCCTGAAATCAAGTAACCTAAAGGATGATTTTTCCACACCCTTTGCTGAAGCATTTCATGCACTAAATCTTCCGGAGAATCATCATACATATTAATCTCTTCAATAATTACTCCCTTTTCCTTTTTCAAGGACTTTTCATCAATAAGAGAATTTGTCAACATATCCGAAATAATATCAATTGCAATTGGTAAATGTTCACTTAACGTAGTTGAATAATAAGAGGTACACTCTTTGCTTGTAAAAGCATTCATATTACCACCGATTTTTGCCATTTCATCAGCGATTTGCTTTGCCGTACGAGATTTTGTTCCTTTAAAAAGCATGTGCTCTATCATATGGGCAATGCCATTATTCTTGTCATTCTCATTCACGGAACCAACTTTAACCCATACACCAAAGGATGCACTTTTTAAATACGGTAGCTTTTCTGTTATAACTGTTATATGGTTGGATAATTGTTGTATATTTGTCATCCAGGTCCCTCCCTGTTGTAAAACTTCTAATTTATATGAATTATATTGATAACTTATTCTTTCTATAGTACTTGTTCCTTATTCTACCATATATTATACTTGTAATCAACTGATATGATAGATGCCTCTAATACGTGTTAAGACGCACCGAAGCGGACTGAAGACATGCGTCCGCAGCCCGCTTTTCTTTTTTTAACCTTGTATATATACCTTATTTTACCTGTGTGAAGGTATAACCTTTCTTTTTAAGCAGTTCTAAAATACTGCTGCCTGGGGCAAATTGAGTAATATCTAACATGATAAAATAGGTCTTGCTACCGTTCTTCTTCATTAGTCCATCGATATATACTGCAAATTCATTGTTTCGATAATCGGTATATTTTACTTTAAATTCTTCAAGTAATTGCTTAACAACTTCATCTGAAGCATTATTTGTAAGTAATTCTTTATTTTGTAGATACTTTAAATATGTTTGAATGTCACCTTTCTTCCAGCTCTCCAGTAAGAGCTCCTGTTCTTTGGCAGACTGCGTTGTACCTTCTAAATCAAAATATGATTCCATCGTTTGATTCAATAAATACTCCAGAAGCTCAGTTGATAGTTTATCAAATATCTCTGCCACTTTTTTACCAGATTCCATATCAACTACAGATTTATTGGAATATTGTACATAGTTAAGAAGGAAGCTTTTTATATTTGTTTTATTTAATTCTGATGCAGTCACCATATTATGATTGGATGCTTCGAGGGATGAAATTAACAAGCTAATAAACCATGGCTTGTAACCTCGTATTATATCCTCTGTGACACCAAGTTTTGTCGCTGCCTTAACTACTTCTTGATATGTCTCAGTAGAAATATGATCCTTTAAGGTACTACCATCCGTATAAACAGCATATTCCATCAATTGATAGATATTCTTAGTGCTGTTCTGGTCGTTTTCCGTTGCAATAACCTCTGACTTTTGTAAGGCGTCAAGTACTGTGTTGCTTAAGGGATAGCTATTATAGGAAGAATAAGGGATAGTACCTAACAGGTAAACCGTATTCCCACCTTGACTTCCCTTCCACAGAAATCCTTTACTACCGATTCCCATCTTACTATAAATACAAGTAATCAGTCTTGTGGCAAATACACTGGCCTGTTCGAGACTACATTTTTCTTTTAACTTTTGCTCACCCTTTGCTTCTGTATAGACACCACTTTCTTTCATAAATCCTAGAACCGTCTTACCTTTTAAACCAATTACTGTCTTAAACTTATATCCAGCAATTAATTTATAATAATATGTCAGTACCTGTTCCACCGTTAAAGCTGAAGTTAAGCTTAACGAATTTGATGTTATTAACACTTGATTTGTAGTTTTTAATTTTTTTCTTATATTACCGATTAAGGTTGTGAGTTGTTTTTTTGTAATTTCCTTTGTCATATCTAGTCCGTACCAGCTCTCTGGCAATAAACCATAGGATTCTGCCAATAATAATTCCTTTGCTGCATAACTGGTAAAAGTAAATCCAGCTGGCGTACTTGCGGCATATGCCCTACCAGTATCAAGATTGAGCGATATTAAGATAGCGAATATAAGTAGAATAGATATAATGCGTTTTAACATGTTAGTTTACTCTCCTTAAACAAATTATCTTCTAAGCTGTTAATTATTTAAACAAGCTGCATGAAGTCCATACCAATCATATTATACGTGGGAATATATGTCAATCACAGACTGCATGATTTATAGAGGATAATTATTTTACTGAAAAGATTTTCTGCGACAAAAACTTTCTATTTTTCTTAAAATCTATAGCAAGAATTGTACTGTCATCATAAGCAAATCTCTCATAGCTGCTTGCAATTGGCACATTATAAACATTGGTTTCATAATTTAAATACGTTGGTGCTGTTAAAATCAGTAAAAGAAGTTCATTTTCTTTCATATTTGTTGTGATTTTAGGAAGTACTTTTGAAAGCAATTGATTCATCTGCAGAATATTTTGCTCTCTTATTTTTTCAAATATTTCTTGAAAAAGACCTTTCTGACTGCTGCTTTCTTTACTGTCATAAGTGGAGGAAGCTTTCATATACGAATATCCCAGCACTTGTTTTCCATTTAGTAATTGTCTGCCCTGCTTTTTTACATAATCCAGCTTAGTTGCTTTCCCCATACTACGATTAATTTCCGAAATATTAGAATTAATTAAATCAAGCTCCCCATCTTTTATATCAATCATAATACCGCCCAATTCATCGACCAAATCAATCACGATATCACTATCGGTAATAATATAGTTGGTAAGATTGACCTTAAAATTCAGATTAATACTTTTTAGTAATAAGTCGGCACCGCCTATGGCAAAAGCTTGGTACAGAGTACCATAACCTTCTCCCGGAATCTTTACATAAATATCTCTTGTAAAGGAAGTACTGACTGTTTTCTGTGCCTCTTGCAACATCGATATTAACACAAAGCTATACGCCTTGTCTTCCTGGCTGGCAGTTAGATCTTTACTTATAAACAAAATATTAGTTACGTTCTCATTCTCAAGAACCTTGGCATTATCAGCAATATTATCTTTGATCTGCTGTTCTATTAATTGCAGTTTATCCGCATTCTCTATTCTATCAACATCCTGATTGATGACCGGGATATCACTTTGATTATTCTTTTCCTCTTTTGGTACTAGATCACTTATTGTGTCTGCTTCTGTTTCACTAATTATGTCCTGATCTATTTCCTTGTCTATCTCTATCGTTTCTTCCGATTTATCTTCCGCAGATTCATTTGTTGTATCCCCTATGATAATGGAAGAATTATTATCAGCTTCTTCTTTAGATTCCTCTGTTGTTTTTGTTCCTAAATAGGTCTCATCCACTAGATTTATTTTATTAATATAAGAATGCAGTATGATATAAACTGAAACTGCAGTCACAATTAGTACTCCTGCTATTGATAGCAGTGCTATCATAGCAATTCTTTTCACTTTTGATTTTGGCCTTATAGTATTCACAACGTCCTCCTCGCGTTCGTCAGCTCACAGGAGTAGTATCGCTAACGTACGATTCATCACCTGGGTATTCTAATACTATAATGTTTACAACATAGGCTTATTTATCCATTCTATGAAAAGAAATACAACATAATTGCTCGTACTAATTCGATATTTTTCTACAAATAAGGGTAATATGTTTAATTTACACCTGACATTCTCATGGAAAAATGGAGTATGAAGCGATAAAATAGCTGTTCCTAAGCAGAAGCACTACTTAAGAACAGCCATTCATTTAATTGAATTCAGTTAAGTCATTTACTATAAGCATAATAAAATAAATTTCAACATACTTGTAATGAAAACTTACAATTGATTACTGTACATCCTTAATGCTAAAGCTGATTCTGCCCATCTTATCCTGACCAAGACAAACAACAGTAACAACATCTCCAAGTGTCAGTACATCTTCTACATGTTCTATTCTCTGCTTGCTGATCTTAGAAATGTGAACCATACCTTCTTTACCTGGTGCGAATTCGATGAAGGCACCAAAATCTTTGATGCTGACAACCTTACCAACGTATTTCTTACCTTCTTCAAATTCTGTCACAATCATTCTTACCATCTCAAGTGCTTTTTCGATACTTGCTTTATCAACACCACAAACGGATACTGCACCCTCATCCGTGATGTCAATCTTAACACCAGTCTGATCGATAATTGCATTGATGGTCTTGCCTCTTTGACCAACAACTTCACCAATCTTAGCAGGATCAATTTTAATTTGAACAATCTTTGGTGAATAAGGTCCAACCTCTGCTCTAGGTTCGGAGATCACAGGAGCCATAATATCATTTAAGATATAGGTTCTTGCTTCCTTTGTAGTGTGAATTGCTTTCTCGATAATCTCTCTGGTTAAGCCATGAATCTTAATATCCATCTGAATTGCTGTAATACCCTTATGAGTACCAGCAACCTTAAAGTCCATATCTCCAAAGAAATCTTCTAAGCCTTGAATATCAGTTAACAGAATGTAATCATCATCTGTATCACCGGTAACTAATCCTACGGAAATACCAGCAACCATACCTTTGATTGGTACACCTGCTGCCATTAAGGATAACGTAGAAGCACAAATACTACCCTGTGAGGTAGAACCGTTACTTTCTAATACTTCTGACACAGTACGAATTGCATAAGGGAATTCTTCTTCGGTAGGAAGCACAGGAACTAATGCTCTCTCTGCTAATGCACCATGACCAATTTCACGTCTGCCTGGACCTCTGGAAGGTTTTGTTTCACCAACAGAGTAGGAAGGGAAGTTATAGTGATGCATATATCTCTTTCCTGTTTCATTTTCATCAATACCATCTAATCTCTGGGTCTCTGCAAGAGCACCAAGTGTTGTAATTGTAAGAACCTGTGTCTGGCCACGGGTGAACATACCGGAACCATGAGTTCTAGGTAAGATATCAACTTCAGCTGTAAGCTTTCTGATCTGATCAACTGCTCTGCCGTCAGGACGTTTTTTATCCTTTAAGATCATCTTACGAACAGTTTTCTTCTGAAATTTATAGATCGCTTCTCCAAGTAAAGGAAGCCATTCCGGATGAATTTCCTCATAACGAGCAACTAATCTTTCTTTAATTTCTTTGATATTACCTTCTCTAACCTGCTTTTCATCAGTAAATACAGCTGCTTCCATTGCTTCAGGAGTAATGAAGCTAACCATATCTTCATATAAATCAGCTGGTGTATCGCAAACAGTATACGTATGTTTTTCTTTACCCACTTCTGCTACGATTGTCTCAATAAATTCAATAATTTTCTGATTTAAATCGTGAGCAGCAAAGATAGCTTCAATCATTTTATCCTCTGAAAGCTCATTTGCACCTGCTTCAATCATGATTACCTTCTCTTTGGTAGAAGCTACTGTAAGAGAAAGAGTTGATTTTTCTCTCTGGGCTAAATTAGGATTAAACACCAATTCTCCATCTACCATACCTACCATTGTTGAAGCAGTTGGTCCGTCAAATGGGATGTCTGAAATACTGGTTGCAATTGCAGAACCAAGCATTGCTGTGACTTCTGGTGAGCAATTCTGATCTACACATAATACTAAGTTATTTAAGGTTACATCATTTCTGTAATCCTTAGGGAATAATGGTCTCATAGGACGATCGATTACACGTGAAGTAAGAATTGCGTTCTCGGAAGGTTTGCTTTCTCTTTTAATAAAGCCTCCTGGAATTTTACCTACTGCATATAATTTCTCTTCGTATTCTACACTTAAAGGAAAGAAATCGATACCCTCTCTTGGTTTGTCAGATGCTGTAGCTGTTGATAATACAACAGTGTCGCCATAATGCATTAATACAGCACCATTTGCCTGTGCAGCTACTCTTCCTACATCAACGGTCAGAGTTCTTCCGGCTAAATCCATTGAAAAACTTTTGTGCATGTTTTGTTCTCCTTTTTGATGTGTGGAGTTATTTTGTCCACTTAATAATTTATAGAGTCGGAGGCACCGAAACAACTGAAAAACCCACCGAAAATCGAACAATTCGATAGCCTTTTCAGAAGTCTCGGGTTGTCCTCCCGTCACTCTAATGCAATATTATACCATTAAAATTACCATAACGCTACTAATATTTTCTAACAGTTCAGCCTGCAAGTAATTAGAACAATATGTAGGAAAGCTTGCTTTCCAATATATATTGTTCTAATTACTTGCAGGCGTTCTGCCTAAGCGAGGTGCAGCGAAGCGAAATCGAGCTTATGGCTGAACTGTTACAAAAACATAATATCTTGATAAATTTAATGCTTTATGACTTAAAGTATCTTCAAAGCATGTCAAATTTAAACATGATATGTATCAAATTGCAACTATTTTGATACTTCATTTTACCTTCGCGTAAACAAGATGAAACGACAAGTCGTTTCACTTGTCATGAATAAAGCAAAACAGCAGATCCTTTTATGCAAAGAATCTGCTGTTTTGCTAAAGCTGATAGAGCTTAATTCGATCAACTTTGCAATATTAATTCAATTCTAACAATCATTTTCAATTGGATTGTTAATTAAAGTCGCAGCTTCGAATCCATGTCTATGACCATCGTTTACACTGGTCACAGATTCAATAAAATGAACGTGCCTGTTACCTACAGGTACAGCACCTCCAGTTCTGCCTCTGAACTCATGAAAATGATTTTCATAAAAATCGGTTCTAAAAGCCACTTCATGGTAATGATCATTCATTCCACAAGGGATTGCCTCTCCTGTTACCGTGGCAAATCTGTGATTATGAGGATCTTCCTGGTCTGCAATTCTAACACTGCCAACAAGTTCATGTACATGTCTTTGATCTTCACGCCAATTATCGGAACATCCATTATTGCCGTTGTTTCCATTGTTGCCATTATTCCCGTTGGTACCATTATTTCCAATATTTCCGTTGTTGCTATTATTTCCATTGTTATTATTAAAACCAAAACTATTATTATTAAAACCAATATTATTATTATTAAAATTGTTATTATTTCTATATTCCATAGTTTGTACTCCTTACGATATAGTAATTTGACTAAGTCAGTCAGCAATACATCTATGATGTATTCGTAATATTATATGTCGTAAAGAGTAGAACTGTGTCATTATTTGGGTTTTAGCCCTATATTTCCACAATGTTCCTTAACCATTTCTTTTTGCGATACCGCATATACCCTAAAACAGCCTTGTATACTTCTTCTACCAGTATCATTGCATAAACAAAATAAATTGGCAAATGCAGCACTAATCCGCCAAGTACCGCCATTGGAATACCAATGAACCATACACCAGTTACATCCAGGAAAAGGGCAGCTTTTGTATCTCCACCACTTCGCAAAATAGCCACTATAATTAATGCATTTAGCAAACGTACAGGCATATAAATTGCAAATACAGTCAAGCTCCATCGTATGTAGTCTGCCACCAGATCCGAAACCGGATATAGTGAAATGACAGCATCCTTAAGGAGAAATGCCAAAATTGCGCCGATTATGGATAACCCAAACATCATTACCATGTAATTCTTAGCGTGCTCCTCTGCCTTCTCAAGTTCGTTGGCACCAAGTTCATTACCGAGTACTACCGCAGCCGCATGACAGATACCAAAGAAAAAGACCATAGCAAGCTGTTCGACCGTATTTGTTATTGTAATTGCATTCGTTGCCTCGGCTGGCATTCTTCCATAAACAAGGGAATACATGGTAACCCCCAGCCCCCACATGAATTCATTCGCTATTACCGGAGCTGCTGTATATAAATACTTACTAACAAAAGGTTTACTTAAGAAAGGAACACCCTTTTCTTTGGTATATTTTTGGTGAATAAAATCACCTACACCGCCATCACCTGCCTTATGACTGTATACAGCGATTAATAACAAAATCACCTCTATTGTTCTGGCAATAACAGTTGCAAGCGCAGATCCAGCCACTCCCATAGCAGGCATTCCAAAATGCCCAAAAATAAATACGTAATTTAAAATCACATTAATCACAATGGCAATTGTTGTTATAATAACAGGTAATTTTACGTAATTCATACTTCGTAAAATTGCCACAAAGCAATTTGTAATTGCAGTTAATGGATAACTAAATGCAATAATACCAAGGAAAATAGCTCCTATTTCTACTTGATTCTGATGTATTGTAAGTATGCCCATAACTTGTTCAGGGAAGAATATTCCAGACAGAACAAATAAAAACGAACCTCCAACTCCTATCATAATCGATATTCTTAATACTCGCTTGATACCCAGAAGATCACGATTTCCATAGTATTGTGATGCTAGAATTGCAGAACCACTGCATATTCCAAACATTAATAAGGAGAATACAAAAAACACTTTATTAGCCAATCCCACTGCTCCAACATAATCCTGACCAAGTTGTCCAATCATTAAGGTATCAATCATATTAAGAATATTACTAAGTAGATTTTGAAGTGCTACCGGCACTGTGATTGCAAAGGTTTTCTTTAAAAAACTTTTATCACTTAATATTCTTTGAATTATTTTCATTTTTTCACCAACATTAATATTTTTCTTGAAATAAGTAAAACGACAAGTCGTTTCACTTGTAATAAATAAGAGCTGTCCCACTATAAGCACTAAGCTTTCAAGTGGGACAGCTCTTTAAACTTTGATATTTACTATTTTCTTAAACCTAAACGTTCAATAAGTGTACGATAACCTTCAATGTCAGTTTTCTTTAAGTATTCAAGTAAACCTCTTCTTTGTCCAACCATCTTAAGAAGACCTCTTCTGGAATGATGATCTTTCTTATTGCTCTTTAAATGCTCTGTTAACTCTGTAATTCTTGCAGTTAATAATGCAATTTGAACTTCTGGAGAACCTGTATCCTCAGGATTTCTACCAAAATTCTTGATGATTTCTAATTTCTTTTCTTTGTTAATCATAATAAATTCTCCTTTCGCGATAACGCCTAATACTAAGAATAAGGTCGGAGTGTCCAAAATCTGAGTATTGGCTCTTATTTCACTATGGTATAGTAACACATTCTTATGTTATTGTAAACATTTTTTAGAAAAACATGTGCAAATCAGCTTCTTTTCACAAACTTCCCTAAAATATCAATTGCAATTAGCTCTTACTGTATGTTCAGTAAACTTGGATTTTGCTCAAAGAAATGAAGGGCCGCCAATGTATCTTCTTTCATTCGATTAATTAATTCCTCCACAGAATTGAACTTCAATTCTGGTCGGAGAAATTCATAAAATACAACCTCCAGAACCTCTCCATATAAGTCATCACTATAATCAATAATGAATGTTTCAACACCAACAAAGTCATCCGCTCCAACCGTTGGTTTATACCCTATATTGGTAACACTTCGATACATAACACCTTTGATAAAAGTTGCAGTTACATATACACCAAGAGGAGGCAATAATTTTACCTTTGGAGGGATCATATTAATGGTTGGCATTCCTATTGTTCTTCCAAATCTTCTGCCATGTACTACCTCTGCGATTAAATGATAGGGTTGTCCCAGCATTTCATTTGCTACTGCAATATCTCCTTGTTTAATCGCTTTTCTTACCAGGGAGCTGCTGATGACCTCATCCTTCAATTCCATCTTATCACAATCCACAACTTGATAACCATACGTGGTCTCATATTGCTTTAAAAGGTCAACATCTCCTCTTCGTTTATACCCAAAACGGAAGTCCTTCCCTACTACAATTACTTTAACATCCAGTTGTTCCACTAATATATTCTTTATAAAATCCTCTGGCTCCATACTTCGAGTTTCCGCTGTAAATGGATAAGA
Organism: Mobilitalea sp.; assembly: GCA_047606065.1. Taxonomy (GTDB): domain Bacteria; phylum Bacillota; class Clostridia; order Lachnospirales; family Lachnospiraceae; genus Mobilitalea. The sequence goes on from JASGEU010000220.1 coordinate 46,387, forward strand.
GATTAAAATATCAATTCCCATGCGCCTGGCAATATCAACTTTTTCTTCCTCGGTATAAATAAGTTCAAAATCTTTATCAGAGAATAGGTTTCCTGGATGGAGTAAAAAGGTAAACATAACCGAATTCAGTCCATCTTTTTTATATTCTAAAGCTTTATTAATTAAGACCTGATGACCAAGATGGAGACCATCAAACTTTCCCAGCGTAACTACTGTATTTTGAAATTTAAAATTGGTACTTCCAGATATATACTCCATTGTGTTCTCCTCTCTGCCAGCTTTCGGTGACATTTAAAGGCAGTATAACTTAAGTGTTTTAAAATCGCAATATATTTAGGATAAAAACATTTTTACCGGTTTGAACTGTTCATCCTCTGAATTGTATTGATAGATACCGACAAATAGCTGCTCCGCATCATAAACACGTACCAAATCGGTTAAATTCTTATTATTTGATGGCATCAAATGTTCTGGTTTAAAAGCATTTCCATTATAGATATATTTATGAAACTCTGGCTGCATATAAACCTTATCATAATGCTCAAACATTTGATCTACAGGTATAATATAAGGTTCCAATTCCTTCTGTTTCATCAGCTGCTCTATTTCAGCCAAGGTCAGTGCTTTCTCAAGTTTAAAGCTGCCCACTGCAGTTCTTTTAAGATACTTCATCGTACCACCACAACCCAGGTCTTCACCAATATCATGAAGTAGTGTTCTTATATAAGTACCTTTACTGCAATCCACCACCATAGTTACTTCCTTATCCGCTTCAGAGTAAGCAAGAATTTGAATTTTCTTAATACATACCTTTCTTCGCTCACGTTCAATTTCCTTCCCCTGTCTAGCCAGCTCATAAAGTCGCTTTCCATCGACTTTAATTGCGGAATACATTGGTGGTAACTGAAGGTATTCTCCTATGTAGCTGCGTACTACTTCTTCAATTTCTTTAAACTGTACCTTCACTTCTGCTTCTTTTATAATAGCTCCGGTAATATCCTGTGTATCCGTGGTTATTCCAAGCTTAAGTACTGTCTCATAGGTTTTGTCACGATCTGTAATCATATCAACAAGCTTGGTACCTTTTCCAAGACAAACAGGAAGGACACCAATTGCGTCAGGGTCAAGCGTACCGGTATGCCCAATCTTCTTCATTTTTAATATACCTCTCATTTTAGCAACTACATCATGAGAGGTATATCCTTTTTCTTTATATACATTTATTATTCCGTTAAACAATTCCTGTACTCCTTCGGATGATAAATCTGATATGAATTAGTCTCTTTGATACGCATCCCAGAAAACACGTAGTTATATAATTTCGTTCAATTGAGCCTCAATGTGCGGTGTTAAATTATTAATTACATCATGTACGGAGCCACGCATAGTACAGCCAGCTGCTTTAATATGACCACCACCGCCAAAATGAACTGCAATTTTACTTACATTAACTTCCCCGTTAGATCTCATGCTTACTTTAAATTCATGGAAATCAGTTTCGTAAATAAATATTGCAACCTCTGTTCCTTTTGTAACACGAAGCTGATCGATAATTCCATCCAGATCCGAAGGAGCTGCTCCATAATTGCTAAGCATTTTTCGTGAAATTGAGGAAAACACAACTTTTTGATCAAGGATTAACATGCTTCTCATCAGACAACGCCCTAAAATAAGGTTTTGCAGATAGGTTTTTGAATAGAAGGATTCATCAATTAAAGTGGAAGTATTGACACCTTTACTAATTAATCTTCCGGCAATCTGCATTGTCTTTTCTGTTGTATTAGAATGCTTAAACACACCAGTATCATGGATAATTCCAACATAAAGTGCCGAAGCAATATCCTTTGTAATCATTGCATCCTCCATAAGTGTGTAAAGCACTTCACAGGTAGAGGAAGCGTCCGCTACAATATGATTTACCATGGCAAAGCCCTGATTACTAATATGATGATCTATATTAATTGTTTTTTTTGCAGTTTTATAATACTTCAATGCATTTCCCAATCGGTCTAGAGCTGCACAATCTACACTGATAAACACATCATATTGGTGCTCTGATTCATAGGAATGCTTTATTTCATCCACTCCGTTTAAGAGATTGAATTCATTGCCGAAGGTTTCTAAATACACATCAATCTTCTCAAACCCCATCAGTTCTTTATTCTGTAGAAGATACAGATAAAGCGCTGTACAGGAACCTATACAGTCCCCATCCGGGCGGACATGACCTGCAATTACGATTGATTTTGCGCCTGCTAACTCACCCTTTAAATTCATCATTCTTATTCTTCCTCTTCTTCGAAGAAATCAGAATCATCTTCATCGTCAACTTCGTCTGATTCTGTGTTTTTATTTACTTCATTGATCAGCTTTGACATATGAGCACCATACTCAATTGAATTATCGAGAACAAAGGTAAGTTCTGGAGTATTGCGTAAATTCAATGATTTAGCTAATTGACCCCTGATAAAGGATGCCGCACTCTTTAAGCCTGCCAAAGTAGACTTTTTGGACTCCTCATCACCAAGAACGCTAATATATACCTTTGCTGTCTTAAGATCCGGTGCTACTTCCACATGAACTACCGAGGTCATTGGATTAATTCTTGGATCTTTTATTTCTCTGCTGATTAATACACTTAATTCCTTCTGTACCTCACCATTAATTCTCGTGTTTTTAATGCTGTTTTTTCTCATAATATTACCAATACCTTTCCCAAAGACATTTCAAAAACATTTGTCCTTCCAGAGGTTCACTGCACATTATTCGTGAACTCTTCCTTCTGACAAATGCTTTTGATTTGACTTTTGAAATCAGTGAAAGCCTCTCACTGCCTGTTGTTTTATCTTGGTACTTCTGCCATAACATAGAATTCAACTTTATCAAATTCTTTTACGTCATTGAACTTTTCAAATACCAGACCGCATTCATATCCTTTATCAACTTCTTTAACATCATCCTGGAATCTCTTTAAGGATGCAAGAATTCCTTCATAGATTAATGTATTATCTCTGAATATTCTGGTTTTGCTGCCTCTGACTACCTTACCGTCAAGTACATAGGAACCTGCAATTGTTCCAATACCGGAAGCCTTAAAGGTCATTCTGATTTCTGCATGACCGATAATTCTCTCTTCAAAGATAGGATCTAACATACCCTTCATAGCAGCTTCTATATCATTAATTGCATTGTAAATTACACGGTAATGCTTTACATCTACCTTCTCACGGTCGGCTGTTTCCTTCGCTGCATTGTCCGGCTTAACATTAAAGCCAATAATGATTGCGTTAGAGGCGCTTGCAAGAATAACATCGGATTCATTAATAGCACCAACACCACCATGGATAATACGAACTGCTACCTCTTTATTACTTAGTTTCATTAAGCTCTGTTTCATTGCTTCTACAGAACCTTGAACATCTGCTTTAATAATAAGGTTTAATTCTTTAATATTACCAGCCTGAATCTGTGAGAACAGACCATCTAAAGAAAGCTTAGCCTTAGTATCTGCAATCAACTTTTCTTTACCCTGGGAAAGATATGCTTCTGCTATTGTTCTTGCTTCTTTTTCCGTCGTAACTGCAAGGAAAGTCTCACCAGCATCAGGAACTTCATTTAAACCAAGAATCTCTACAGGTGTAGAAGGTGTAGCTTCTTTCACTCTTCTTCCCTTATCATCCATCATCGCACGAACCTTACCATAAGAAGATCCTACAGCTACGTTATCACCAACATGAAGGGTTCCCTTTTGAACTAGGATAGTCGCAACAGGTCCTCTTCCCTTATCAAGCTGTGCTTCGATAACGATACCTCTGGCATTACGGTTTGGATTAGCCTTCAGTTCACCTATCTCAGCTGTTAAAAGAATCATCTCAAGTAATTGTGGAATACCTTCCTTTGTATGTGCAGATACTGGAACAAATATTGTGTCTCCACCCCAATCTTCTGCTATTAATTCATACTCCGTTAACTCTTGTTTTACTCTCTCAATATTAGCACTTGGTTTATCAATTTTATTAATCGCAACTATAATTTGAACACCAGCTGCTTTTGCATGATTGATTGCTTCTATTGTCTGAGGCATAACACCGTCATCTGCTGCTACTACAAGAATTGCGATATCAGTTGATTTAGCACCTCTTTTACGCATGGAAGTAAATGCTTCATGTCCTGGTGTATCCAGGAAGGTAATATCCTCACCATTGATTTGAACCATATAAGCACCGATATGCTGTGTAATACCACCAGCTTCTCTTGAGGTTACGTTTGTTTCTCTAATTGCATCAAGAAGTGAAGTCTTACCATGATCAACGTGACCCATAACACAAACTACCGGTGGACGTTTTTCCATGTCCTCCTGATTTTCTTCCTCTTCTTTTAAGAGTTCTTCTACTTCATTAACTTTTTTCTCTTTTTCTGCAATAATTTCGTATTCAAGAGCAATTTCTTCTGCCTCTTCAAAGGTTATTTCCTGATTAAGTGTTACAATTTTACCTGCAAGGAAAAGCTTCTTAATTAATGCTGCAGAAGGTTTCTTCATTTTATCTGCAAGTTCTTTGATCGTTAATACTTCAGGAATAGTGATTACCTTAATTTCTTCTTCAACAACCTGAACTGGCTTTGGCTGAATAAATTGACCCTTTTTAGGTGCGATTTTTGCTTTTACATCATCACCATCTCCACTACGATCAAAGGCATTTTTCTCTTTATAATTCTTTTCTTTGTTGATACGATCTCTATTTCTCTTATTGCTGTTATCATTCTTTTCAGCAACCTTTTTATCTAATATCTGCTGATCAAATGCCTTACGCTCGCCACCGCTTCTTTGACCACCGCTTCCTTTTTTACCTGGAGCGCGATTGCCATAGCTTGGCTTATCATCATCATCCTTACCGGAATCCTCGAAGCCTCTGGAACCAAATCCTCCTCCGGGTCTCTGATTACTCGGTCTAGAGAAGCCTCCTTGACCGCCGCCATAACCGCCAGGTCTGGAACCTCCCTGTCCTTGGCCAGCACCATAAGGTCTGCTGCCGCCTTGACCCTGTGGTCTGTTGCCTTGATAACCTTGACCTTGTGGTCTGTTACCTTGATAACCCTCACCCTGTGGTCGATTGCCCTGATAACCCTGACCCTGTGGTCTGTTGCCTTGGTAACCCTCGCCTTGCGGACGATTGCCTTGATAACCGGTTCTATTTCCTTGATAGCCTTCGCCTTGTGGTCGATTACCTTGATAACCGGTTCTATTTCCTTGATAGCCTTCACCCTGTGGTCTGTTGCCTTGATAGCCCTGACCTTGTGGTCGGTTTCCTTGGTAACCTTCGCCCTGTGGTCTGTTGCCCTGGTAACCCTGACCTTGTGGTCGGTTTCCTTGATAACCTTCACCTTGCGGACGATTGCCTTGATAACCTGTTCTATTTCCTTGATAGCCTTCACCCTGTGGTCGATTACCTTGGTAACCTGTTCGATTGCCCTGATAACCCTCGCCTTGTGGTCGATTGCCTTGGTAGCCTTCGCCTTGTGGACGGTTTCCTTGGTAACCCTGCCCCTGTGGTCTGTTACCCTGATAACCTTCACCTTGTGGTCGATTGCCTTGGTAGCCTTGACCTTGTGGTCGGTTTCCTTGATAACCTTCACCCTGTGGTCGATTTCCCTGATAACCCTGACCTTGTGGTCGGTTTCCTTGGTAACCTTCGCCCTGTGGACGATTGCCCTGGTAACCCTGACCTTGTGGTCGATTACCCTGATAACCTTCGCCCTGTGGTCTTTGCGTTCTTTGACCACCCTGTGAAGATCTTTGATTATCCTGACCTTCGAATGAAGGTTTGCCTTCATAAGAAGGTTTGCCCTGTGGTCGATTACCTGCTGTATATTGATTATGTTCGCCTGAAGTTCTTTGTGTGTTTTGTGAACCTTGATATCCTTGACCTTGTTGGCCTTGTTGGCCTTGTCTCATTGTGCCCTGTCCTCCTGCCGGTCTTTGTACCTGTGTATTTTGCTGACCTTGTTCTATTGTAGATGTTGTTCTTATACCACTTTGCTGTACCTGCTTCGTTCCATTTTGCTGACCAACTGGTGGCTTTACAGAACTTGATGCAGTTTGATTCACCGACGAAGCCGGTTTTGTCACAGGCGCAGTCTCAACGACTTTAGCATTAGTATGTTCCTGTTCAGCCTGTGCTTTCACTACAGGTTTAGCAGGTGCCTGTTGAGTTTTTTGCGTCGTCGCCGTTTGATTTGCCGGCTTCGGTGCAGGTTTAGATATTGGTTCTGCAGGTGCCTTAACAGCTTGTGAGTGTACTGGTTTATTATCTTTCACAAAATGATTTTTTATGAATTGCGCTTCATTTTCCTCAAGATTACTACTATGTGATTTTTTAACGCCAAAACTTTTCTCAATAAAATCTAAGATATCCTTACTTTCTATTGAGCTTTTTGTTTGGCTGTTTATGACATTTTTTAATTCAAATACTTTCATTTTTGACATATTATACTTACTACCTCCGTTCATATCACTGCATCATTTTCAGTTGCTTTTCAATTGCGTCCGCTAAGCCCTTGTCAAGCACAGCCAAAGATGCACGAAACTCTTTACCCATTGCATGACCTAGATCATTTTTCTCACCAAAAAAGTAAATTGGCACATTATAGTAAGTACACATATTGGTAAACATTTTCTTTGTATTGTCGGATGCATCCGCAGCGACAATTACTAAAGCTGCTTTATGTTCCTTTACGGCTTTTTCCGTAGAAAATTCACCACTTGCTACTTTGCGGGATTTTGTTGCAATTCCTAGTAAGTTATATACCTTCTTGATTTCCGGATTCAAGCAAAATCATCTCCTTCTCCAGTGTTTCAACCAATTCCTTCGGAATACTGGTTTTAAGTGAGCGCTCTAAACCTTTTGTTTTAACTGCTTTCTGCAAACAGCTAAGTGTACAGCAGATATATGCGCCTCTTCCATTTTTTTTACCGGTGGAATCGATGACAATTTCATCCTCAGGTGTCTTTAAAACACGAATTAATTCCTTCTTTGTTTTCATTTCACCACAGCCGGTACACATTCTTAATGGTAATTTTTTCGCCATCTATTATCACATCCTTAATATTACTAAGATCAAAACCCAGCGCTTCAAAATGATGCTAATTTCATGGAAGTATCGCTTTCAGGCGTTTTAATATCCCATGCTCTGAGATTCACTCTTAATATCAATTTTATATCCGGTCAGTTTTGCTGCAAGTCTTGCATTTTGGCCTTCTTTACCGATTGCCAGAGATAATTGATAATCAGGTACAATTACTCTCGCACTCTTTTCTGATTCTTCGACAGTAACCGAAACAACCTTTGCAGGACTAAGTGCATTTTCAATTAATTTAGCAGGATCATTGCTCCAGTTGATGATATCGATTTTCTCATTGCGTAATTCATGAACAATGGTATTAACTCTTGCACCATTAAGACCAACGCAAGCGCCTACTGCATCAACATCAGCGTTGTTGCTCCATACTGCAATCTTAGTTCTGGAGCCCGCTTCTCTGGAAATACTCTTAATCTCTACGGTACCATCCTGGATTTCACTTACTTCTGCCTCAAATAAGCGCTTTACAAGTTCAGGATGTGTTCTTGAAACAGTAATTCTAGGTCCTTTGGTGGTATCTTTCACTTCAAGTACATAAAGTTTAATACGATCCGTAGGTCTAAATACTTCGCCACGTACCTGCTCATTTTCAGTTAAGATTGCATCTACTTTACCCAGGTTAATGCTTACGTTATTACCTACATAACGCTGAACAATACCAGTTACGATGTCTTTTTCTTTTCCACTGTATTGAGTAAATAATACTTTTCTCTCTTCTTCACGGATTTTTTGAACAACTACCTGCTTTGCTTTCTGCGCAGCGATACGTCCAAAGTTCTTAGGTGTTACTTCAATTGCAACAATATCACCCAAATCCTTCTTTGCATCCTTCATCTTGGCTTGAGCAAGGCTGATCTGCATAATTGGATCCGCAACCTCTTCCACAACTTCTTTCATGGCATAAACATTAACCTCACCTGTATTACGGTCAATGTTTACTTTAATATTATCTGCTCTACCATAATTATTTTTACATGCTGCCACCAATGAGTTTTCCAATGCCTCTAGCAAAATATCTTTACTAATATCTTTTTCCTTCTCAATCTGGTTTAAAGCTTCAATGAGTTCCCTGTTCGCATCCATTTTCTTTCCATATCCTCCTTATAGTATATATTTTTAACAATCACTAGTTATAGGATTATAATTCCTAATAGTATTGCATAAATTCATGGTTACCTCTGTAAAAGAGTAGCTGCTAATCAAAGAAATAATTAAAAATCAATTGTTAGTCGAATCATTGCAATGTCTGATCTTTTTAAGACCATAGCATCTTCATTTTCTAAAGTAAGCGTAATCGACTCTTGATCAAAATCCGTAAGAATTCCAGTAAAGTCCTTCTGCTTATTGATTGGTTTAAAAAGCCTAAGTTCTACTTCTTCACCAATACTCTTTTCAAAATGCTTATCTCTCTTTAACTGTCTTCCAAGACCTGGTGAACTAACTTCTAAGATATAAGAGTCCGAAATATAGTCATGCTTATCCAGTAGATCGCTCAACGCTCTGCTGACTAATTCACAATCATCTACAGTAATTCCATTTTCCTTATCAATATAAGCTCTAAGAAACCAGTTTCCACCTTCTTTTACATATTCAACATCATATAATTCAAAATGATTTGCTGACAAAATCGGCTCTAATAGCTGCTGCGTTCTTAGTTCATAATCTTCGTGCTTTGCCATTTCTATTCCTTCTTTCCTGATCTTATGATAGCATCTTTCTATAGTAAGAGAGATGTTTATCATACTCATAACATCGTTAAAGGCTCGCTTACTGCAAAAAGTAAGAGTGGACTTTCGCCCACTCCTAATTAGTCTTATCATTTTGTACCTTAGTTATTATATCAAATACAACCAAATATTGCAAGTATTATTTTGTAACAGTTTAGCCATGCAAGTTTTAGATGCAATATGCATTCGAAAGCTCGCTTTCGAATGCATATTGCATCTAAAACTTGTAGGGTGCTCTGCCCAAGCTCGATTTTGCAGAGCAAAATCGAGCTTGTAGCTAAACTATTAAAACATATCTAAGCGAACATCTTGCTTTCGTATCCATATTATATCCAGAAATGGTTGTTAACTAATAGCTTTGATTAAACCGCTGTAAGAAATCTTTTGTTCTTTGATTTGAGGTATTTGAAAATACTTCTTGTGGCGTGCCCTGCTCTACAATGACACCTTCATCCATAAAAATAACCCTATCGGCAACATCTCTGGCAAAGGCCATCTCATGAGTGACAATAACCATAGTCATTTTTAAATCTGCTAATGAACGAATAACCTTCAGAATTTCCCCAGTAAGTTCTGGATCCAAAGCTGAAGTTGGTTCGTCAAAGAATAAAATTTTTGGATTTTGCGCAAGGGCACGTGCAATTGCTACACGCTGCTGCTGTCCGCCGGATAACTCACAAGGATATGCTTCTGCTCGATCAGCCAAGTTCATCTGTTCCAGTAATTGCATCGCCTTCTGCTTTGCCTGCGCCTTTTCTATCTTTAATACCTTAACCTGAGGTTCCATAATATTTTTCAATACAGATTTATGTGGGAAAAGATTAAAATTTTGAAATACCAGCCCAATATTGAGCACAATTTCATGCAACGTCTTTTTGTCAGAATAACCCTCACCTGCAAAGGTATCCACCATTTTCTTTTCACATATTTCAATTTTCCCTTGGTTTACCTGCTCTAATTGTGTTAAACACCGAAGAAGTGTTGATTTCCCCGATCCGGAAGGGCCAATAACAGCTACAACCTCTCCTTCCTTCACTTCCAAGGAAATTCCCTTCAATATTTCTTTCTTATCAAATTTTTTTTGTAAGTTCTCTGCCTTGAGTAACATCACTACCTCCAAATCATATATGCACTAAATCACCAGCCAATATCAAGCGACCACACAATTCCATCCTCTATTAATTCTTATAATAATCCATCTTCTTCTCCAGTAATTTAAAGGAAATCTCCACTACGGTATTCATTACAAGATAAAATAACGCAGCCACTAGGATTGGCACTGTGGAAGAAAAGGTCGAGGATGCATTGGAAGCAACTCGAAACACCTCAATGATTCCAATTACTTGTGCAAGCGAGGTATCTTTTACTAAGGTCATCAACTCATTGCCCACGGAAGGTATTACCGTCTTAACTACCTGTGGCAGCACGATTCGAAGAAAGGTCTGTAGTTTTGTATACCCTAACACCTTTGCCGCTTCATATTGTCCCTTTGGAATTGCAGCAATTCCACCTCGAAATATTTCACCAAAATAAGCCGCATAATTAATCGCAAAGGCAAGAATACATGCCGTAAATCGGTCATATAGGCTTACCTCAAATATGTAAAAGGGTCCATACATAAAAAAAATCAACTGTACCATCAAAGGCGTTCCCCGAAATAACAGCTGATAAATTCTCGTTGGGAAACTAATAAACCAAAGCTTGCTCCTCCTAGCCATTGCAACTATAAACCCTAAAGGTATTGACAATATTATGGTTAGAAAGAAAATTTTTAAGGTTTCTGAGGTTGCTTCAAGCATATTAGGCAACAACAGATCCAAAGGCACATTATCTATAGTCATATAAACACTCCATTCTAAGCAGAACTTTGAATTTGAATTTTTACACAAATTCTATGTGTAAAATATGAGTGTCTATCTATGCTAATGGTGCATCGGGAGCAGACCATCGGAATAAACAGGCACTCATATTCTATTGCAATATCTCACTATAACTCACAACAACTAAATAATTATTTAATTATTGTTATATCAGATCCAAACCATTTGGTTGAAATCTCTGCAACAGTACCGTCTGCTTTTAATTCCTTTAAAGCAGCTTCAACAGCATCACATAATGCTTCATCACCTTTTCTAAAACCAATTGCATACTGGTCAGGTAATAAGGAGCCTTCTATTTTCACGAGATCTTTTCCTGCTGTTATCTTATAATCAGCAACAATTGAATCGAGTAATACAGCATCTGAATTGCCAGACTCTAAATCAAGCAAGGCTACTTCATAGTCACTAAACGGAATTACTTCGCCTAAGGATTCCTTGAAAGCTTTGTTATCCTCGCTATTTAATGCATCTTCTGCAGAGGAACTGCTTTGTAAAGCCAGCTTCTTACCTGCCATGTCCTCCAGACTCTTGATATCACTATCGCTTGTAACCACCAAAGAAATATCATTTGTCATATATGGTTCTGACATGGTCATGCTTTCTATACGTTCCGGGGTAAGTGAAAGACCGTTCCAGATACAATCGATATTCTTAGTATTTAACTCATTCTCTTTCGCTTCCCATTCCACAGGTTGAAGTACCAACTCCACCCCAAGCTTATCACAAACCGCCTGTGCAAGATCAATATCAAATCCCACTATATTATTATTCTCGTCACGAAAGCCCATTGGTGCAAAGGCGTCATCCAAACCAAGAATTAACTTACCATTGTCTTTTATGTACTGTAAGGACGTATCTTCATCCGAATTATTCTTTTTACATGCCGCCATACTTACAATCATGATTCCAATCATAATTATACTTACTATCTTTTTCATAAAATCCTCCTGTTTTTGCTTTTCTTTGTTAGCACTTTACCATACTACCATAGTGATGTAATTATTTCAATTATTATTTTTTTAATTATTAATATTTTTTCTCTGTCTTTTCTAAAACTACTTTTATAATGGATCCATTTAATAAATATTGGCAAAACTTAATTATTAATAACAGTTGACTTATCAACTATATATTACTATAATTTCACATAGTGTATGGAAAGGATGTGATACCTTGAAAGAAAAACACATTAGCCTTACAATGCTGAACGGAAGTATTTACCGAAGTACACAGGTATATACTAACGAGGTATTAAAGAAATATCATCTTGGCAGCGGTTCTTATCCTTATTTATTAACCCTGTATCATTATGATGGACTAAACCAGAATCAGATCAGCAAGGAATTGGATATAGATAAAGCAATGTCAACAAGAGTAATTAAAAAACTTATTGATTTGGGTTATGTTAGAAGAGAAATTTCCAAAGAAGACAGCCGGGCAAACCAGTTATATCTAACAGATTTGGGTAAATCAATTATTCCAGATATAAAAAAGGAATTATTAAAATGGAATGAGATAATTACCAGTGGACTGAATGATCAGGAAAAGGAAGTATTATTTAATTTACTAAGCATTGTAGTAAAGGACATGAAAAATCACAGAAAACAGCAGAAAGTGGAGAAATAGAATGGAACAAAATACGGAAGTAGTTTATAAAAATAGAATGATAATTTTAATCAATGTTGTGCTCATGACCTTTATGGCTACCTTAGACAGCAGTATTGTTAATGTAGCATTGCCGGAAATGACAAAACATTTATCGGTTAGCTCCGAAGCCATTGCCTGGGTGGTATCCTCGTATTTATTAGTTATTGTAGGAACAATTTTGGTTTTTGGCCGCCTGGGTGATCTGAAAGGCAAGACAAGAATCTTTCAGCTGGGCATCATAATTTTCACCATTGGCTCTCTCTTGTGCGGAATCTCTGATTCCTTTATTATCTTAATCATTGCACGAGCAATTCAGGGACTAGGTGCTGCAGCCACTATGGCAACCAACCAAGGAATCATAACTCATGTATTTCCCAGTAATGAACGCGGCAGAGCTCTGGGTATCTCTGGTACCTTTGTTGCACTTGGCTCCATGGCAGGTCCACCCCTGGGTGGTTTTATCGTAAGTGCATTAAACTGGAAGTTCATTTTCCTTATTAATGTACCAATTGGCATCATAGTATATCTGTTAGGATTAAAAATATTACCACGCTCTAAAGATATCTCCAGTGAAAAGCTTGATGTAAGGGGTGCTGTGCTGTTTGCAGTTGCCATTGTTTCATTATTCTTATCCCTTATACTCGGCGAAGAGCAGGGATATCATCAACCAATTATATTGGCAGGATTTTTCGTGTTCCTAATTACATTCATTATCTTTATTGTGGTTGAAAAAAGAACGGAAATACCTCTCCTTCAATTATCACTGTTTAAAAACAGGCTGTTTACCTTAAGCATTTTCTGTGCCTTTACCTCATTTATAGCAATCAGTAGTTCTACTATTATCATGCCCTTCTATCTGCAAAATACGATGGCTTACTCTCCCGCATTTACAGGCTTAATATTGATGGTCTATCCTTTGATTTTGGCTGTAGTTGCTCCTGCCAGCGGTCACCTGTCAGATAAAATCGGGTCAGAGTTTTTGACCTTTATTGGCTTATCCTTAAACGCCGTTGGTTTATTCCTGATGTCTACATTACATGAGACATCCACCTTAATCCATCTCATTGTTTACGTGGCACTTATGTCCATCGGCAACGGTCTATTCCAGTCCCCGAATAATTCCTTGATTATGTCCAATGCGCCAAGGCATATGCTTGGAATTTCAGGAAGTATTAATGCTCTAATAAGGAACCTGGGTATGATAAGCGGTATTTCAATTGCGGTATTAATCCTCTATGGTCGTATGAGTCACAAGATTGGTTATAAGGTATCTGATTATGTTGTTGGAAGAGATGATGTATTCATTTACGGTATGAAAGGTGCATATTTGACTGCTGCCAGTATTTGTTTATTTGGAGCTGTATTGACCGCTATTCGTTTGATTAACCGTCGAAGAGCACTTTCAGAAAGTTAAATTTGAGCTTTAAATCAGATGAATTATAGGTAGTTTTACTTATCATGAATTATAAAAAGCTGTACATGAAATTTTTATCCTTTCCAAAGGTATTGGATGTGATATTTCATGTACAGCTTTTTTATGGTAAAGTAATTCCTCATACAAAGCAGTGATGGTGCTTTTATATGGCACCATAAATATTTGCTCTTAATCTTCTCATCAAATTTGGATTTGTTCCTCCACAACGCTGGATCATATAAAGCATGACTAAGTTTTCTTTACGATCTACCATAAAGTAATTGCCTGCCCAGCCATCCCAACCGAATTCACCAATCGTACCATTACTGCCTGCCTTCACAGGATCTACTAAAATTCGCATTAAATTACCGTAACTGTATCCGCTGATAGAATCCCAGTTATAGGTAGCTGCCTGCTCCTTCGTGAGCTGCGGTACTCCAAGATAATCCACTGACTTTTTCCCAAGTATACGGACGCCATTATATACACCATTATTGGCAAGCATTAAGGCAAATCTGGCATAATCATCAATGGTTGATACCAATCCTGCTCCGCCGGATTCAAATGCCGGACTAGATTCATAATGATAGAGTCCCAGAAAATAATTGCGAAAAGGCTCAAGTTGCTTTTTATCTTCTATATAATCATACATTTGTGCAAAACGCTCCATCTTTTCGTCAGGAACATAAAAGTCGGTATCAACCATGCCAAGCGGAGTGAAAATCTCTTCACGAAGAAACTCACTAAAACGCTTTCCAGATGCAACTTCAATGACGGCTCCCAGAACATCTGCTGATGCACTGTAATGCCAATGGTCACCTGGTTGAAAGGCTAATGGAACCTGACCCATATGATTGCAGAAGTCTACCGTATTCAAAGGCGTATCCTGTTCAAACAATCGAGCTGCTTCATCGTATAATGCCCCCATTTGCCGGCCCACTTCAAAACTTCCATCAGGATATACAACACCGGAGGTCATATTTAATAAATCTTGAATAGTTACGGACCTGTTCAACTCCACCAGCCCATTATCAGTCCATACTTCTTGATTTTTAAAACCTTCCAGATAATCAGATACTGGTGATAGTAGATTAAGTTCTCCTCTTTCAAATAAAATCATTGCAGCCACCGCAGTAACCGGTTTAGTCATTGAAAACATACGATAAATTGTATCTTGCTTTATTGGACGTTCTTTCTCAATGTCCGCAAGACCATACTCTTTGCGGAAAACCTGTTTATTTTCATGAAGGACACAGATGGCTGCTCCACTAATCTTTCCAGCATCTATTTCCTTTTTGATTACACGACTTAGATATTCTAAATTTTCTAGTTCCATTGCACACCATCCTAATTTGCTTAATGATATATCTCACATATCCTGAGTCTATTGTACAGTATATATTTAGTTTGTAAAGTAATTAAATTATATATTACCTCCTAGCAATAGAGCAAAATTTCCTACATTATATAGGATATTACATGGAAAAAGTGGAGAATTAATCTCCACCATGAATTCATTCAAATGAAACAACTTCTATTTTATATTGTTGTATCTGTATCCATCTTATTTTCTTTAAGTTCATTGTAGCTAATCATTCTAGCTTTGTATCTTTCCTTAAATAAATTTCTTTCCTCTTCTGTCATGTTCATAAACTCTGCATACTCTAAATCACTTTTATGTAATCTCATTCCGCAATGCAGACACACAGCATCTGGCTTTCTTGACACCATTCGAATATTATAACAGGTTGGACATATATATATTCTTAGCATACTGTGATCCTCCTCATTTGAAACAAACTCACATAGAACTAGCATAGATATTATACTATTGCAAACTCAAAAAGTAAATCAAAAGGCTATTAAGCGTTTAACTATACATAATTCTTCGTTTTTCTATTATTAAACGACAAAATATAACATATTTTCAAAACATTATTCGAGTTTATAGTAATAAATTCCCAATCTTGTTTTAACTATACTACAACCTTGTCGAAATATCAACAGGACTTATATATTATCACTTACAACTTTCCTTATGCTTACTTACATTCATATCCGTATTAAATCGATATGAGATAACATATTTGCTTTATCTATTATAATGTTCATTATATTTTAGTGTAAACAAGATGAAACGGCAAGACGTTTCACTTGTCATGAAATCAAAAAAGCAACATGAAATAATATTCCATGTTGCTTTTATATTTAGCAGCTCGTACGGGAATCGAACCCGTGTTTCCGCCGTGAGAGGGCGGCGTCTTGACCCCTTGACCAACGAGCCTCAAGAACAATATTTATAATATACTATAGCGAGTAAAAAAGCAAGTACTTTTTATAATATTTTTTAAATTGTTTTATCAATTGACACATTTTAGAAATATTAATTTTTTCCTATCTTACCTCAATTCCTATAAATACTTTATTGTACATATTATTAGTATATTGCATTATTATATTAATTTTAAAAACAGATGGAATTGTTCCTGCAATAGATAATATTCTATTACAGGAACACCCCTCTGTTACTTTAATTATTCAAACTTCGCAGTATAAAATCTTAAATACTGCGAATAAACTCTGCTTAAACTACTTGATGAAAGTATTTCATCTTATGTCAGGAAATCTAAAAGCGACATTTGGTTTGACGCTGGCAAGTCTCCCAATAGTCCCATCTTAGCCATAGAATCAACAACAGTTGAACTTACCTTACAACGTATTTTAAAGTCATCTCTGGATAAAAAGGGTCCAAGTTTTGAAGCTTCAACCACTGCATCCGCTGCTTTTTCACCCAGACCATCAATGGTACTAAGCGATGGCATTAATTTACCATCTATAATCTGAAAATCTTGGGCTTTCGCTTTATAGATGTCAATGGGTAAGAACTGAAAACCTCTTGCATACATCTCCTGCACAATTCGCATGTCCTTAAAGGTATCCTGTTCCTTCTTTGTTAAGATATTACTTCTTCTCTTATAATCGGCAATATGTAATTCCAACTTCTCTCTTCCCAGACACATAAGCTCATAATTAAAGGCAGATGCTCTTATGGAAAAGAAGGCTGCATAATAAGCCAACGGATAATAGACCTTAAAATAAGCTATACGGAAGGCCATCATAACATAGGCTGCAGCATGCGCCTTGGGGAACATGTACTTAATTTGCTTACAGGACCAGATGTACCAGTCCGGTACATTGGAAGCCAACATGGCTTCCTCCATGTCGGGAGTTAATCCTTTCCCCTTACGAACACTCTCCATGATTTTAAAGGACACACCAGGTTCAACACCGGTGGCAATCAGATAGGTCATAATATCATCTCGAGTACAGATTGCCGTAGCAAGGGTACAGGTACCGCTTTGAATTAAAGTCTGTGCATTGTTTAACCATACGTCGGTACCATGGGATAATCCAGAGATACGAACCAAATCGGAAAAGGTCTTTGGCTTGGTATCCTTCACCATCTGCATAACAAAATCTGTCCCAAACTCCGGAATACCAAGACATCCAAGCTCACAACCATCCAAATCTTTCGGGGCAATCTTAAGTGCACTTAAATCATGAAACAAGCTTAATACATTTTGCTCATCCAGGCTTATTTCTTTTGCATCAATCCCCGTTAAATCCTCTAGTTTACGGATCATGGTTGGATCATCGTGACCAAGAATATCCAGCTTTAATAAATTGTGATCGATTGAGTGATAATCAAAATGAGTTGTGATTGTGCTTGTGGTCATATCATTGGCGGGTCGCTGTACCGGGGTGAAGGAATATATATTTTCGCCATGCGGCATTACAACAATACCACCAGGATGCTGCCCTGTCGTTCGCCTTACACCCACAAGCCCCTGCACAATACGGTCTATCTCCACATTTCGCTTGTGAATCCCTCTCTCTTCATAGTAATTCTTAACATATCCAAATGCAGTCTTGTCCGCCAGTGTTCCAATTGTCCCAGCTCTAAAGGTATGTCCCTTGCCAAATAATACTTCGGTATATTCGTGAGCCTTACTTTGATATTCACCTGAAAAGTTAAGGTCGATATCCGGCTCTTTATCTCCATAGAATCCCAGGAAGGTTTCAAAGGGGATATCATGGCCATCCTTCGTTAAGGCTTCTCCACAGTTAGGACATGCTCTGTCGGGCATGTCACATCCGGAGCTGCCTCCATATTTCTTTACTTCGTCGGAATCAAAATCTGAATAATGGCAGTTGGAGCAATAATAATGAGGTGCAAGAGGATTAACCTCTGTGATACCAGCCATAGTAGCTACAAAGGACGAACCGACAGAACCTCTGGAACCAACCAGATAACCATCTTCATTTGATTTCCACACCAGCTTTTGTGCAATAATATACATTACGGCAAAGCCATTATTGATAATTGATTTTAACTCATGCTCTAATCGTGCTTCCACTGGTTTGGGAAGCGGCTCGCCATACATGGAATGTGCTTTCTCATAGCAGATATTACGCAGGTTTTCTTCCGAGTTTGGTAAAACCGGAGGACATTTATCCGGACGCACCGGTGATATTTTCTCAATTCGACTCGCAATCAGATTAGTGTTTGTAATTACAACCTCTTCGGCCTTAGCTTTCCCAAGGTAGGCGAACTCCTCCAGCATCTCTTCGGTGGTTCGATAATATAAGGCAGCTTGTTCATCTGCATCTTTAAAACCTTTTCCCGCTAAAATAATTCTACGATAGACCTCATCCTCCGGATCAAGAAAATGTACGTCACAGGTTGCCACCACGGGTTTATTATATTCTTCGCCCAG
>JASGEU010000221.1:0-2504 GCA_047606065.1 Mobilitalea sp.
AAATAACCATCCATGTACATCCCACCACGCAGGAAGAAAAAGATACCAAAGTTATTGAAGTTCCCGATGAATTGTGAAATCAATACCGGTGTAGTGGAAAATATAACAAAGGGCAGTATTATTTTCGTAAACTGTTTCCATCTTTTCGCCCCGTCTATCTTAGCAGCCTCCAACTGATTTCCGTCAAGGTTCGCCAAGATTCCCGTCGACAAAAGCATAATTGACGGTATACTGATCCAGGCATTTACCAGCAGACCAATCAGTCTTGCAATCCATTTTGCATCAATATCTAAAAAGCCAACCGCTCTGAAACCCATATCCGTTATAAAATGATTGATCGGACCGCCATAAGAAAACATAAATCGAAAGCCCAGCAAGGTTATGAAGCCAGGAACTGCATATGCTAATACGGGAAAGGCTCTCCAGATTATCTTTCCTTTTACACATTCCTTATTAAGGAGAAGGGCAAGTCCAAGTCCTGCAAAATAATTCAGCAAGGTGGACGACACGGCCCAGATCAGGTTCCAGCCTAATATCTTTCCAAAGGTTGGTGCAAACTTAGATAGGGTCGCAATCTGTACGAAATTATCAAAGCCAACCCAATCAACTAATTTTGGCGGAACAATATTTCCTCCATAGTTCGTAAATGCTATTGCAATCATAAATACAATCGGTAATACACTGAATAGCAATACGCCAATAATCGGTAAAAACAATGCTGCCTTATAAAACTTTTTATCCCCAAACTTCCTGATTTCATCTTTAAAAGTAAGCGACTTCCCTCCTCGTTCTATCAGAAGCTGTGTTTTATAAGCATCTTTGATATTGGAGATATAGCAGCTGATAAAGATAATGATGATTGCAATGGAGAGAATACCCATGAGCAGCATGACAACGGAGTTATCCCCTTCAATACCGAACCAGGAGTCTGCTTCCTTTGTTCCCAAAGTGAAGAAACCGACAAAGTCGGCAGCTCCACGAAACAGAAAAAACATAATCCCGCAAATCAGTATCGCAAGATAGATCAACCCTTTTCCAATCTGTCCATACATCAATTGCCCCAAGCCCATGAGGAATATACTGGCAATCACCTGCTTATTGGCATGTTTCAGAAAAGCCTTTAATGTTTCAATTTTATTTCTTACTATTTTCATTTCCATCCCTCTATTCAGAAAGGGTGTAGATCGCATCATGTATCTGCTGATCTACTTCCTTTAATGCACTCTTTAACGCTTCTAAAGATGTGAATTTTTTATCTGTAGTTCGAAAAGCATCTTTTGCTAAATCTGTAAAGAAGGTTTCTGCCGGAGCCCATACCTGCACCATCTCATTGATCGAAGGCATTACCACAATATTTCCTTCGTTCAGGTTATTAAATACAATTTCAGCTACACCGCCTGCTTCCTTGGCAGCATCAGATCTGGCGGGGATTACTCCCAACAATTCGTTTCTTTTCATAATCATTTCATAGCTGGTGGCAAAGTCAACAAAGGCAAGGCTGGCGTTTGGTGCTTTTGTATATGCACTAATTGCATATCCATTGATTCCACCCATGGACTTTAATGGAACGAGTTCAGGATTTTCCTCTGTTAAATCACCACTTGCCGGCAACAGAGGCAATCCGGTAATCATAAGGTTTTCCTCTGCAAGTGCCTTAGCTTCTTCCTTGCTCTTACCCTGTTCTTCATACTTTAAAGCAAGTTCTTTAATAAATAAGGTATATACGTCCGGCGTTGTCATGGTTGCAAAATAGGTACCATCCGCAAGTTTGCTGTAAGCATTCACTGTTATGGAATCATCAATACATTCTTCGTTCATGGCAGAAGCTAACTGTAATAACACATTGGCACCAACTTCAGCATTTCCTTCCGATAATCCCAACACCTGTGGATTTGTATTGTTATCTCCAAAGATGTAACCACCATAGGAAAATAGGAACCCGGACGAAAAATACACATCATATAAGGATCTCATGTACCCATATTTACCGCTTCCAGAGTCAACAATAGACTTAGAATACTTATACAAACTATTCCAGCTTTCTACCATATCAGGTACCTGGTTGCTGTTAACGTCCCATTCTGTTTCCCAACCCTCCGGCAGCATATCCTTTCGATAAAAGAGCATTGAGGTTTGAACGTTAACAGGGACACCCATATAATAGGTAGTTCCATCCACCTCGGACTTATACGCTTCCCAGGCATTTTCAGGAATTTGAGAATAGCAATCTAAGCTCTCGATGGGAATAGGGTAAATGTGTTTTCCATTCACATACTTCATAAGAGAATCATTTGCCTGATATAATACATCAGGACCATATCCATAAGGACCATCATCTGCTAAATTACTGCGCTGGTCCATATTTGCATCTACAGCTACTATTCCATATTCTTTATACTTCTCATTAAAAGCTGCGATTAGTTCAGCAAAATACCCCTGTTCGATTGCAGTATCATTTTCAAGAACGCGAATTGTAACATTTCGCTCCAGCTCTCCACTGTAGA